>NZ_NFIO01000003.1:0-351982 GCF_002159425.1 Alistipes sp. An31A
AAACGGAGCCGAAAATATAAAAAGATGAGTTCAATCGGAAAAATTACCGGGACAGTCTGCCGATTGACTCATAATGACGGAATTAAACGACTGTCCCTAATATAAATATCTTTCCGATATAAAAGAAACAGAATAACAGAAATTTTCATTAGCAATTATAAAAACCAATAATCGTAAAAGTGGTCTCTAAACTTGTTATATGTATGTAGTTTTTCCTCAATTAACTAATTGATAATATTCAATAAATGAAGCTACCATATATCTCGTCTTATCCAAAATCGAAGACCCATTCATTTAGTATCTTTCATACAAAACCTCAATAGTTCAGGTCAAATACCTCTAATAAGATTAGACAACAATTATTTTATATTTTCATGCATACCATATCCCATAAAAATAGATATTCCGCTCAAGATAGAGCGTGTGCAGGTCATATGAGATGACCCACAGACATAACGAGCGGTCGCCTCGAAGACTGAATGTCAAATCACGGAAAGCTGCTTTCGGGAAGCGGTCGTTCTGCGTGTAGAATCGCCCCTTATAACCCGCAGGCGTTGCTTCACACAGGTAGACACTAAAAGTGCAAAACAACCAGCGGAGAATCCTCCGCCGGTTCTCGGGGTACAGGCTCTCAACATAAAAGTGATGGTAGTAAATCATCTCCTGCTGCTTCAACGTAAACGATACCTCCGAGCAAAATAGGCGACAACTCCCGGAATGTGCTTTTTGTAATAGGGCTGATTCTCCCGGCACCACGTGGCGAGCTCCTGCTTCGTGGTAAAGGGACGATGCCAACTGCGTCCCGACATAATACGATCCAACTCGGGAGCCAAGCGCTCGACAAAGTCGCCAACGGTCCAACCTTCCCAGATGTGTTTCTGAAGGTCAATCATATCAAATCCATTTTGAAGTTTGACATACGTTCATGGACCGACTCCATTTAGGAAAGAAGGTGCCGGCCACGGGCAGAAACACAGCGGCGGGACCAACCGGAGGCACTTTTCGGACGATACGACCCGGACGGGTGGAGATCGTGCGAAAAGGGACTTCGAGGTGCAGGCACGACGCTATCTTGGCCCGAGGCCGGCACTTGTGGAATAACCTTCTACCCCACTGTCAAACTTTCTGTTCATCCGGTCCGACCACAATCCGGGGAGTACGCCGCAGTGCATTCTGCAGATTGCGCTGGTTAATCCGGTAAACGAGCATCAGCAGATCATAGGCGCTGTACAGGAATTGCCGCCGATAGATCTTGGGACGAATCAACCGTTTTTGACGGTAACGGGTCAGCATTTCGGGGCGAATGTCGAGGACCTCGCAGGCCGCATCGGCCGTCAGGAAGAGCGGTTCGTCGCTTTGACTGCACAGGTATTCAAACAGCAGCAAACTTTTGCTCAAAAGAAAGTTCGTCTTGATGAGACGTTCGAGCTGTTCAGAGGGTACAAGCCGATAGATCCGGGGATTTTGTTTGTTTTCCATGGGTAACAGATTTATTGATTCAACGATTCGAGTTTTCCACGGCGGCGCATCTTGCGGATGAACTCCTGCACCTCGGAGAGCAGGTACATGCGCCGGGCTCCGATGTTGAAGCCGACAAGCAACCCCTGTTCACGAAAGCGGCGCACCTGGCGTTCGCTCTGGCGAAGCAACTGGCAGACCTCCGCAAAATCGAGGATCGGATCGCCTTCGAGCTGGCTCCGGTGATCCTTCATGAAGTGTACAATCTCGAGAATCTCTTCGACCGTTCGCAGAATGCGGGACAGGTCATCCGTGTGTTGATTTTCCATCTTTGTCGCGTTTGGTTTCCACGGCAAAAATGGGATGACCCCGGCACTCGTTTATCAGTGTTTGAATCAATTATATGTTTTTCAGATCCGAAACCCGGACATCTCTTGTTCCCGGCAGACCATCAGATAGCAGGGCCAAAACTTCTATAATTTGCCGATATCGGCAAGAATCGTTATATTTGGGCCGGAAATCGGCCGTTTAACTTGCCGATACGACGTTCGGTTATGGAGTACATTTCAGTCGCGGCATTCGCCGCAAAGCACGGTATCGCAGAGCGGACGGCCCGCAATTACTGCGCCTCGGGAAAGATTGAGGGGGCCTTTCTTACGGGCAAGACCTGGAATATCCCGGCAGATGCCGCATTGCCCAGTCGCAAGCCGCGAGCCGGACACGTCATGCCGCTGCTGGAGGTGCTGAGCGAGCAGAAGGCGATGCGTCTCAAGGGCGGCATCTACCACCGCACGCAGATTGACCTTACCTATAACTCGAATCACATCGAAGGCAGCCGGCTGACCCACGACCAGACGCGCCACATCTTCGAGACCGACACGGTGGGCGTCGAGGGCGAGACGCTGCGGGTGGATGACATCCTCGAAACCACGAACCACTTCCGCTGCATCGACACGATTATCGACCGGGCCACGGAGCCGCTCACCGAAGCCTTCATCAAGGAACTGCATGCACAACTCAAGTCCGGCACGTCGGACAGCCGCAAGGAGTGGTTCGCCGTAGGCGACTACAAGCGTCTGCCCAACGAGGTGGGCGGCATGGAGACTACACCTCCCGAAGAGGTACACCGCGAGATGAAGCGTCTTCTTGCGGAGTACAACGCCCGGCGGCACAAGACGCTCGACGACATCCTCGACCTGCACCAGCGCTTCGAATGCATCCACCCGTTTCAGGATGGCAACGGCCGTATCGGACGCCTTGTGATGTTCAAGGAGTGTCTGGCAGCCGGCATCGTTCCCTTCATCATCACCGACGACCTCAAGATGTTCTACTACCGCGGTCTGCAACAGTGGCCCGCCGTGCGCGAATATCTGCGCGACACCTGCCTCACGGCGCAGGACAACTACAAGGCCCTGCTCGACTACTTCCGAATCCCCTACTGAACCGCCGAATCACCTTCCAGGGATGTTACAGGGACTGGAAATATCGGATTGGGCACCAGGCTCAAACGTCACAACTAGAATATTGATTTATTGACATTTAGGCACATCATAATACCCACAAAAACGATAAAAAAATCCGCAGGTTCGTTTCCAATTCGGTTGCAACATCAGGAAATTTTTCGTAACTTTGTAACAACCAAGTGAATACAAGGGAAAACAGCGAAAATAGGTTGTGGCCTATTCGGTGTATCTAAAAATTTTTACAATCTTAATACGTTGATATATTGGCGATTATGATATGGGTTCAGTTACCCCACTCTCCGCAACGAAGAAAAGCCTGAGTTTCGAGAACTCAGGCTTTTTTTGTTTCACCGCCGGACCGGCCCCGCACGGGACGGGCGGGCGGAGCAAAAAGGCCGGAACGGCGCAGCCGCACGGCTTTTCGCCTGTTGCAGGGGCCTCCCCGGCGAGGGGACGGGGAAAAAGCGTGCGCAGCACAGTTAATCCCCACTCTCCGCAACGAAGAAAGGCCTGAGTTCTCAAAACTCAGGCTTTTTTGTTTCACCGCCGGACCGGCCCCGCACGGGACGGGCGGGCGGAGCAAAAAGGCCGGAACGGCGCAGCCGCACGGCTTTTCGCCTGTTGCAGGGGCCTCCCCGGCGAGGGGACGGGGAAAAAGCGTGCGCAGCACAGTTAATCCCCACTCTCCGCAACGAAGAAAAGCCTGAGTTCTGAAACTCAGGCTTTTTTGTTTCACCGCCGGACCGGCCCCGCACGGGACGGGCGGGCGGAGCAAAAAGGCCGGAACGGCGCAGCCGCACGGGACGGAGACTTACTGCCCGGCTCGCAGCGAGACGACCTTCGTCACCTCGTAGACGCCCGTATATTCGGCCGCAAAACCCTCATCGCGGGGTCCCGTATCACGGACCTCAAGCTCCGCCTCGACGACCCGACCGTTCTTCACACCGCCCGTGACACGGTCATACTCCGCCGCAAGCCGACCGGTGCGGTCGATGACCCAATATTCACACGTATCGTTGTCGGCCATGAACGAACGGACCTCGTGACCGATAATCAACCGCCCCTTGACGCGCTTCGTGCCGCCCAAGACAACCGAATCGGGCAGCAGCACGATGCTCTGCTCGTCGAAAAGGGGTGCATTTTGGCCGATTTCGACAAAGAGCGCACGCCCCGGAGCATTGGCATGCAGCTCGAAATAGCGCATACCGCTGTTGCCCACACCCCATCCGCTGCAGGTTGCAGGCACGGGCTCCCCGGCACTCCGCCGGCGGAACTCCTCGGCGCAGGCCCCTGCCGGCCGAAGCTCAAAGCGCCGCACACCCCGACGACCGCTCGCCACCTCCTGCATGACACACTCCTGCGATGCATCCCAACCGGGCATCCTCCCGAGCTGCGAGAGCAGGGCTTCGGGACCGTCGCCGTCGATGCGGAGCACCCGCAGCACCGGCTGCCCCGGGACACCGTCGCACTCGAGCCGGGCACCGGGCAGTTCCGAATCGGCCACCACCTGCAGCCGGCCGTCGCTCTGACTCCAGAAGCGAAGGCCCGCACCGGAGACCTCCTCCCACCATAAATTCTCGAAGGCTTCGCGCGACGGACGTGCCGGGAAAAGCGGCTCATCCGCCCCCTTCTGCTCCGCCCCGCAGGCCGAGAGTGACAGCGCCAGCAGCGCCCACGAGATTCGGAGCCCGAAGCTCCGACCGAATACCTGTACCATAAGCCACGTGTTTGAAAAATGTCGTCTGACAACACGCTGCCGTTCCCCGAGGAGGGGCGACAGACCGTTCCGCGCCGCAGGCTTGATACAAATATAGTGAAAGATGGGCTCAATGGCAAACGGGAGGTCGGGAACTCCGCCTCGCGGGCAGCCATGACCCGGCCCCTTCGAAGGGAGCCACCCCCTCCAGAGGGGCCTCCCGCGGCAGCATGGCAACCGGGAAGCCGGAGCTGTAACCGAATTGTAACATCGGTTTCATAAAGGTTTCAGATTTATTTCGCAACTTTGTCACTCGAAAGCCGGAATGAAACCATTCCCGTCAACCAAAACCTTTTACCGAACCAAAATACCCCAAGATGAAACACCGTATCCTGCTTTTGCTGTTGTGTCTGACCGCCGCAACGGGACTTCGCGCCCAGGAGGAGCGTTCCCTGTTCCGAAAAACCGTATTCACCGTCAACGGCGCCTCGCAGACGGATTCCGACAGCCTCGAAGTGGCCCATCAGGAGTATCCCGCAGACAGCATCGCGGCTCTCGCCGACGCGGAGCACTCCGACGAGGAGCTGCTCGAACTGCTGCGCATGATGCCCAACATCGAGATAGGCAAGGGCATCACCTTCCAGCCGCGGAGCAAGTGGTACTCGATGACGCTGCGCTTCCGCATGCAGAACATGGTGGGGCTCTCGTTCGACCGCGACTTCTCGCTCACGCAGACCGAGGCGCGCGTCAAGCGGCTGCGCCTGCGCTTCGACGGTTACATCTACTCGCCCAAGCTGGTCTACTCCATCCAGCTCGGATTCACTCCCTACGACACCAAGGAGCTGCCCAACGGCAACACGAACATCGTCCGCGACGCAATCGTCTACTACGTACCCAACGCACACTGGAACATCGGCTTCGGACAGACGAAAATCAAGGCCAACCGCGCCCGCGTCAACTCGTCGAGTGCCCTGCAGTTCGTCGACCGCAGCATCGTCAACAGCGAATTCAACCTCGACCGCGACTTCGGATTCTTCGGTGAATACAACGGCCGCATCGGCAAGCGCTTCCGCCTCTCGGCCAAAGGCTCCATCACGCTGGGCGAGGGCCGCAACTGGAGCACGTCGTCCGACGGAGGACTGGCCTACACGGGTCGTCTGGAGCTCTACCCGCTGGGGCGTTTCAAGTCGAAGGGCGACGTCATCGAAGGCGACTTCGAATACGATGAGCAGGTGCGCATCCTGCTGGCTGGCGCCTACTCCTACAACAGCCGCGCAGCCCGGCTGCAGGGTCAGAACGGCGCGCTGATGCCCGACGGCGAGCAGCGCAGCCTGGGCTCCTACTTTTTCGACTTCATCCTCAAGTACCGCGGCTTCGCCTTCTATACCGACTTCATGGGCCGCACGTGCGACACCCCGCTCTTCGACGGCAACGAAGGCATCTTCGTCTACACGGGCAAGGGCCTCAACCTCCAGACGAGCTACCTCATCAAGCAGAAGTGGGAAATCGCGCTGCGCAACTCGACGATGTTCCCCGACCGCGAGGTGCAGTCGCTGGCCGGCTACCGCCGCTGGAACCAGACCACCATCGGCGTGACGCGCTACCTCATCGGGCACAGCCTCAAGCTGCAGGCCGACGCCTCGTACAACCACCAGAGCGGAGCGCTCAACCCCAACTACAACCGCTGGGAAATCCGCTTCCAGGTCGAGCTGGGTCTTTAGGCCATCGAGCCGCCCGACAGACAAAGACCCCCGGCACGCAGTCGTGTCGGGGGTCTTCGTTTCATGCGGGGTCATACGGAGGATGCGCGCCGGCGGCGTGCGCAGTGTTCCGCCGCAACAGGCGACAGCGCAGAGTCCGGCTTCGGCCCGGCGGCATGCGCAGCGTTCCGCCGCTAACGACGGCATACGGCCGCACCTTTCAGAGAATCTTGAGCGCAATGCGGGCGCAGGCCTCGGCATCGGCCAGCGCATGGTGGTGGTGTTCGAGGTCGAAGCCGCAGGCGGCCGCAACGGTATGGAGCTGATGGTTGGGCAGGCGGCTGCCGAAGATGCGGCGCGAGGCGCGGCAGGTGCAGTAGAAGCGGTAGCCGGGATAGGGCATGCCGTAGAGCTCGAAGGCGGCCTTGAGGCACCCTTCGTCGAAGGGCGAGTTGTGGGCCACGAGGGGCAGCCCCTCGATGCGGGGGGCAACCTCCTCCCACACGGTGCGGAAATCGGGGGCATCGGCCGTATCGGCATAGCTCAGGCCGTGGATGGCGGTGGTGAAGGCGCTGTAGTAGTTGGGACGGGGACGGATGAGGCGGTAGAGCGAATCGACCACCTCGCCGCCGCGCACGACCACCACGCCCACCGAGCAGACGCTGGAGCGCTTGCCGTTGGCCGTTTCGAAATCAATGGCGGCAAAATCGGTCATGGGTTGCAGTCAATCTTAACGCAGCTCCGCACGCCGCAGGGACGCAGCGTCGGAGGCGGATGCAAAGATAGCCATTTCCGGCATCGGATGTACTCCCTGCCGGCTCAAAAACCGCCGCCGAGAAGTTCCGGCCGTGCACCCCGCACAAGAATGGACCCCAGGCTCTCCTCTCCTCCGCCCCGCGACCGCGGTACCGGACGCAGCAACAAGCCCTTCCCCGCCGGCTCAAAAACCGCCGCCGCGGGAAAGTTCCGGCCATGTCCCCGCGCAAGAATGGGCTCCGGGGCCTTCCTTTCCTTCGCCCCGCGACCACGGCGCCGGACGCAGCAACAAGCCCCCGCGCAACTCCGCGGCCACGGACTCCGGCTGAGCCCCCCCCCGGCACGTCCCTCCGGCACCGTCCTCCACCCCCGAGGCGCCGGACCGCCATAAAATTCCGCCTCCGGTCCTCCTCCGCCCCCCATGACTCCCCTCCTCCTCCGTCCCCACTCCGCCTCGATGTCCCGCTCTTCCGCCGACACAAAAAAACCGGACCGTGAGGCTCGGTCCGGAGCGTTTGCTTGCCGCAGAGCGGGATTACTCCCACTCGATGGTGGCGGGCGGTTTCGAGGAGATGTCGTAGACTACGCGGTTGACCCCCTTGACCTTGTTGATGATGTCGTTCGAGACATCGGCCAGGAACTCGTAGGGCAGATGCACCCAGTCGGCCGTCATGCCGTCGGTCGAGGTCACGGCGCGCAGCGCCACGCAGCTCTCGTAGGTACGCTCGTCGCCCATCACGCCGACGCTCTTGACCGGCAGCAGGATGGCACCTGCCTGCCATACCTTGTCGTAGAGCCCGGCCGCATGGAGGGCATCGATATAAATCTTGTCGACGTTCTGGAGAATCTCCACCTTCTCGGGGGTGATGTCGCCCAGAATGCGGATGGCCAGGCCCGGTCCCGGGAAGGGATGGCGGCCGATGAGCTGCTCCGAGATGCCGAGCGAACGCCCCACGCGGCGCACCTCGTCCTTGAAGAGCAGCCGCAGCGGCTCGACGATGCGCAGATTCATCTTCTCGGGCAGGCCGCCCACGTTGTGGTGCGACTTGATGGTGGCCGAGGGTCCGTTGACCGAGCAGGACTCAATGACGTCGGGATAAATCGTACCCTGTGCCAGCCACTTCACATCCTTGATTTGCTGCGCCTCCTCGTTGAAGACCTCCACGAAGTCGCGGCCGATGATTTTGCGCTTGGTCTCGGGGTCGGTCACGCCCGCCAGGTCGCCGAGGAACTTCGCCCCGGCCTTGACCCCTTTGACGTTGAGCCCCATGTTCTCGTAGGATGCCAGCACCTCCTCGAACTCGTTCTTGCGCAGCAGGCCCGAGTCGACGAAGATGCAATAGAGGTTGTGGCCGATGGCCTTGTGGAGCAGCACGGCGGCCACCGACGAATCGACACCGCCCGAGAGACCCAGCACCACGCGGTCGTTGCCCAGCCGCTCGCGCAGCTCGCGCACGGTCGACTCGACGAAGCTCTCCGAGGTCCACGACTGCGCGCATCCGCAGATGCCCACGACGAAGTTGCGGAGCAGCTGCGTGCCGTCGGTCGAGTGGTAGACCTCGGGGTGGAACTGGATGCCCCACGTCTGCTCACCCTCGATGTGGTAGGCCGCCACGCGGACATCCTCCGTCGAGGCGACAATCCGGTAGTTGTCGGGCACGCGCGTGATGGTGTCGCCGTGCGACATCCACACCTGCGTCTTGGCCGGAAGCCCCTTCATCAGGGCATCCCCGGCGTCGCCCACCGTCAGCATCGCACGGCCGTACTCGCGGCTCGGCGCAGGCTTCACCTCGCCGCCGAAGGCCGAGGCGAGGAACTGTGCCCCGTAGCAGACGCCCAGCAGCGGCAGCCGGCCCTTGATGGCCGAGAGGTCGGGGTTGGGAGCCTCCTTGTCGCGCACCGAGTAGGGGCTGCCCGAGAGAATCACGCCCCGCACCGACGCGTCGAGCGCCGGAATCTTGTTGAAGGGGTGAATCTCGCAGTAGACATTCAGCTCGCGCACACGCCGCGCAATGAGCTGCGTGTACTGCGAGCCGAAGTCGAGAATCAAGATTTTTTCCTGCATTATTCCGTAGGTTTGTTAGTTTCGTTGGACGTATGTTCCGCAGCGGCTCCGTCGGCTGTTGCGCCCGAGGCCTCTCCGCCGGCACCCTCTGCGGAGTGCTCGCCCGAAGGACGGGCTCCGCGGCGGCGGTGACGGCTGCGGCTGCGCGGGGCGGCGGACTGCTCCTGCGCCCCCTCGGCCGACCCCTTTTCGCCGGCTGCAGGCGCACCCTCTGCCGGTGCGGCACTCGGTGCAGCGTGCTCAGCAGCGGCCGAAGCGGCTGCGGCCTCCGCACGAAGCGGCTCCTCGGAACGTGCCTCGGAACGTGCCTCAGGCCGAACTTCGGGCTGCGCTTCACGCTCCGTCCGCGCGGCCGTGAACTCGGCCGTCTTGACAGCGGCAGGCTGCTCCGAAGCGGGTTTTCCGGCTGCGCTCCGCTCCACGGCTGCCGACTTCTCGGCACCAACGGGCTTCTCACCGGCAACGGCCTTTTCCGCAGTCGCGGCATCTGTCTGCTTCCGGGCGGCGTCTCCGGCCGGTTTCCGGCGTTCGGCCGGACGCTCCGACGGCGTCTGGGTCGTCTGGGCCGGGGCTGCGGCGGCATTGCGCGGAGCCGAGCCCTGCGGCTGCTCAGCGGCGGCGGCTTCACCGCGACCGCCCCGGTTGCGGCGGCGACGGCGCGACGAGGCGGAAGCCTCCCCCTCCTTCACGCCGGCAGCCTGTTGCGGACGGGCCGGAGCCTCGTTGCGGGCTCCCTTTGCGGCGGCTTCGCCGCGTTGCGGGGCCGTCTTCACGTCGGCACGGTTGCGGGGCTGTCCCTGCGGACGGGCGCCCTCCTCGCCCCGGCGTACGGAGGCGGCAGCGGCCGTCGATGCGTTGCGTCCCGAACGGCCATTGCGGCCGCGGCCGTTGCGCCCCTCGCCGCGCTGCGCCCCATGGTCGCCCCGGCGCGAGGCGTTTGCCGGCTCCTCCTTGCCGGAGGACAGGCCCACAAGCAGCACGCAGCAGGCCGCCACGGCGCCGAGCGCCTGGACGACGATTCCGGCCGTATGCCAGTCGGTCACCAGCCGGATAAGGAGCGAGGCCACTGCCAGTACGGCAACGGCCCACTCCAACAGAGTTCTTGTGCGGTTTTTCGTCATTTATCGTTCACTCGAGTAGTTGGGAGCTTCGCGCGTAATGGCCACGTCGTGCGGGTGGCTCTCATGCATGCCCGAAGCGGTGATTCGGATGAATTTGGCCGTCTGAAGCGTCGGGATGTCCTTCGCGCCGCAGTAGCCCATGCCCGAACGCAGACCGCCGATGAGCTGGTAGACCGTCTCGCTGAGGGCACCCTTGAAGGGGACGCGGGCCTCGATGCCTTCGGGCACCAGCTTGTTGATGTTGCACCCCTTCTGGAAGTAGCGGTCGGCCGAGCCCGCCTTCATGGCCTCGATGGAGCCCATGCCGCGGTAGGCCTTGAACTTGCGGCCGTTGTAGATAATCGTCTCGCCCGGAGCCTCCTCCGTGCCGGCGAACATCGAGCCAATCATCACGCAGTCGCCGCCTGCGGCAAGCGCCTTGACGATGTCGCCCGAGTAGCGCAGACCGCCGTCGGCGATGACCGGAACGCCCGAACCCTTGGCGGCCGATGCGGCGGCGTAGATGGCCGAGAGCTGCGGAACGCCCACGCCGGCGATGATGCGCGTGGTGCAAATCGAGCCGGGGCCGATGCCCACCTTGATGCCGTCGGCACCGTGGCCAATCAGGTAGCGGGCCGCTTCTGCCGTGGCGATGTTACCCACCACTACGTCCAGCTTCGGATATTCGGCCTTGATGCGCATCAGGGCGTTGACGATGTTGGCCGAGTGGCCGTGCGCCGAGTCGAGCACCACGGCGTCGACATCCTCGTCGACGAGCGCCTTGACACGCTCCATCATGTCGGGCGTGATGCCCACGCCGGCCGCTACGCGCAGACGGCCCTTCTCGTCCTTGCAGGCATTGGGATGGTCCTGCACCTTGGTGATGTCCTTGTAGGTGATGAGTCCCACGAGCCGGCCTTCGTCGTCGACTACGGGGAGCTTTTCGATTTTGCTGCCCAGGAGCGTCTCCTGCGCCTCGCGCAGGTCGGTGCTGTGGGTCGTCACGAGCCGGTCACCGGGGGTCATCACCTCGGAGATGCGGCGCTGCATGTCGCGCTGGAAGCGCAGGTCGCGGTTGGTCACGATGCCAATCAGACGGCGCCCGGCATCCACCACGGGAATGCCGCCGATTTTGTTCTCCTGCATCAATGCGAGGGCATCGCCGACGGTCTCCTCCTTGGAAATGGTCACCGGGTCGTAAATCATGCCGTTCTCGGCACGCTTCACACGACGCACCTGCACGGCCTGCTCGGCAATGGACATGTTCTTGTGAATCACGCCGATACCTCCTTCGCGGGCAAGAGCTATCGCCAGCGGAGCCTCCGTGACGGTATCCATCGCCGCGGAGACGATGGGGATGTTGAGCTGGATATTACGCGAGAATCGGGTCTTGACATTCACCTCTCGCGGCAACACTTCCGAATAGGCGGGTATGAGCAGCACGTCGTCGAAGGTAAGGCCTTCGGGCTGCACCCTTTCATTGATAAACGACATAAGAACGTGGATTTTTGTTGCCTGCAAAAATAAGCATTTTTTTCGAACGGCCCAAACCTGCAACGAATTTCCTACGGAAAAGATGACCGAGCGCGCCGCACCCGCTCCGCGCCCGGAGGCAAAAGAGGAAAAAGACGAAGGGGCGCACCCTTGCGGGAGGCCCCTTCGGAGGTTTGCTGCCGCCGGACCGTGAAGTCGCGGCGCTCTGCGTCCGAGATTAATACTGCTCCTTCTCGTTGGGGAAGTCGCACTCCTTCACGTCGGCCACGTAGCGCTCGACGGCATCGGTCATCACCGTGTGCAGGTCGGCATAGCGGCGCAGGAAGCGGGGCGAGAAGCCCTTGTTGATGCCCAGCATGTCGTGGATGACCAGCACCTGGCCGTCGCAGCCCGGGCCGGCGCCGATGCCGATGGTCGGCGTCGGGATTTCACTCGTCACGCGCGTTGCCAGCGCCGCGGGAATCTTCTCGAGGACGATGCCGAAGCATCCCGCCTCGCTCAGCAGATGGGCGTCACGCACGAGCTTGGCCGCCTCGGCCTCCTCCTTGGCGCGGACGTTGTAGGTTCCGAACTTGTGAATCGACTGGGGCGTCAGTCCCAGGTGACCCATGACGGGGATGCCCGCCGAGAGGATGCGCTGCACCGACTCGAGCACCTCCTCGCCGCCCTCCATCTTCACGGCGTCGGCCTCGGTCTCCTTCATGATGCGCACGGCCGAGTCGAGCGCCACCTTCGAGTTGCCCTGATAGGTGCCGAACGGCAGGTCGACCACCACCAGCGCACGCTGCACGGCGCGCACCACCGAGCGGGCGTGGTAAATCATCATATCGAGCGTAATGGGGAGCGTCGTCTCGTAGCCGGCCATCACGTTGGCCGCCGAGTCGCCCACCAGAATCACATCGACTCCGGCGGCATCGACAATCTTCGCCATCGAATAATCATACGAGGTGAGCATGGCGATTTTCTCGCCGCGCTGCTTCATTTCCGTGAGCCGGTAAGTCGTCACGGCCCGAACGGTGCTTTCTACAGACATCTTTTTTGCGTTTAGTACTTAGCGTTGTACGGCCGGCCGGGCCCGCTGCGGGCGGCACGCCGGTCAAAATCGGAGCAAAGGTAGTGCATGGCGGCGGCACAAGCAAATTTTTTTCACCCTGCAGCCTCCGCGCCCGCTCCGGGACACCCGCCCCGGGACACCCGCCCGGCGGCGGCTCTGCGGCCCGACGGCTCTGCGGCTCTGCGTGTCAGCGGCCCGGCTGTTCTGCGGCCCGGCGCCTCAGCAGCCCGACGAGCCGACGGCCCGGCGCCTCAGCGCGCCAGCTGGCGGAAGAACTCCCACAGCACGACGCCCCCCGAGACCGAGACGTTGAGCGAGTGCTTCGTCCCCGCCTGCGGAATCTCCAGCGCCCCGTCGCACAGGTCGACGGCCTGCTGCGAGACCCCCTCCACCTCGTTGCCGAAGACCAGGGCGTACTTCACCCCCGGCTCGACGCGGAAGCGCTCGAGCGAGCAGGCCCCCTCGACCTGCTCGACGGCCAGCAGGCGGTAGCCCTCCGCACGCAGCGCCTCGAGGCAGTCGGTCGTCTGCCCGGCATGGTGCCACACGACGGTGGCCTCGGCACCGAGCGCCGACTTGTGAATCTCGCGCGAAGGGGGCACCGCCGTGATGCCGCACAGGTGGATGCACTCCACGGCAAAGGCGTCGCCCGTGCGGAAAAAGGCACCCACGTTCTGGGCCGACCGCACGTTGTCAAGCACCACCGCAACGGGCATCTTCTCCCGGGCGGCAAACTCCTCGGGCGTGGGACGTCCGAGCTCTTCGTTGGTAATCTTGCGCATTGCTCCTCTAATTTGGGTGCAAATGTAACCAAATTTGAAATCTTTTCCCTACTTTTGTCGGTTGATTGCAACCCTGCAACTGCGCATGAAGAAAATTCGAATCATCCTCACGCTGCTGACGGCCCTCTGCGCCGCCCGACTCTCGGCCCAGGAGCTCTTCGTCGACGTCGACTTCCGGACCTACTTCGACAACAAAGAGTTCGGCAGCTGCACCTTCACCGTGCCCGAACCCGAGAAGGTCTCGGGCACCGACTTCGCCGCCCGCCTCACCCCGCGCATCGGTCTGCGCTGGGAGGAGAAGAACTCGCTGGTCTTCGGTGCCGACATGGTCCAGAACTTCGGTGAACCCGGCTCGCAGTTCCTCTCGGAGGTGAAGCCCGTGATGTACTACCAGTTCCAGACACCCCGAGTGCGGGCCGTGGCCGGCATCTTCACGCGCGACCTGACCCACGACGAGGACTACTCGACGGCCTTCTTCTCGCTCGCCGAGCGCTTCGTCCACAACCGCATGAACGGCGTCCTGGCCCAGTACAACGGCCGGCGCGGCTCCTACGTCGAGTTCGTCTGCGACTGGGAGGGGATGTACTCCACCGCCTCGCGCGAGAAGTTCCGGATTCTCAGCTCGGGACGCCACTTTCTCGACCACTTCTACTACGGCTACAACCTCACGCTGCTCCACTTCGCCTTCCAGAAGGACGCTCCGCTCGAGAACGTGGTCGACTACCTGCTCGTCAACCCGACGGTGGGCGTGAAGTTCAAGGCCTTCTTCGACTTCGACATCCACCTCGGACTGCTCCAGACGGCGCAGCGCGACCGCAGCTTCGGCCACTCGTGGGAGCTGCCCCGCATGGGCGAATTCGGGCTGCGCATGAGCCGCTGGGGATTCACGCTCGACGAGCGCATCTACTTCGGCGGAAACCTCTGCCCCTTCTACGGCGGACACGACTACGTGACCGAGGGCGGCGAAACGGTCTACATCCCCTACGGCCGCGCGCTCTATCCGGGCGAGAGCTTCTTCCGCACCCAGCGCGGCTTCTACAACCGCGCGTCGCTCTCCTACGCCAAACACTTCTTCCACGACACGGTGCGCGTGCGCGCCGAGTTCGTCACCCACTGCGACGGCTCGGGGCTGGGCACGCAGCAGCTGCTCGACGTGGCCGTAAAGTTCCTCAAACCGGTCTACAACAGCCGAAACCACAAACACGGACATTAAACAGACATTAACAGACATATATATTATGGCAGCAACCGAAACCACCGAAACCCGCGAGAAGTCGCTGAACTTTCTCGAGGAGATTATCGAAAAATCGCTGGCCGACGGCAGCGTGAAGGAGATTCAGACCCGCTTCCCGCCCGAGCCGAACGGCTATCTGCACATCGGCCACGCCAAGAGCATCTGCATCAACTTCGGCCTGGCAAAGAAATACGGCGGCAAGTGCAACCTGCGCTTCGACGACACGAACCCCGTCAAGGAGGATGTCGAGTATGTCGACTCCATCAAGCGCGACATCCACTGGCTCGGCTTCGACTGGGCGCTGGAGCGCTACGCGTCGGACTACTTCGACCAGCTCTACGAGTGGGCCGTCCTCCTCATCAAGAAGGGGCTGGCCTACGTCGACGACCAGACCCAGGAGCAGATTCGCGAGAACCGCGGCACGGTCTCCGTACCGGGCACCCCGTCGCCGTGGCGCGACCGCTCGGTGGAGGAGAACCTCGACCTCTTCGAGCGGATGAAGCGCGGCGAGTTCCCCGACGGCTCGAAGGTGCTGCGTGCGAAAATCGACATGGCGCACCCCAACATGCTCTTCCGCGACCCCATCATGTACCGCATCATCCACGCCGAACACCACCGCACGGGCAACAAGTGGTGCATCTACCCGATGTACGACTACGCCCACGGCCAGAGCGACTCGATTGAGCACATCACCCACTCAATCTGCACACTCGAGTTCGACGTCCACCGTCCGCTCTACGACTGGTTCATCCAGGCGCTGGGCATCTTCCCGTCGCACCAGTACGAGTTCGCGCGGCTCAACCTCACCTACACGCTCATGTCGAAGCGCCGCCTGCTGAAGCTCGTGCAGGAGGGCGCCGTGATGGGCTGGGACGACCCCCGCATGCCGACCATCTGCGCCCTGCGCCGCAAGGGCTACACCCCCGCATCGGTGCGCAACTTCGCCGAGATGGTGGGCGTCGCCAAGCGCGACAACGTCATCGACCTGGGCAAGCTCGAGTACTGCGTACGCGAGGACCTGAACAAGGTGGCCGAGCGCCGCATGGCCGTGCTCAACCCCCTGAAGGTGGTCATCACCAACTACGACGCCGCGAAGACCGAGTACTTCAAGGCGGTGAACAATCCCGAGAACGAGGCTGCCGGCACGCGCGAGGTACCCTTCTCGCGCGAGCTCTACATCGAGCGCGACGACTTCATGGAGAATCCCCCCAAGAAGTTCTTCCGCCTGCAGCCCGGCGGCGAGGTGCGCCTGCGCTACTCCTACCTCATCAAGTGCGAGGAGGTGATTAAGGATGCCGAGGGCAACATCACGGAGCTGCACTGCACCTACGACCCGATGTCGGGCGAGGGCTCGTCGAGCGACGGCCGCCGCGTCAAGGGTGTCATCCACTGGGTATCGGCTCCGCACGCCGTCGAGGCCGAAATCCGCCTCTTCAACCCTCTCTTCACGAAGGAGAACCCCGACGACGTGGAGGAGGGCAAGACGTGGGAGGACAACCTCAACCCCGACTCGATGGTCAAAATCAAGGGTTACCTCGAGCCCTCGCTGCGCGACGTGCCCGTCGGCCAGGCCGTGCAGTTCGAGCGCGTGGGCTACTTCTGCCCCGACACGGACTCGACGCCCGACCATCTGGTCTTCAACCGCACGGTGACGCTCAAGGATTCGTGGGCCAAAATCAACAAGTAGCCCCGCCTCCCGACTGCCCTGCCCTGACATCCGACTGCCCCGCCACGTCCGACGCCCCAGTCGAGGGCAACAAACCGGGCCGCCGGGTAACAAGCCGGGCAGCCGGTGAAAAATCGGGCCGCCGGTGACAAGCCGGGCCGCCGGTGACAAGCCGGGCCGCGACGGCAAGCCGGGCCGCTGGCGAAAAATCGGGCCGCAGACCGCCGGTTACAAGCCGGGCAGCCGGCAACGAACCGAGCCCCTGGCAATAAGCCGCTCCGCCGGCCGCTGAAACCGCTCCGCCCCGCCGCTTTACGATGAAGCGACGGGGCGGAGCTCTTTTGTCCGGGAGGCCCTTTTCTTTGGGTGCGAAGAGCGTTTGCCCGAAAAAGTATTTCCTTTTTCGGAAATTTGTTTCTAACTTGCTCTACCGTAACCCTTAAAAAGAGACCGACATGACGAAAGTCACCACCCTCAACCAATTCATCATCGAACGGCAGTCGGAGTTCCCCGAAGCCACGGGCGGCTTCTCGCGGCTGCTCCACCACATCGGCATCGCGGCCAAGAAGGTCAACCGCGAAGTGAACAAGGCGGGCCTGGTCGACATCCTCGGACGCACGGGCGTCGAGAATGTCCAGGGCGAGGAGCAGCAGAAGCTCGACCTCTACGCCAACGAGACCTTCCTCGACGAGCTGCGCGCCAGCGGCGAGTGCTGCGGCGTGGCATCGGAGGAGAACGAAGAGGTGGTCCTCTTCGAGGAGGGGCTCGCGCAGGGCGCCCGCTACGTGGTCTGCATGGACCCGCTCGACGGCTCGTCGAACATCGACGTCAACGTCTCGGTGGGGACCATCTTCGCCATCTACCGCCGCCTCTCGCCCGTGGGCGAACGCGTCGGGCAGGGTGACTTCCTCCAGCCGGGGCGCGCCCTTGCAGCGGCCGGATATGTCATCTACGGCTCCTCGACGATGCTGGTCTACAGCTCGGGCAACGGCGTGAACGGCTTCACGCTCGACCCTTCCATCGGCGAATTCTGCCTCTCGCACCCCGACATCCGCTTCCCGCAGCGGGGACGCATCTACTCCATCAACGAGGGCAACTACGAACGTTTCCCAATCGGAGTGAAGAAGTACATCAAGTATTGCCAGGAGAAGGATGCGCGCACGGAGCGCCCCTACACGTCGCGCTACATCGGCTCGCTGGTGGCCGACATCCACCGCAACATGCTCAAGGGGGGCATCTACATCTACCCCGAGACCGAGAGCCACCCGCGCGGCAAGCTGCGGCTGCAGTACGAGTGCAACCCGATGGCCTTCATCGTCGAGCAAGCGGGGGGCCGGGCCACCGACGGCGAGCGGCGCATCCTCGACCTCGAACCCGAGGACGTGCACCAGCGCACGCCGTTCTACGCCGGTTCGGAGGCGATGATGGAGAAGGTGACCGACTTTCTGCGCTTCTTCGGCTCCATCTGAGCGGCGGCGCGAAAGGGCGCTGCACCACCCCTTTGCAGACAAAAATCCCCGACTTCTCACGAAGCCGGGGATTTTCATGATTTATGCCGGAGCGTATCTGAACCGAAAGATGCCCGTTTTTGGGTGGGGCACCCGCCGGAATCACATGGTCCGCAAGTTCAGGGCTGAGGGCGAAACAGCCTTCTCCTTCTCCTTCTCCTTCTCCTTCTCCTGTTCCTGCTCCTCCTTCTCCTGTTCCTGCTCCTCCTCCTTCTTCTCCTTCTTCTCTCGCCCCCGCGTTACATCATCCGGCCGAAGGTGCGGCGCCCGAGCAGGTAGCACAGCACGATGGAGCCGTCGTAGACATGCCGCCGCAGCGCACGTTCGCGCTCGCCGCGCACGCGCTCGGAGTCCAGCAGCGCCCGCGTCTCGAGCCGCTTGCGGGAGAGCATCGGATGCCACCGCACGAAGTCGCGGTAGGCGCGCCCCACGGCCCGGAAGTTGTCCCAGCGCCCCTGCGCCAGGTAGGAGAGGGCCGCCAGCAGGTCCAGCATCGGCCGCACGACGGCCACGATGAGGCGCTGCAGGGGCGACGAGCACTTGTAGAGCATCGCCAGATTGTTGCGGTGGTTGTAGAAGACCTTCGACGGCGAGTCGGTCTGCAGCGTGCCTCCGCCCAGGTGGTAGACCGTACTGCCGGGGACAATCCGCACCCGGTAGCCCGCCAGCTGCATCCGCCAGCAGAGGTCAATCTCCTCCATGTGGGCGAAGAAGTCGGCGTCGAAGCCCCCCAGCGCCCGGAAGACATCGGCCCGGCAGCAGAAGGCGGCGCCCGTCACCCAGAAGACGTCGCGCGCATCGTCGTACTGCCCCTCGTCGCGCTCGGTGCACTTCAGAATCCGGCCGCGGCAGAAGGGATAACCCAGAAAATCGATGTATCCGCCCGCCGCACCGGCATACTCGAACTTCTCGGGCTCGCAGAGCGACCGCAGGCGGGGCGCAACGGCCGCCACGTCGGGATGGCGTTCCAGTTCGGCGATGAGCGGCGCGAGCCACCCCGCGGGGGTCTCGACGTCGGAGTTAAGCAGCACGTAGTAGTCCGCCTCGATGTGTTCGAGCGCGCGGTCGTAGCCGCCCGCAAAGCCGTAGTTGGCATCCATCGTCACCACCTCGACCCCGGGGAACTCTTCGCGGAGCAGCCGCAGCGAGTCGTCCGTCGAGCCGTTGTCGGCCACGACCACGCCGGCCCCGTCGGCCGCCGCCACGACGCTCGGCAGGAAGCGGCGCAGATGCTCCGCACCGTTCCAGTTGAGTATGACGATTTTAACCGTTGACATTCGTGCGTTTGTGTTTCCAGCGGCGGTGCGACCATATCCACAGCTCGGGTTGGGCGACAATCTCCGCCTCGAGCCGGCGCACGTAGCGCTCCGTAATTTCGTTGGGCTCGACCGCCTCCTCGCCGTCATAGAGCAGGTCGAACGACATCTCGTAGCGGCCGCGGCGCAGCCGCTTCATGCGGACGAAATAGACGGGGAGGTGGCAGCGCAGGGCCAGCTTCTCGCCGCCGTCGAAGAATATCGTATCCTGATTGAGGAAGCGGAACCAGTGGCTGTCGGGACGCCGCGGCGGGTTCTGGTCGGCGATGAGCCCCATGACGAGGTTCTTGCCGTCGATGCCCTTCTCGCGGTTGCGCAGGTAGAAGCGCAGGCACTCCTTCATGGCCACCGTGGTCGAATTCTCGTAGTTGCGCAGCCGCTGGTAGAAGCACTCCATCACCACGCTGCGCAGCGGATGGTAGACCGCAACGAGCATCTGCGAGGGTTCGTAGAGCCCCCAGTAGGAGCAGTACTCCCAACAGCCGTAGTGGGCCGTCAGCGCAATCCAGTCGCGCCCCCTGACGGCGGCGCGGTGCTCCTCGAGCCCCTTGACCGTCAGCACCGTGCGGGCCTTGTCGGCGCTCATGTGGGCCATGTTGACCGTATCGACGAACAGCTCGGAGAGCGTGCGGTAGTACTTGCGGCGGATGGCGGTCAGCTCGTCGTCGCTCTTCTCGGGGAAGGAGTTGCGCAGGTTCTGCCACACCACCTTGCGGCGGTAGCGCAGCACGTAGCAGAGCAGCACGTAGAAGAGATTCTCGACCACGTAGTATTTGAACCAGTAGGGCATCACGGCGAAGAGCCATGCCCAGAGCCAGAGCAGCTCCAAACCTACCCGTTGCGCGAATGTCAGTTTCTGATGATTCATGGTCTGTCGTTCTCTACGAATACCTTGACGTTGGCCACCTTCGTGCGCACGCGCAGCCATGCGGCGAGCGACTCACGGTCGATGTGCTGCGTCGAATCGGCGGGCGAGACGACACAGACGAGCGTCGTGTCGCGCGGCTGGCCGTCGACTCCGAAGGTGATGCCCTTGGTGAGCGACACCGCCGCCACGTTGCGGACCACCACCCCGGCCTCGCGCGAGATATCCTCCACGGCGACGTTCGTCACCCGGTAGCGGGCCAACTGCGAGCGCATCTGCTCGATTTGGGCGTTCTTCTCCCCGAGCAGCTCGAGGTAGCTCTTCTGGAGCGTCGCCATGTCCAGCCGGTCGCTGTTGTCGGCCTGGCGGACCACCAGCTCGGCATCCTCCAGTCCGCGGAAGCCGGCCAGCTGCGCCCGGGCGTTCTCGATGACCTCGTCGCCGAGCGTCTCGCCCAGCAGCACCAGCTCAATCTGCGAGGGATGGCTGCCGCGGGCGTAGTGCTTGTTGCACTCGATGACGCGCGTATGGGGGAAGTTGAAGACCCGCGAGACGTACTTGTCGGCCGCCGCCTCGAAGAGCGAGACCCGCACCATGCGGAAGCCCACGAAGACGCTCGGGATGAAGGTGATGAGCGTGATGAACATCATCAGCCGCTTGACGTTGCGCTCGCGGACCTTGTCGATGAAGACCTTCTTCTCGTACTTGAGGAAGCGCACCATGAGGTAGGTGGCCAGGGCGATGAAGACCGAGTTGATGAAGAAGAGGTAGAAGGCCCCGATGAAGAAGCGCGGCTGCCCCGTCGCCACGCCGTAGCCCGTCGTGCAGAGGGGAGGGATGAGCGCCGTGGCAATCGCCACGCCGGGGATGACCGTCGAGGTGCGGTCGCGCCGCGACTGGGCGACGATGCCCGCCAGACCGCCGAACAGGGCGATGAGCACGTCGTAGGTCGTCGGGACGGTGCGCGCCAGCAGCTCGCTCTGCGCCGTCCCGATGGGCGAGATGAGGAAGTAGAGCGTCGAGGTGATGATGGCGACGATGAACATCAGCGCATAGTTGCGCAGCGAGCGCTTGAGCAGCTCGAAGTCGTTGATGCCCAGCGAGAGGCCGATGCCCATGATGGGGCCCATGATGGGCGAGATGAGCATCGCGCCGATGATGACGGCCGCCGAGTTGACGTTGAGTCCCAGCGAGGCAATCATCGTGGCGAAAATCAGCACCCAGAGGTTCACGCCGCGGAACTCGACCCCCTTGGCGATGTTGGCCACCACCTCGTCGCGCTGCGCCTTGTCGTCATCCTCGAGGCTGAAGCGGTCGCTCAGGTAGTCGCGCAGCGAGGCGAGCCACACTCCGAAGGCCCGGCGCTGGCGCCCGCCGCGGCTCCTCTGCGGCCCCGAGGTGGCGCCGCCGTTTGCGGTATTTGCGTTACCTGCGGGATTTTCCGTATTTCCCGCGTTTCCCGTATTTTCCGTGTTTTCCGTGTTTTCGGTATTTTTCAGTTCCGTATGCTCCATGTTGTCCGTTTCAATCGTTTTCCTGCTCGGGGAACTCCTCCCCGTCGGCCGCCTCGCCGCGGCGCGGGCGCGTCTTGCCGGCCACCACCAGGACGAACTCGCCCCGGGGCTCCGTCGCGCGGAAGTATTCGAGCACCTCGGCCACCGTGCCGCGCACGGTCTGCTCGAACTTCTTGGTCAGCTCGCGCGAGACCGACACCTGCCGCTCCGCCCCGAAGGTCTCGGCAAACTGCTCAAGGCACTTGACCACGCGGTAGGGCGATTCATAGAAAATCATCGTACGCTCCTCGTCGGCAAGCGCCTGCAGACGCTTCATGCGCCCCTTCTTCTGGGGCAGGAATCCCTCGAAGCAGAAGCGGTCGCAGGGGAAGCCGCTCTGGAGCAGCGCCGGCACGAAGGCCGTGGCTCCGGGCAGCGACTCGACCTCGATGCCCTGCTCGACGCAGGTGCGCACCAGCAGAAAGCCCGGGTCCGAGATGCCGGGCGTGCCGGCGTCGGAGACCAGCGCCACGGTGCGGCCCGCGGCGATGTGGTCGGCCACCATGCGGACCGTGGCATGCTCGTTGAACTTGTGGTGCGAGCGGAGCGGCTTTTCGATGCCCAGGTGGCGCAGCAGCACCGACGTGGTCCGCGTATCCTCGGCCAGGATGAGGTCCACCTCGCCCAGCACCTTGACGGCGCGCAGCGTGATGTCGTCCAGATTGCCGATGGGCGTGGGTACGATATAGAGTTTGGCCATGCTAAGCTAAGCGTATTTGCGTTCGAGGAGCTCCATGAGGAAGCGTGCGCCGTCCGACGAGGAGTTCCAGGCGTAGTTCTCGGCGATGTAAATCATGCACTCGTCCAGGTCGCTGCAGCCGTCGAGCGCCGTGATGGCGCGCTCGTAGGCGTCGGCGTCGCCGCCGAACAGGTCGCGAATCATCAGGAAGCGGTCGTTGATGCCGATGGCCCGGCGCAGGTCGGTGACCGGTTCGCTGCGGGCGATTTGCGAGGCCATGTCGCGCGGCGGAGCGATGGTGTCGGCCAGCGTCCGCACGTCGTGGTTGATGACCTCGCCCAGCACGGCGCCCCCCTCGGCGGCAAGAGGTGCCGACGGATGTGCATGCGGCGCAGCGCCCGGGACCGCTCCGTGCGGCACGGCACCGGCGGAGTGCGAGGCGTGTGCGGGATGCGATTGGACCGGCTCGGGTTCCGGTTCGAACTCGGGCTCAGGCTCGGCTTCCGGCTCTTCCGGTTGTTCCGGGGCCGGGGCCGCCTTCTCTGCAATCGCGTCGGGAGCGAGCTCCACCTCGACAAAGGGGTCCGCCTCCTCTTCCCCGGCTCCGGGTTCCGAAGCTGCGGCTTCAGCGGCATTTTCCAATTGAGGTTCCGGCGCGGCAACTTCGGGCTGCACCTCGGGCTCGGTTTGCTGTTCGTTCTGCGGCGCGTTCTGAACGTCGTTCTGCGGCCCGGTTTGCTGTCCGGCGGACGGCTCCGACTCCGGGCGCTGCCCGGCAGCTTCGCCCTTCACGGCAGCCGCCTCGACCGAATGCTCAGCCGCGGCGGCGGGTGCCGGCTGCGAAGCGGTCGGGCTCACGGCGCGGGCTTCGTCCCCGGCGGCCTCGTCACGCAGACCGGCCATGCGGCGCTCGGCAACGGAGGCGGCCGGTTTGCGCACCGTACCCGTACCCGAAAGGCGCTCGCCCGATGCGGGCTCCCCATCGCCGTAGAGCGACATGATGACCCGCTGACGGTGGCGGTGGCGCACGACGGGCTCCTCAGCACCGAACAGGCTGCCCATCACGGCACGCGGACGACCGCCCGCATGGTGCTCCTCCTCCCCGGCCTCACTTCCGGCAGCCGCTTCGGCAACGGCAGGGGCGGCGGCAGGGGCGGCGGCAGGTTCAGCCGTGACGGCAGGGACGACGGCAGGCTCAACTGCAACGGCCGGCTCAACCGCAGTCTCAGCTGCAACGGCCGGCTCTGCAGCCGCCGCTTCCTCTGCGGGCTGCACCGATTCGGCGGGTTCGGCCGGGACAGCCGGGGTGGCGGGCTCGGATACCGGCTCCGCAGGCGAGGCCTCTACGGCCTCCTTGACCTCTTCGGCGGCGGATGTCGCGGTGGCAGGCTCCTCCGGAGCAGTCTTTTCGGCGGCAGGCGTCTCCGGAACATTCTTCCCGGCAGCGTCGATGCGCTCCTCGTCGACGGTGGCCGTCACCACCTCGACCGTCTCGGCAGCAGCCTCCTCGGCCGCCGCCGCACGCGCCTCGGGCGAACCGGGGGCCGGGGCCGCAGCCTCTTCGGCCTTCATCACCGCTTCGGCCTCGTTGTCGTCGTCCGCAGCCGCCGCAGACTCCTCCACGGCAGCGGCGGCAACCGGTTCGAGGGCGAGCATCTCGTCCAGGTCGATGCTCTCGGGTACCTCGACGGCCCCCGTCCCGGCCTCTTCGGGCTGCGGCGCCCCGGGGGCGTCGAAACGCAGCTGCTCGTACAGCCTCCGGAGCAGTTCGAGCGCCAGGTCGCGCTCGACGGCCGGAACCTCCGCCGCGGCCTGCCAGCCGCCGACGAGCGATTCGAGCCGCGACAACTCTTCCCGTATCGTTTTCAAATCCATAATTTCAAGGCTCTTTTTGACCTCCAAAGATACGCATTAATGCGCATCGAGGCAAGCATTGCCCGCGATATTTTGCCCCGCGGCCCCCGGCAGCCGCCCCGCCCCGGGCCAAAAGATTTGAAACAGAGCCCACACACAGGAACCTCCACCCGAAAAATAAAGAGGCTCCCGCATCCCGTTCCCGAAAAGTTGGTTATCTTTGCAGCACGAAACGAAAATCAGAATTCAGATAATGGCTTTACAATGCGGCATCGTCGGACTGCCCAATGTCGGCAAATCGACGCTTTTCAACTGCCTCTCCAACGCAAAGGCCCAGGCGGCCAACTTCCCCTTCTGCACCATCGAGCCCAACGTGGGCGTCATCACCGTGCCCGACCAGCGGCTGGTCCGTCTGGCCGAAATCGACCATCCGAAGCGGGTCATCCCCACCACCATCGAGATTGTCGACATCGCCGGTCTGGTCAAGGGAGCCTCCAAGGGCGAGGGTCTGGGCAACAAGTTCCTGGGCAACATCCGGAACACGAACGCCATCATCCACGTGCTGCGCTGCTTCGACAACGGCAACATCACCCACGTGGACGGCTCCATCGACCCCGTGCGCGACAAGGGCATCATCGACACGGAGCTCCAGCTGAAGGACCTCGAGACGGTCGAGAACCGTCTGGCAAAGACCCAGAAGGCGGCCACCTCGGGCGGCGACAAGCAGGCCAAGCGCGCCGTCGAGCTGCTGCTGCAGTACAAGGCCGTGCTCGAGCAGGGCAAGAGCGCCCGCACGGTCGAGCTCGACAAGGAGGACCACAAGCTGGTGGCCGACCTCAACCTGCTGACCGACAAACCGGTGCTCTACGTCTGCAACGTCGACGAGAAGAGCGCCGCGACGGGCAACGCCTACACCGAAGCGGTGCGGGCCGCCATCGCCGACGAGAAGGCCGAGATGCTCATCATCGCCGCCGCCACCGAGGCCGACATCGCCGAACTGGAGAGCTACGAGGAGCGTCAGATGTTCCTCGAGGACCTCGGCCTCGAGGAGTCGGGCGTGGCCCGGCTCATCAAGTCGGCCTACCGGCTGCTCAACCTCGAGACTTTCTTCACCACGGGAGCCGACGAGACGCGCGCCTGGACCTACGTGCGCGGCATGAAGGCGCCCCAGACGGCCGGCATCATCCACACCGACTTCGAGCGGGGATTCATCCGCGCCGAGGTCATCAAGTACGACGACTACGTGACGCTGGGCTCGGAGAAGGCCTGCCGCGACGCCGGCAAAATCGGCATCGAGGGCAAGGACTACGTCGTGCAGGACGGCGACATCATGCACTTCCTGTTCAACGTCTGATTCGGCGTCCGCGCGGGGCGCCTGCGGCCCCGCCGCCGGCCCTCCGCCCCGAACCCCGTCCCGATTGAGACAACCAACCCGATAACCTAAAACAGAGTTCGAACCATGAAAAGCAAGTACCTCATTCTGGGAGTGACGGCCATCATCTGCGTTGTATTGCTGGGCCGCTACTACACCTACAAGTACCGTGCTCAGGAGACCGTCACCGTCACGGGTCTGGGCGAGACGGAGTTCACCTCCGACCTGATTGTCTGGTCGGGCGTCCTGACAGCCGAAGCGGAGAACGTCGCCCGGGGCTATGCCGAAATCGAGGCCGGCAAGGCGAAGGTCCAGAAGTTCCTCGCCGAGCGGGGGCTCCCCGCCGAGGCGGTGGTCTTCGAGTTTGTCAACGTCGAGAAGCAGTATACGGCCATCTACAACGCCAACGGCAACTGGGCCGGCCAGCGCTTCACGGGCTACCTGCTCCGGCAGCGCTTTACGGTCGAGTCGAACGAGGTGGAGAAGGTCGAGGCCATCTCGCGTGAAATCTCGTCGCTCATGGCCCAGGGCGTGGGCATCGAGGTGATGGCGCCGGACTACTACTACACGAAGCTCGACGACGTGAAGATGGGGCTCATCGAGACCGCCTCGGCCGATGCCCGCACGCGCGCCGAGAAGATTGCCCGGAACGCCGGTGCGAAGCTGGGCCGCGTGGCCTCGGCGCGCATGGGCGTCTTCCAGATTACGGGGGCCAACACCAACGAGGAGTTCTCGGCCGGAGGGTCGTTCAACACCTCGTCGCGCCAGAAGAAGGCCCGCATCACCATGCGGCTCGAGTACCGGGTCAAGTAGCGGCGCCCAAGGGGGGGGGCGGGGATGACACCCGCCCTACCGGCTGAAAACCGGCGCAACGCCGCCCCACGGCAACGGCTGAGGGCTGCGGCAACCGCCGAGGCCTCCCGCACCACCCAAAAACCGGGCCGCCGCGCAACGGGACCGCGCGCAACTGCCATCCCGGAACCGGGGCCGGTGTGAAAACGGAACCGTTGCGAACCCGCACCCGGCACCTTCCGCCGCCAACCGCTACGGAGCGCACACCCGCCCGGGCACGCCGCCCGCAGGTGTGCGCTGCCGCACGAAGCGGAGAGCCGCACGAAACGAAAAACGAATACGCGAAACGCGCACGCAACCGTGCACGGAACGCTTGAGCAAGGATATTCAAAATTTGAAAAACGATATGGAAAGACCCGTTCGGGTGCGCTTCGCACCCAGCCCCACCGGCCCGCTGCACATCGGCGGCGTCCGCACGGCACTCTACAACTACCTCTTCGCCCGCCACCACGGCGGCGTGATGCTGCTCCGCATCGAGGATACCGATTCGCACCGCTTCGTCCCGGGCGCCGAGCAGTACATCCTCGACTCGCTCAAGTGGTGCGGCATCGAAATCGACGAGGGCGTCGGCGTGGGCGGTCCCCACGCCCCCTACCGCCAGAGCGAGCGCCGCGAAATCTACCTCAAGTACGCCCTCCAGCTCGTCGATGCCGGATGGGCCTACTACGCCTTCGACACGGCCGAGGAGCTCGAGGCGCTGCGCAAGGAGGCCGAGGCGCGCGGCGAGGCCTTCGCCTACAACTACACGGTGCGCGAGAAGCTCGCCACGTCGCTCGCCCTGCCGGCCGACGAGGTGCGCGCCCGCATCGAGCGCGGCGACCAGTGGGTCATCCGCTTCAAGATGCCCGAGGACCAGACGGTCGAGATGGACGACCTGATTCGCGGCCATGTCGAGGTCAACACCTCGACGCTCGACGACAAGGTGCTCTACAAGTCGGCCGACGCGCTGCCCACCTACCACCTGGCCAACATCGTCGACGACCACCTGATGGAGATTTCGCACGTCATCCGCGGTGAGGAGTGGCTGCCTTCGCTGCCGCTGCACTACCTGCTCTACAAGGCCTTCGGATGGGAGGATTCGCGTCCCGCCTTCGCCCACCTGCCGCTGCTGCTCAAGCCTACGGGCGGCGGCAAGCTCTCGAAGCGCGACGGCGACAAGATGGGCTTCCCCGTCTTCCCGCTCTTCTGGAAGTCGCCCACCACGGGCGAGACGGCCCGCGGCTACCGCGAGGACGGCTACTTCCCCGAGGCCTTCATCAACATGCTGGCGCTGCTGGGCTGGAACCCCGGCACCGAGCAGGAGCTCTTCACGATGCAGGAGCTCATCGACAGCTTCTCGCTCGACCGCGTCTCGAAGTCGGGCGCCCGCTTCCAGCCCGACAAGGCGCGCTGGTTCAACGCCCAGTACATGCACCGCAAGAGCGACGCCGAGCTGGCGGCCGTCTACCAGCCGATTCTGCGCGAGCACGGCATCGAAGTCTCCGACGAGGTGGCCGGACGTGCCGCAGGCATCATGAAGGAGCGCGCCTCGCTCATCACCGACCTGTGGGACCTCACCTCGTTCTTCTTCGTGGCTCCGACCGAGTATGAGGAGAAGCAGGTGCGCAAGTACTGGAAGGGCGACAACCCGCGCATCCTGCGCGAGGTGCGCGCCGTGCTGGAGGGCATCGACGACTTCTCGCTCGAGAACACCGAGCGGATTGTCCACGGATGGATTGAGGAGAAGGGCTACTCCATGGGGCAGGTGATGAACACGCTGCGTCTGGCGCTCGTGGGTGCGGGCAAGGGCCCCGGCATGTACGACGTCACCTCGTTCATCGGCAAGCAGGAGACGCTGCGCCGCATCGACAACCTGCTCGAGCGTCTGCAGCCGGCCGAGTAGCGCACGGCGGCGGAACCGACAACCGACAAAAAAGCGAACACCATGATTGAAATCGAACAGAATCTCTGGAGCATGACCCCCGAAGGCGAGGCCATCATCCTCTATACGATGAGCAACAGCCGGGGCGGCCGCGTACGGGTGACCAACTACGGTGCGGCGATTGTCTCAATTGAGGTCCCCGACCGCGAGGGGCACATCGACGACGTGGCGCTGGGATACAAGCATCCCGAGGGCTACTTCTACGACAGCGCGGCGCTGGGCAAGAGCGTGGGCCGCGTGGCCAACCGGATTGCCTACGGGCGGATGACGGTCGAGGGCAAGGAGTACCGGCTCGAGGTGAACAACGGCGTGAACCACCTGCACGGCGGCACGAAGAACTTCGCCAACCGCATCTGGGAGAGCCGCGTGGAGGAGAACCGCGTGGTGATGGCCCTCACGTCGGAGGATGGCGACCAGGGCTACCCGGGCGAGGTGAACGTCGAGGCGGTCTTCGACTTCGACGACGACAACGCGCTCGAAATCACCTATCTGGCCAAGTGCGACCGGACGACGCCCGTCAACCTGACGAACCACGTCTACGTCAACCTCTCGGGCGAGCATTCGGGCTCGGTGCTCGACCACGAGCTGCGGCTCAACTCGTCGCACGTGCTGGAGATGAACGAGCGGCAGATTCCCACGGGGCGCATCCTCGACGTCGAGGGGACGCCGCAGGACTTCCGCACCTTCCGCACCCTGAGACCCGGCATCGACTCGGAGTTCAACCACATCCGCGACTTCCGCGGCTACGACCACCCCTTCATCATCGACGGCTGGAAGCCCAACATCCTGGGCGAGGTGGGCGAGTTGCGCGACCCGCGGTCGGGACGCCGCGTCGAGGTGCTCTCGTCGCAGCCCAGCGTGATGCTCTACACGGGCAACTGGCTCTCGGGCGGATGTCCCGAGACCAAGTCGGGCGGCCGCTACGAGGACTACGCTGGTGTGGCCCTCGAGTGTCAGAACTACCCCGATGCGGTGAACCACGCCGACTTCCCCTCGCCGCTGCTCCACCCCGGCGAGCTCTACTGCCAGAAGATTGTCTTCCGCTTCGGCACCTTCTGAAGGCCGGGCGACGACCGATAGGGAAAAAGCGGGGAGGGTTCCGACGTGGAACCCTCCCCGCTTTTTCGTCTCCTGGAAAACCGTCAGCTAAAGCGCAGCGTGCAGGGCTCGCCGGCGCGGCAGCTCACCTCGCGCGACTCGCCGCCCGGCACGCAGAGCGTCACGCGGCAGTCGGCCTCGCTGCAGAGCGTCACCTCGCGGACCCGCCCCTGCGACCAGCGGCAGCCGACCGTGATGTTACCGCGCGCCTTGAGCCCCCGGTACTCGCCCTCGGGCCAGGCGTCAGGAAGCGCCGGCAGCACATCGATGCAGCCGTCGTGGCTCTGCAGCAGCATCTCGGCAATGCCCGCCGCTCCGCCGAAGTTGCCGTCAATCTGAAAGGGAGGATGGGCGCAGAAGAGGTTGGGATAGGTACCGCTGCGTTCGTCGGCCGAACCCTCGACGAGCGCCGGCTGGAGCAGGTTGTGGAAGAGGCGGTAGGCGCGGTTGCCATCACCCAGACGGGCCCAGAAGGCGATTTTCCAGGCGCGCGACCACCCCGTGCCCTCGTCGCCGCGACGTTCGAGCGTCGCCCGGCAGGCAGACATCAGCTCGGGCGTACGGCGGCGTGTCAGCTGCGTGCCGGGATAGAGGCCGAACAGGTGGGAGACGTGGCGGTGGTGGGGCTCCATCTCGCGGTAGTCCTTCAGCCACTCGAGCAGGTAGCCCGACTCGCTGACCTGATGGGGCGGCAGCCGCAGCGCCGTGGCACGCAGCCGTGCGGCAAAATCGACATCGCAGCCCAGCAGCTCCGAGGCCTGGGTGACGGCGCCGAAGAGCTCGCGCACCAGCTGCGTATCCATCGTCGAGCCCATGCATACGTAGGTAATCTCCGTCGGGCTCTCGTCGTAGAATCCGTTCTCGGGCGACGAGGTGGGGGCCGTCACCAGCCATCCGTGCTCGGGCTCGGGGATGAGATTGTCGAGGAAGAAGCGCGCCGCACCCCGCATCACAGGGTAGACGCTGCGCAGGTAGGCCGTGTCGGCCGTGAAGCGGTACTGCTCCCAGAGGTGCAGCGCCAGCCAGGCCCCGCCCGTATTGGTTGCTCCCCAGGCGGGATTCTCGGCCGGCGCCGTGAAGTTCCACGGATTGGCCAGCACGTGGGCGCACCACCCCTCCGAGCGGTAGAAGCAGCGGGCGGTCCGCTCGCCCGAGGGGACCATGCGCCGGACGAGCTCGATGAGCGGCCGCTGGAGCTCCGACAGATTGCCCGGGCCGGTGAGCCAGTGGTTCATCTCGACGTTGATGTTCAGGTGGTAGTCCCCCTTCCAGGGGGTATCAACAGTATTGGCCCAGAGCCCCTGCAGATTGGGCGGCAGCGACCCCTCGCGCGTCGAACTGAGCAGCAGGTAGCGGCCGTACTGCATGTAGAGCGCCGCAAGCGCCGGGTCGGGCAGCGAATCGAACCGTTCGAGCCGCCGGTCGGTGGGCAGGTCGGGCGCCTCGCCCAAATCGAGCGAGACACGGTCGAAATAGCGGCGGTAGTCGGCCGTATGGGCCTCGCGCAGCGAATCGAAATCACAGCCAAGGGCCGCATCGAGCAGCGAGTCGGTCATCCGCCCGCAGTCGTCGCTCCACCACGTGGTCGAGGCCGAGAGGTATATCACCGCCTCGTCGGCATCGCTCACATGCAGGGCTCCCGCCTCCTCGTCGAGCCGGCCGTTGCCCTTCACCGCCGCACGGGCGGCATAGCGCATCCCTTCGACCCCCTCCTGGCCGCTCGGCAGCGAGCCCTCCATCCGCAGCTCCCCCCGCCCGGCCGAGCAGCGGGCGTTTTCGGGGCGCGACAGCCGCACCGAAAAGTTGAGCGCTCCGGGCCGGGAGGCGCGCAGCCGCACGGCCACGACATCGGCGGTGCGCGAGACGAAATATTCGCGCGTAAACCGCACGCCGCCCGACTCGAAACGCGTATAGGCCGTCGCGTCGCCGATGTTCAGGCCCCGTTCATAGGCTCCGACGTCGGAGCTGTCGGGAAGCTGCTGCCGGATATCGAGCGCACCCAGCAGCTGGTAGCTGCCGTAGGCCGCACCGGCGGAGCCTCCGCCCCGGCAGACGAAGTGACGGTACATGAGCCGCTGCGCCTCGAGGTTGCGCCCCTCGAGCAGCAGGGCGCGGATGCGGGGAAGCCACTCGCCGGCCTCGGGGTTGTCGGTGTTCTGCTCGGAGCCGCTCCAGAGCGAGATGTCGTTGAGCACGATGTGCTCGGCCGCAGGCCCGCCGTCGGGCATGGCCCCCAGCCGGCCGTTGCCCAGCGGAAGCGTCTCGACCCAGCGCGAGGCAGGTCTGTCGTACCATAGGGTGAGCGCTCCGTGACGGGGAGCCTCCGTGCCGCTGCACCCCGTCAGGAGAAGCAGAAGGGCCATTCCAATCAGTTTGCGAATCATGATGCGGTTTGTACGGATAACAAAAGCGGGATAGGGATGAGGCGCACACCGCCCTTCGGGTGCGTTGACGGTGCAGACCGTACGTGGGGAGAGGCGGCACCTCCTTCCTCCACAAAGATAAGGAATTCCGTCCGGAAACGCTTTTCAATTCGTACGCAAACGGCACTCCGCAAGGGACTTTTGCGACCTCGCACGGCGACGGTCCCCTCTTTGCGGAGCCGGCTTTCACAAAGTCCTCTTCCCGCACTGTATTTGCCCCGCTCCGGAAACAGGAGAGGCGGCGCGGAGTCATCGCTCCACGCCGCCTCTTCCAGCAGTCGACCTGCGACCGCCGCACGGGTCAGCTCCGCGCCGCAACGAGCCGTGCGGCACGCTCGAGCGCCACGTGGATGTTGGGGCAGACGTTCTCGCCGCCCAGCATCTCGATGATGCCCGCCCGTTCGAGCGCTCCGTGCACCTGCTCGTTCACGCCAGAGAGAACCACCTCGATTTTCTCGCGGCGCGACATCTCGCACAGCGTCGTGAGGTTGTGCAGGCCCGTCGAGTCGATGAAGGGGACCTTGCGCATGCGGATGACGCGCACCCTGGGGCGGTCGCCCATCTGGGCCATCAGCTCCTCGAACTTGGTGGCGATGCCGAAGAAGTAGGGGCCGTTGATTTCGTAGACCTCGACCCCCTCGGGCACCGTGAGGTGCTCCTCGTGCAGCGTCAGGTCGGTGCCGGCACTGGGGTCGATTTCGTCGCGGATGACCGAAATCTCGGTGGTCTCCATCACCCGCTTGAGGAAGAGGACGCAGGCGATGAGCAGCCCCACCTCGATGGCCACCGTCAGGTCGAAGACCACCGTCAGGAAGAAGGTGATGAGCAGCACGGCCACATCCGAGCGGGGGTTGCGCAGCAGCGCCTTGAAGGTGCGCCAGCCGCTCATGTTGTAGGCCACCACGGCCAGCACACCCGCCAGGCAGGCCATCGGAATGTACTGCGCCAGGGGCATGAGCAGCAGCAGGATGAGCAGCAGCACGACGGCGTGGACGATGCCCGCCACGGGGGTGCGACCGCCGTTGTTGATGTTGGTCATCGTGCGGGCGATGGCGCCAGTGGCGGGGATGCCGCCGAAGAGGGGCGTCAGCAGGTTGGCCGCACCCTGGGCGATGAGCTCGGTGTTCGAGTCGTGGCGGTCCTCGATGACGCCGTCGGCCACCGTGGCCGAGAGGAGCGACTCGATGGCCCCCAGCAGCGCGATGGTCACCGCTACCGGGAAGAGGCTCCGCACGGCCTCCCAGTCGAGGGCCGGGAGCGCCGCGGCGGGCAGCTCGGAGCGAATCGTGAAGCGGTCGCCGATGGTGTCGATGGAGTCGATGCCCGCATAGCGGCGCAGCGCCCAGACGGCTGCCGTCATCACGACGATGGCCACGAGCGAGCCGGGGATGCGGCGCATGAGCTTCGGCGTGAGGGCGATGAGGACGATGCTCAGCACGGCGACCAGCGTATTCCACCAGTTGACCGTGTCGAAGTGGCGGAAGTAGAGGGCCCACTTCTCGATGAAGTCGCCCGGCACCTTCTCGCCGCCGAAGTCGAGGCCGAAGATGTCGGCCACCTGCGTGGTGAAGATGGTCACGGCAATACCGCTCGTGAAGCCCACGATGATGGGATAGGGGATGAACTTGATGACCGTACCCAGCCGGAAGAGCCCCATGAGCAGGAGCAGCACGCCGCCCATGAGCGTTGCCACCAGAAGTCCCGCCTCGCCGTACTCCTGGACGATGCCGTAGACGATGATGATGAAGGCGCCGGTCGGGCCGCCAATCTGGACGCGGCTGCCGCCCAGCAGCGAGACGACGAAGCCGGCGATGACGGCCGTGATGATGCCCTTCTCGGGCGAGACGCCCGAAGCGATGCCGAAGGCGATGGCCAGCGGCAGGGCGACGATGCCGACGATGACGCCGGCCATCAGGTCGCGCATGAAGTCGGCACGCGAGTAGTTGCGGAGCGTGTCGACGAGTTTGGGCCTGAACGTGAAGAGTTTCATTTCGAGGATTCTTGTTTGGAACGAAAGCGCAAAAGTAGACAAAATTTCTCTTTTTTGCCTGTTTTGTTCCGTTTTTTTGCAGGTCGTGCGGCTGTCCACCGTCCTCCCCGACCCTTCTCACGCTGCGCCGCTTCCCGTCCGGCACCCCGGACCTCTTTCGGAAAAAGATTGACCCGCAAAGATGGTGAAGAACGGCGGAGGGCAACAAATCCACGCCAATCATCTGTCAGAAGCAAAATTCCCGCTGCCAGGAGAGACTCGTTCTTCTGATTACAATCTAAGATACAAGAATTGGGGCAATATACGAAGTATCCAGCCGACAATCAACCATCTGCGGGTAACAACGATTAATCGTCGGCCCTTGAGCAGGGCATTCAACGCCTGATTCGCTACCCGGTCGACGGGCATCACCCAGAACAAGCCACTGCCTTTGGCCATCGCCGTATCAACCAGGCCGGGACGAATCTCCATTATCCGGACATTCGAGGCAGATTGTACGCTTCGCTGACACAACCCCTCGACATAATTAATCTGATAGGCTTTCGAGGCATTGTATGCCGGAGCCGACGCGCTTCCGCGCAATCCGCCAATCGACGTAACAACCGCAAGGTCTCCTCCACCCCGACCTTCGAAATAGTTGTACGCCCAGTCCACCACGGCCGTCCATCCCCGTACGTTGGTCAAGATGGAGGGCTCTTCAAGGGTGAAATCGAGCGACGGATTCAGTTCGCCCGTGCCGGCGCATACGACACAGAGGTGCATCCCTCCCATCCGCTCGACCAAATCCGACAGAGCGTTCAGACAGGCGGCCGGTTGTGCAATATCGACTGCAGCATATGAAAAAGCGGTTGGATAACGCTCCTTCAATTCACGCAGCAACGCTTCGCGGCGTCCAACCACACCTACCCGCCAGCCGGCTGCAACAAGTTTCAATGCAAGAGAGCGCCCGATTCCCGACGTAGCTCCGATAACGACTGCCTGTTTCATGAAGGCAAAAGTATCGGATTTTTTCCGTGTCAATCTTGATTAGAATCAAGAAATCTACAAAATGCGGCGCCGGATGCGACTCAAGGTTTCGGGACGAATGCGCAGGAAGGAGGCCAGCTCCTTCAGCGATATGAAATTCAACAGATTGGGACAGCGGCGCAACAATATTTCATAAAGGTCCTGAGGCGAAGTGACGTAAGATTGCAGCAACCGTTCATAGACCTCGGACAGCAGATGCTCCGCAAACAGGCGCCCGAGTCGCTCATGCGCCGCATCCACTGCATAAAAAGCCTCCAGAGTGTCTCGCTCAAGAGTCCATACACGACTTTCGCAGATTGCCTCGATTCCGACCCAGGACGGACGACCGCTGCTCATCGAGATGTAGTCGCCCACAAACTCCCCGGCAAAGGCATAACCCACCACATGGGATTCCCCCCGAGAGGTAAGATGCACATAGCGAAAAGCCCCCTCTTCGACCAGTCCGCAATGGCGATTGCGCTCATCCTGACGCGCGAACGGCTCCCCGGGAGCAAACGCAACAAGCCGCCCTTCGGTCCGGAGAAGTTCTGCAAGTTCATGAAACTCAGCAGTCGTGATATAGCGATTGAAATCCATCGTCGCCGCTTATATTAAATATGGCACCGCAAGATACTACTTTTTTGGCACAGGGATTGCTCCGTTGCGAGGAAGCAAACCAACAACCAAGAAAGGATGAAAAAGATTCTACTCTGCATTCCGGTGCTGGCGCTCTTCGCCGCCGGCCTCGCGGGCTGCTCGCAGCAGCGCCGCTGGAACGACCAGGAGCGCAAGGCGATGCGCGAAGCGCTGCGCGACTACCGCCAGATGGTCTACCTCGACGACCTGACCGACGCCGAATTCTCGCTCTTCGCCGACGACGTGTCGGGACAGCTCGAGGCGAGCTATCCGGTCTACGTCACCTTCCTCGAGATGCCGGGCGTGAGCGACACGGTGGACATGGTCGTGGTGACCACCATCGTCGACGAGCTCAACGCCGACGCCCGCAACATGCGCCACATCTACCCCTACCCCTATCTGGTGGCCCAGGGCGTGCTGCCCGCCGGCCTGAACTACGAACAGCAGCACGGCTTCTACAAGTGCTTCGCCTCGAAGGTCAACAACACCTACCAGACCATGGGCGCCTTCTTCAACGCCGTGCTGGCCGACACGACCGACCTGTCGCAAATCCGCCAGATGGAGCTCGAGTGCGCCAACGACCTCTTCGGGTGGACCTTCACCGAGGTCGACATCCTCGAGACGGTCGACTGACCCCCGCATCGGCCCGGACGCCGCGACGAAGCGGACCTCCGCGGCCGGTCCTTGCAGCCCCCGCCCGGCGCAGCAGCAAACCCGGCCGCAGTGTTCGGAGCCGCACTTCGCGGATGCGCGGCACCTCCACACACGAAAAATCCCGGAACGGCAATGTTCCGGGATTTTTCATATCTGGCCTGCTCCGCATGCGGCCCGAGACGACGGCGCCCGCTCAGGCATCCGGCGTCGAAGGCTGCGGCCCGGCGCCGGCGCTGCGCTCAAGCCGCCCGGCCAGGAATTCACGCCCCACCACCACACGGATGGCGCGGTGGAGCACCGAGAACTCGAGCGGCGACTCGCCCAGCAGCTCGCCGTCGACCTCGACCGAGACCTCGGGCGAGGACTCAATCCGGATGCGGCTACCCCGCTCGCGCAGGATGTGGCGGATGCGGTAGATGCCGCCGTTGAAGAGGTAGTGGAAGCGGAAGAGCAGGTGCCAGAAGTGGACCGGACGGATGAGCGAGACGTCGAACATGCCGTCGTCGGCCACCGCTTCGGGCAGCGGCTGCATGCCTCCGCCGTTGTACTTGCAGATACCGATGGCGATGCTCAGCAGCAGGTTGTTGTAGACCAGCCGGTCGTCGACCCATACCTTCACGCCCGTCGACTTGTAGCGGAAGAAGGAGTTCACGACGCACCACGTGTAGCGCCAGCGGTGCTTGTGGCCCTTCTTCTTCAGATGCGACTGTTTGCGCACCACGTGGGCGTCGAACCCCGCGCCGGCCACGTTGGCCATGTAGCGGCTCTGACGGTAGTGCGCCTCCTCGTAGGAGACCACGCCGACGTCCTGCAGGAACGAGTGCCCCTCGGCAATGGCCCGCACAGCGTCACGGTAGCGGTTCGAGATGCCGAACGTGCGGACCCAGTCGTTGCCCGTGCCGACGGCGATGACCGCCAGCAGCACCTCGTCGGGGCGCACCTCCTGCTGGATGAAGAGGCCGTTGACCACCTCGTGCAGCGTTCCGTCGCCACCCACGACGATGATGTGGCGGTAGCCCTCCCTCACGGCCGTGACCGTGAGCTCCGTGGCGTGGAACTTGTGCTCGGTGAAGACCGGTTCGCAGCGGATGTACGCATCGCGCAGATGCTTCGATATCTGCGGAAAATGGTCAAGCCCGCGGCCGCCTCCGGCCACGGGATTGACGATTACGAACCATTTGACGCCGCGTGTCTCCAAGGTCTGCTACTTTTGGGGTACGTTCTCCAGCGTGTGGACCAGGAACTCGTAGAAGCGGCCCACCGAAGCGATGTCGACCTTCTCGTCGGGCGAGTGGGGGTAGCAGATGGTCGGGCCGAACGAAATCATGTCCAGACCGGGATACTTGCCGCCGATGATGCCGCACTCCAGACCGGCGTGGATGGCCGTCACCAGAGGCTTGCGGCCGTAGAGCGCCTCGTAGGAGGCGGTCATCGCCTTGAGAATCGGAGAGTCCATATCGGGCTTCCAGCCGTCGTAGCTGCCCGTCAGCTCGACGCGCGCGCCGGCCAGCGTGAAGAGCGCCTCGAAGGCCTGGCCCAGCTCCTCCTTCTCGGAGTTGACCGAGCTGCGCAGCAGGCTCTGCAGCCGGACGGTCCGCCCGTCAGAGACCACGCGGGCCAGATTCGACGAGGTCTGTACCAGACCGGGCATCGACATCGACATGCGGCGCACGCCGTCGGGGCATGCGAGCACGGCCCGCACCAGACGCTCGCCCACCGCGCGGGCAATCATCCGCTCGGGCAGCGCGCAGGGTTCGGCGTGCATTTCAATCGAATCCTCGATGCCGGCGAACTCCGCCACGACGACCTGCTCGAAGTGCTTCAGCGCCTCGATGACGGTACCCGAACGGCCGGCGGGAAGCAGCACAACCGCCTCGGCCTCGCGCGGAATGGCGTTGCGCAGACCGCCGCCGTCGACCGACGCGAGCAGCATTCCCTCGTCGGCAGCCATGCGGCCGATGAAGCGGAAGAGCAGCTTGTTGGCATTGGCACGCTGGCAGCCAATCTGGATGCCCGAGTGGCCCCCCTTGAGCCCCTTGACCACGATGCGCAGCGCCTCGCAGGCAGCGGGCACCGGCTCGGCCTCGTAGTTGAAGGTGATGTTGGCGTCCAGACCGCCGGCGCAGCCGACGTAGAGCTCGCCCTCGGTCTCGGAGTCGAGGTTGAGCAGGATGTCCCCCTGGAGCAGGTGCTCCTCCAGCCCGAAGGCGCCGTCCATGCCGGTCTCCTCCGTGGCGGTGAAGAGCGCCTCGACGGGACCGTGGCGCAGCGTGTTGTCCTCGAGCACGGCCAGAATGGCGGCCACGCCGATGCCGTCATCGGCGCCGAGCGTCGTGCCGTCGGCCGTCACCCACTCGCCGTCGATGTAGGCCTCGATGGGGTCCTTCTCGAAGTCGAAGGCCTTGTCGTTGTTCTTCTGCGGCACCATGTCGAGGTGGGCCTGCAGCACCACGCCCTTGCGGTTCTCCATCCCCTTCGAGGCGGGTTTGCGCACGTAGACGTTGTGGCCCGCATCTTCGCGGCACTCGAGCCCGAGCGAACGGGCCACGTCGAGCACGTAGCGGCGGATTTGCTCCTCGTGCGACGAGGGGCGCGGAATGCGGACGATTTCGGCGAAATGTTTCCAGACAAGCGCCGGTTTGAGGGCTGTCAGATTCTTATCCATAAGGTTCTATTGGTTTTTGTGTGATACATTCTGTTCGTTTTCGTGCGAAGCCGAAGCGCCGCGCGCGGGGGCCGATGCGGCGGCGTCGCGGTCGAAGGCCTCGACGATGTACTTGACCAGCGGGTGGCGGACGATGTCGCGCTTGTCGAATTCGACGATGCCGATATCCTCCACGCGGCGCAGAATCTCCATCGTGTGCACCAGACCGCTGTCGCTCTTGCGCGGCAGGTCAATCTGCGTCACGTCGCCCGTGACGATGAACTTGGCGTTGCGTCCCATGCGCGTGAGGAACATCTTGATTTGCGAGAGGGTCGTGTTCTGCGCCTCGTCCAGAATGACGAAGGCGTTGTCGAGCGTGCGGCCGCGCATATAGGCCAGCGGCGCAATCTGCACGGTCCCCTCCTCGATGTAGCGGGTCAGCTTGGCGGCGGGAATCATGTCGTTCAGCGCATCGTAGAGGGGCTGCAGGTAGGGGTCGAGCTTCTCCTTCATGTCGCCGGGCAGGAAGCCCAGTTTCTCGCCCGCCTCGACGGCCGGACGCGTCAGGATGATGCGCCGCACCTGCCGCTCCTTGAGCGCCCGCACGGCCAACGCAATGGCCGTATAGGTCTTGCCCGAGCCGGCCGGTCCGACCGCAAAGAGCAGGTCGCACTTGTCGTAGAGGCTCACCAGCCGCTGCTGGTTGACCGTCCGTGCGCGGATGATGTTGCCGTTGTTGCCGTAGACGATTACATCCTTGTCGGTGGGCGCCTCCTGCAGCGCCACGCCCGAGAAGGCCTGCGAGACCACCTCCGAGGAGATGTGGCCGTACTTGAGGTAATAGGCCACCAGCCCGTCGAGGTGCTTCTCGAAGCGCTCGGTCTCGGCACGCGGGCCGAGCACCTTGAGCGACGAGCCGCGCGCGACAATCTTCAACTGGGGATGCAGCTCCCGAATCTGGTCCAGATAGACGTTCTGGGCTCCGTAGAGCTCGCGGGGGTCGACCCCCTCGACGAGTATCTCTCTGCCGACTGCCTCCGTCATGGTCAGAAGATATAGCCGACGCTGAGCGCCACGTTGTAGGAACGGAGTTTGCCCATCACCTTGTCGTTGGGCAGCGCCACATCCTTCTTGCTCGAGAACTGGCCGTTGTAGCGCAGGTCGATGTAGAGGTGGCGCAGCAGCGTGATGCCCGCGCCCACGGTATAGGAGACCGACGGACGCACGCGCCCGAAGTCGAGCAGGTCACCGCCCGACTTCTGCTTGCAGTCGTTGAGCACCGTGAAGACCGGACCGGCGAAGATGCGCACCGGACGGAGCAGCCGCAGCGATGCGAGCACCGGCACGTCGATGGAGTTCGACTTGACGTTGACCTCAGCCTCGCCTTCGGTGCGGATGCGCATCCCCTGGCGGACATAGAGAATCTGCGGCTCGATGGCCACGGCGCCGAAGTTGACCGCCGTCATGATGCCGGCCTGCCAGCCCAGCTTGTTGCGGATTTCGGTCTTGCTCATGTTGGTGGTGAACTCGGGGACGTTCACGCCGCCCATGATGCCCCACTCCACCCGAATCGGAGAGCGCTGTGCCGAGGCCGTCAGAGCGGCGACGAGCAGCAGCGAGGTAATCACTATTCTGCGTATCATAATCGTTTCTGTTTTTCGGTTTGTTTCGTTATCGGTTGTTCATCTCTTTCCGGCCGCGCCGCCGCAGCACCACCGAGGCCCAGAGCATGTAGAGGACACACGCCGCCGGGAAGAGCAATCCCCATGCCGCGGCCCCCGTCCAGCGGACAATCGCCCCGCAGACCGGACCCGAGAGGGCGCCGGCCGAGATGGCCAGAATCATCAGCCCGGCCACGCCGTTGGCCTGCTCCGCGGCGACGGCCCGCGTGGCGACGGCGTAGAAGGTGGCGAAGACGCAGGCCAGCGTGAAGCCCAGCACCCCCAGCAGCAGGTAGACCGGCCATACGGAGCCGTGCGGCAGGGCCACCAGGGCGGCGAGTGCCGCGAGGGCCACCGTCATGTTGCCGCCGAGGTACTTCACGTCGGAGCGGCGGGCCAGCACCCACGCGCCGACCAGCGTCCCGACGATGCGGCAGGCGTAGAAGCCCGTCGTGGTGAGCATCGCGTCGGGCGAATCGATGAGCCGCACCGAGAGGTAGCCCACCCCGACATCGGCCGCGATGAAGCAGGCCACGCCGACGGCGCAGAGGAGCACCGTGCGGTTGCCCAGCAGGCGGAAGCTGTCGGCAAGCCCCCGCCGGCCGCCGCTCCGGGCGGTGCGTGCCGCCGCTGCGGGCTCCGCAACGGGTGTCAGCTGCAGCCAGAGCCCGCCCGCAACGGTCAGTGCAGCGTAGAGCGGCAGCAGCAGGCGCCACGAGCCGGTCAGCGCCACGAGCCCCGTGACAATCGGCGCCAGCAGGAGCAGCGAGGTGTTGCGGAAAATCTGCCCGATGGTCAGATAGCTCGTCATCCGCTCTTCGGGCACGATGGTTGCCAGCAGCGGGTTGACGGCCACCTGCACCACCGTGTTGCCGATGCCCAGCAGGCCGAAGCCGACGAAGTACCACCCCAGGGCGCACCCCTCGCCCGCAAGCCAGGGGACGAGCAGCCCGACGGCCGTCAGGGCGTAGCCCAGCAGCGCCGTGACCTTGCGCCCGATGCGGTTCATCAGCCCCGCGACGGGGGTCGAGAGAAGCAGGAACCAGAGGAAGACCATCGTCGGCAGGAAGCTCACGGCCGCCTGGCGCCCGGCCGGAAACTCGGCGGCGATGCGCCCCGTAATGGGGGCCACAATGTCGCAGAAGCCCATGATGAAGAACCCCATCAGGACCGCTCCGAGCAGTTTTCTGTCCACTTTCTTACCCATCGACACAAGGATATGTTTCGTCAAAGTTACATTTTTTTTCGGGAAAACAACCGCTCCGCCCGATTTTTTACCGCCCGGCGCGGCACTTTCGCCGACTTGCGCGACACTCCGTCCGACCCGGCGCGGCACCTCATCTGGCCCCAAGCGGCACCTCATCCGACCCGGCGCGGCACCTCATCCGACCCGAGCAACACCTCATCCGACCCCCGCGACACTCCGTCCGACCCGAGCAGCACTCCGTCCGCCCCTGCCGCATGCGCCGCTGCCGCCGGATGCCTCCCGCGCGCCACGGCAAGAGCGCCCGCACGCAGCGAATCGCTGCCGACCCCCGCCGAAGCCGCAGCACGGGGCAAAAAATACGGGCGGAACGTTCTCTTTTTCGCCGATTTTTCGTATATTTGTTTCTAAGGAGCCCGGGCGCAGCCCTTTTCTCAGGGAGAGAACCCGCACGGCATGCCCGAACCGGCTCCGCAACCTCCAAAAACCGCACCGACCATGTTTCTCGCACTCTCCGGCATCACCCTGCCGCTCGAAGACCCCATACTCAAGTTCCTGCTCATCCTGGCCATCATTCTGGCCGCCCCGCTGGTGCTCAACAAGCTGCGGATTCCCTACCTGCTGGGACTCATCATCGCCGGCGCCGTCATCGGCCCCCACGGCTTCAACCTCGTGCTGCGCGACAGCAGCATCATCCTCTCGGGTACGGCCGGACTGCTCTACATCATGTTCCTCTCGGGTCTCGAGATGGATGTCAACGACCTGCGCCGCAACGGCTGGCGCAGCATCGTCTTCGGCCTCTACACCTTCTCGATACCGATGGCCTTCGGCATCCTGGCCGGATACTACATCCTCGGCTTCGCGCTCCACTCCTCCATCCTGCTGGCGGCGCTCTTCGCCTCGCAGACGCTCATCGCCTACCCGATGGTCTCGAAGCTGGGGCTCGCCCGCGACAAGTCGGTGGTCATCGCCGTGGGCGGCACGATGATTACCGACACGCTGGCCCTGCTGGTGCTGACCGTCATCGTGGGCCTCTCGACGGGCAAGGTCGACCAGGCCTTCTGGTACCGGCTCAGCGGCTCGGTGGTGGCCTGCATCGCCGGCATCACGCTGCTCTTCCCGCTCATCGGACGCTGGTTCTTCAAACATTGCAGCGACAACATCGCGCAGTACATCTTCGTGCTGATGATGGTCTTTCTGGGGGCCTTCGCCGCCGAAGCCGCCGGTCTGGAGCCCATCATCGGCGCCTTCCTGGCGGGTCTGGCCATGGGGCGGCTCATCCCGCGCACCTCGCCGCTGATGAACCGCATCGACTTTGTCGGCAACGCCATCTTCATCCCCTTCTTCCTCATCAGCGTGGGGATGCTCATCGACTACCGCGCCTTCTTCAAGAGCTGGGAGACGCTCGAGGTGAGCGCCGTGATGGTCGTCGGCGTCACGGCGGCCAAGTACCTCGCGGCGGTCCTCTCACAGAAGACCTTCCGCCTCTCGCGCGACCAGCGCACGCTGCTCTTCGGCCTGAGCTCGGCCCACGTGGCCGCCACGCTGGCCGCCGTGATGGTGGGCTACAACGTCATCCTGGGCCATACGCCCGAGGGCGAGCCCATCCGCCTGCTGAACGAAAGCGTGCTCAACGGCACCATCCTCATGATATTCTTCACCTGCACCATCTCGACCTTCGCCGCCCAGCGCGGCGCCCACAACATCGCCCTGAGCGGCGGGCGGACGGAGGAGCCCGACGAACACGACGAGCGGATTCTCATCCCGGTGGCCAACGACGAGACGGTCGAGGAGCTGGTGCACCTGAGCACCGCCATCAAGACCCCGCGCGACAAGGGCGGCCTCTTCGCCCTCAACTCGGTGAGCAACCACCTGCAGGACAACGGCCCCGACATCAAGCGGGCCAAGACGGCGCTGCGCATCGCCCAGAAGACCGCCGCCGCGGGCGACTACCCCATCGAGGCGATGCTCCGCTACGACGTCAACACGGTCAACGCCATCACGAGCGTCATCCGCGAGCAGCGGATTACGGACCTGGTCATGGGTCTGCACCACAGCCAGGGGCGCATCGACACCTTCCTGGGCAACACGGCGCAGGGCGTGTTGAGCCAGAACAGCACCATGACGCTCATCTACCGCTCGAAGCAGCCGCTGTCGACCATCCAGCGCCATCTGGTGGTCTGCCCCGCGCAGGCCGAGAAGGAGGCGGGCTTCCCGCGCTGGGTGCACCGTCTGCGCAACATCGCGCGCAACACCGGCGCCCGGATGATTTTCTACGGCACCGAGACCACGCTGCGCTACATCCGCGAACTGAACGGCAAGCGGGCCGGTGAGGCGTCGTACCACACCTTCGACGACTGGGACGAGATGCTCGGCGTGGCCAACGACGCGCGCCGCGACGACTGCATCTGGCTCATCATGAGCCGCAAGGAGCGCATCTCCTACCAGGCGCCCATGAGCCGCATCTCCTACTATCTGAGCACCTACTTCCCCGAACACAGCTTCGTGCTGCTCTACCCCGAGCAGGCCTCGAACACCGAGGCGCACTACCTGGCCTGACGCCCACGGCCGCTCTGCGCGGCAGAGGGACCAAGGTGGAGGTTCCGGAGCAGAGGTTTCGGGAGAGGCTCCAAGAAGAGGTCCCAGGGCGGAGATCCCGGAGCGGAGGTCCCGGAGCGGAGGTCCCGGAACGGAAGTCCCGGAACGGAAGTCCCGGAACGGAAGTCCCGGGGAGAAGGCTTCGTGGCAGAGGCTGAAGGGATTTTCAGCAACGATGAAAGCCGTTGCGGCCCCTTTTTTGCGGTTCCGGGGGCCAAAACTTTTTTACTTCGCGGATTTACGCTATCTTTGCACCCCAAAACCTACGGAATATGAGTCTTGTAGCAATAGTAGGCCGTCCCAACGTCGGCAAAAGCACCCTCTTCAACCGGCTCGTCGGCCAGCGCCAGGCCATCGTCGACTCCACGGCCGGTACCACGCGCGACCGCCACTACGGCCGCACCGACTGGAACGGCAAGGAGTTCTCGGTCATCGACACGGGCGGCTATACGGTCAACTCGGAGGATATCTTCGAGGACGAAATCCGCCGCCAGGTGCTGCTGGCCATCGACGAGGCGGATGTCATCCTCTTTCTGGTCGAGGTGGCGACGGGCGTCACCGACCTCGACATGATGATGGCCGACATCCTGCGCCGCTCCTCGAAGAAGGTGCTGCTCATCTGCAACAAGGTGGACAACAACGACCAGATTTACCTCTCGCACGAGTTCTACTCGCTCGGGCTGGGCGACCCCTACTGCATCTCCTCGATGTCGGGCAGCGGCACGGGCGACATGATGGACGCCATCCTGGCGGCACTGCCCGAGGATGCGGCGGCCGAGGAGGAGGACGACCTGCCGCGTATCACCATCGTCGGCCGCCCCAACGTGGGCAAGTCGTCGATGACCAACGCCCTGCTGGGCGAGGAACGCAACATCGTCACGGCGATTGCCGGCACCACGCGCGACTCGATTCGCACGCGCTACAACAAGTTCGGCATGGACTTCTACCTGGTCGACACGGCCGGCATGCGCAAGAAGGGCAAGACGATGGAGGACCTCGAGTTCTACTCGGTCATGCGCTCCATCCGCGCCATCGAGAACTCCGACGTCTGCATCCTGATGCTCGACGCGCAGCAGGGGCTCGAGTCGCAGGATTTGAACATCCACAACCTGATTGTCCGCAACCGCAAGGGGTGTGTCATCGTGGTCAACAAGTGGGACCTCGTGGAGAAGGGAAGCAACACGATGAAGGAGTGGCGCGACTTCCTGATGAAGCGGCTCGCACCGTTCAACGACATTCCGATTATCTTCACCTCGGTCATCAACAAGCAGCGCATCCTCGAGGTGCTGCAGACGGCCATCCGGGTCTATCAGTCGCGCAAGCGGCGCATCGCCACCTCGGAGCTCAACGAGGTGCTGCTGCCGCTCATCGAGAACTACCCGCCCCCCGCAACCAAGGGCAAGTACATCCGCATCAAGTACGTGACGCAGCTCCCGACGCCGACGCCGCAGTTTGCCTTCTTCGTCAACCTGCCGCAGTACATCAAGGAGCCCTACCGCCGCTTCCTGGAGAACAACATCCGCGAACACTGGGATTTTTCCGGTGTCCCGCTCCAAATTTACTTCCGGCAGAAGTAGACCGAGACCGCACCCGTTGCAGCCCGGCTCGTTCCGCATCTGGAAAAATCCCATATTGACATTCCCCCTTTGTTCCTCTTTGGCAAAGGGGGATTTTTTGTTGCCCGCCTCCTCGCCGCGGCCCGGCACCGGCCCCCGGACACCCGACCCGGCTTCCCCGCCGACCGATGAGCCCCGGCGTTCCGCTTCTGATTGCTTCCAGCAATGGTCACACATCGCAACACGGCAACCGCCCTCTGCGAGAAAGCGTATGAACGAATTGCCCGACTTAGAACACTCAAATAGGACATTATCCATCAAATAATCGAGCCGACCAACACTGTATGAAACAGCTCAGGAGCATATTATTTTAATCCGAAGCCATAAGATTTGGCCTACATTTGTTGAATACGCTGAAATTGTCTAATTTTAGGGCTCACGTGAAGAAATATGCTTTCCGCGAATCAAACCATTCATCGATAAAAGTTGAAATGATGGATATATATCCTGTCCTTTGCAACAAAAAGCAATATCTCGATTTACTGCTCCTCGCCGACGAGCAGGAGTCGATGATTGACCGCTATCTGGAACGCGGGGAAATGTTCGTCCTGGCTGAAAACAGCGAGGTCAAAGCTGCATGCGTTGTAACTGAAGAAGGCAAAGGCATCTACGAAATCAAAAATATTGCGGTCTATCCACAGTTCCAGCACCGGGGGTATGGGAAAAGATTGATATTTTTTCTTCTGGAGCACTACAAGGCTCGATGTCACACAATGCTTGTCGGGACCGGAGAATCTCCCGAAAACCTCTCCTTCTACAAGCAATGCGGATTTGTCTATTCACACCGGATACCTGATTTTTTCACGGATAATTACGACCATCCCATTTTTGAAAAGGGCAAACAATTGAAAGACATGATTTACCTGAAGATAGCCATTCATTAACAAACAGGTCCGTAACCCTTTCAGGGCACGGACCTGTTTCATGTTTTTCCCGGCAACGATGTTCCGACAAATCTACGAAGAGAGGTCTGCCGGAGCAAACGCCGCTACTCGGCGATGATTTCGAAGATGCGCAGGGCGCCCTCCAGCTCGACGCGGGCGGCTCCCGACTCAAGCGTCAGGCGGAAGAGGGGTGCATCGACGTGCGTCTCGGACAGCAGCGTTCCGTCGGCCGCATACTGACGCACGCTCGCGGGCGCAGCATCGGCATCCGGCTGCAGGAGCATCGTATACCCCTTCGCACCGGCAAGCACCCCGAAGCGGAGCGCGCCGTCGAGCAGGAACGAGGTCGACGGGTTGCGGTCGAAGGCGTAGAGCGCCGCCGTCAGGTCGTCGGCCTCGACCTCGAAGCCGAGCCGCTCGGCCCGCACGGGGTTCACCTCGAACGAACGCACCGAGGCCCAGTGCGTGCGGGGCGACTCCAGGCGGCGCAGGCGCACGTAACGTGCCGGCACCGGCTCACCCGTCCAGCGGATGTCGTAGACCGTGCGGAGGCTGTCGCCCAGCGCCGTCCACTGCCGGCCGTCCACCGAGGCCTCGACCAGCGCATGGTCGAAGAAGTCGACGTCGTCGACCGAGTTGCGGCCCTGGAGGATGGCCACCTCGTGCACGTCGCGCACGCAGCCCAGGTCGGCGCCAATCCAGTCGCCGTCCTGCTGCGAGACGCCCGACGTATAGTGCGTCGTCGAGTCGTGGTCGAACATCAGCTTGCTGAGCGTCGTGCGCAGGTTCTGGAACGACCCGATACCCTTGCACCCGGCGGGTTTCTCGCCCGTGAGCCGCTCGAAGAGGCCCGAGGCCATGTCGTCCATCGCCTGCTCGTAGAAGGGCTGGAGCTTCATCGTGCCCGACTTGTGGGCCTCGTAGGCCTTCATCTGGTCGGGCGTCATGCGGTTGGCGACGTAGGCGGCCCAGAAGGCGGCATCGTCACCGCCGGCATAGAGCTCCATCAAATCGAGGGCGCGCAGGCAGCGCTCGCCCAGCTTGCCGAACTCGACGAGCCACGGCCGCAGCTCCGCCAGCAGCTCCTTGTTGGCGCACTGCTCCATCCGGGCCGGCACGCGCACGACGCGCTCCAGCTCGGCACGCAGCGCCGCAGCCCGCTCGGGCGTACGGTCGGCCAGACGGAAGGTCTCGGTCTCCCACGACTCGTCGCGGCGGTAGCCCGTCTCCGTATCGCACGAATGGATGGCGAAGGTGCGGTAGGCGTCGCGCACCTCGGGCGCAAGGAGCGCAAGGCCGCGCTCCCAGTTGTCGATGGGGTTGTAGGCGGCGACGTTCCACGTATAGTCGGCCACGCCGTAGAGAGCCAGCTTCGAGGCCTCGCCGTGCTCCATGGGGTTGCTCACCAGACCGCACAGGTCATCGGCCGTGAGCGTCGTATCGAGGCCGTAGACGGGGCCCTGCATCAGGATGTGGCGCACGTAGTCCGTCACCGGATAATTCCACCAGTAGAAGGCCGGCCGGCGGATGCGCGAATTGACCCACTCCAACGTCTCGGGCGTGAGGTCGCTGCAGACGACGTCGCCCGTCCAGAAGACCGCCACCGAGGGGTCGAGCGTCCGGCCGTAGATGGCCAGGCTGCCCTGCGGCGTGGGGTTGGCCCAGAGCTTCGAGTAGTCGGTCGGGCAGACCGTCAGCGGCGTCACGTCGCCCTTCACCCGGACGAACTCCTCGTTGAGACGGTTGAGCAGCTCGGTCTGCCGCTCGGGGTTGGTACCCTCACCCGAGATGTCGTCGAAGAAGATGGCGAACGAACGGACGCCGAGGTCGTACATCCACTCGAACTTGCGCACCAGATTGGCGTAGTCCTCCTCGTTCCACTTGATGTCCTGTCCCGGGTGGATGGCCCAGACGAAGTCGACGCGGTTGCGGCGGCACGCCTCGACCAGCTCGCGGATGTTGCCCGCCTCCTTCTCGGGATAGGGCAGCCGCCAGTTGGGGCAGCTGTGGTAGGGGTCGTCCTTCGGGCCGTAGATGTAGCAGTTCATCTTGAAGCGGCCGTAGAAGTCGATGAGCGAGAGGCGCACCTCATGCGACCAGGGGGTTCCGTAGAAGCCCTCGACCACGCCGCGCAGCGGCAGGTCGGGATAGTCGTTGACCTCCACCGCGGGGAGCGTACCGCCGGCCGCAGCGGGCGAAGCGACCAGCTGCCGGAGCGTCTGGATGCCGTAGAAGGCACCCCGCTCGTCGTAGCCCACAATCGTAATGCCCTTCTCACCGACGCTCAGTGCGTAGGCTCCCGAGAGGGGCTTCACGCCCGCGCGGGCGGCCGCCTTGGCGCCGAAGTCGATGTCGACCACGGGACCGCGGCGATTGGCTTTGAGGAAGTCCACGTCCTCGGAGAAGGCCTTGCGGCGGTCCTTCACGGCAACGCCGCGCGAAAGGTCGAGCCGCTGTGCGGCGTTGACCTCGAGGCTGTGAGGCGTGGGGTTGATGATGATGCCGCCGTGGTCGACCACGTGGCCGGGGACTTTGCGTACGTCCTGCGATTCGGAGCGCTGCGACGTGAGGTCGAAGCCCTCCTCCTGGGCCTGCAGCGGGCACCAGCAGACAAGGCCGGCGGCCAGCAGCGAGAGCAGTTTTCTGAAGTTGGTCATGTTTTTACCTGGGTTCTTAGGTTGAATAAGCAATTTGGGGTTCGGATTTCGGGTCTCGGGCCCGGAGTCCTATCGGAGGCCGGGAGCCGGGTCCGGCGTCCGGCGTCCGGCGTCCGGTTCGGGGCTCAGAGGCTGGGCCTCCGGGGCCTGGGGCCGGGATTCTGGGGTGGGGCCGGGGTCAAGGGCCGGCAGCCCTCCGGAGCGGCAATGCAGCCCTCCTTCGCCGCCGGGCCGAAGCCGGGTGGCTATGCCTCGCCGCCCTGCGGAGCTGCCGGGGTCGAGGAGGCCTCTGCCGAGGCTCCGCCGCCGCGACGATGGCGCCGTCCTCCGCGGTGACGCCGGCGGCGGGGCTTCTCGCCTTCGGTCGGAGCGGCGCCGGCCGCTACCGGGTTCGTCGCCGCAGCATCGGCCGCAGCCGCGGGACGGTCGTTCGACGTCGGCGCCCCGGCGCTGTCGGCCGGGCGCTCGTCACGCGGCGCCGAGCTGCTCGAACGCGGCTTGTCGCGCAGACGGTCGCGGCGTCCGCGCCCGTGGCCGCGTCCGTCGCCCCCCTTGCTGCGGCTGCGGCCTCCGCGGCCGCCCCGCTTGCGGCTCTCCTCGGGCTCGTACTTCGGCCCCTCGCCCACGCTGGCGGGAAGCTCCGCCTTGCGGATGTCGCGCTCGATGAACTTCTCTATCTGGTGGAACTTGCCCTGCTCCTCCTCGTTGACGAAGGTGATGGCGCTGCCCGTGGCGTCGGCTCGCGCCGTACGGCCGATGCGGTGGATGTAGTCCTCGGGGTCGTGAGGCACGTCGTAGTTGATGACCAGTCCGATGTCCTCGATGTCGATGCCTCGGGCCACGATGTCGGTGGCCACCAGAATGTTGACCCGGTTGTTCTTGAAGGCGAGCATCACCTCCTCGCGCTGCGCCTGCTCCAGGTCGGAGTGCATGGCCGCCACGTTGAGCTTCATGCGCTTGAGCGTATGGGCCAGCTCCTTGACCTTCATCTTCGACGACGAGAAGATGATGGTCTTCGACTCCGACGGCTTGGCGAAGAGCTCGCGGATGATGCCCAGTTTCTGGCTCTCGTAGCAGATGTAGGCCGACTGGTCAATCGCCTCGTTGGGTTTCGAGATGGCGATGTTGATTTCGGCCGGGTTGCGCAGGATGCTCTTGGCCAGCTCGCGGATTTTGGGCGGCAGCGTGGCCGAGAACATCACCGTCTGACGCTCGCGCGGCAGGTAGGAGATAATCTTCAGGATGTCGTCGCTGAAGCCCATGTCGAGCATGCGGTCGGCCTCGTCGAGAATCAGGCACTCGACGTGCGAGAGGTCGACGCCGCTGTTCTGCAGGTGGGAAATCATGCGGCCCGGGGTGGCAATCACCACGTCGGAGCCCATCAGCATGCCCCGCTTCTGAATGTCCCAGCCCTTGCCGTCGCCGCCGCCGTAGACCACCGTGGTCGAGACGGGCAGGTAGTAGGAGAAGCCCTGGAACTGCTGGTCGATTTGCTGCGCCAGCTCGCGCGTGGGGACGATGATGAGCGCCTTGACCACGTTGTCCTCGTTGCCCTCGATGAGCAGCCGGTTGAGCAGCGGCAGCGTATAGGCCGCCGTCTTGCCCGTACCGGTCTGGGCGCAGCCGATAATGTCGCGCCCCTCGAGGATGACCGGGATGGTCTTCTCCTGCACGGGGGTCATCTCGTGAAAGTTCATATCGTACAGACCGTCGAGGATTTCATCCTCCAAATCCAGTTCGTCGAATCGCATGAATCGTAAATTTTATATTAAAGGTACAACAATAGGGTTTGTTCCCGGAGTGGCTCCGGGAACACGGCTCCGCCGCGTCACGGGCGGCGGAGTGCGGCGGCCGCTCAACGCTCCGCCCCGGGCTGAGGCTCCCCTGCCGGAAGCTCCTCGCCCAGCAGCGTGGCGGAGGTGCAGCCCGTCACGCGCACGCGCACGTAGTCGCCGATGCGGTGGTTGCCCCGGTCGAAGACCACCACCTTGTTCTGCGACGTGCGGCCCGAGAGCTGGCCGCTGTTGCGCTTCGATTCGCTCTCGACCAGCACCTCGAACTCGCGCCCCACGTCGCGGCGGTTGCTCTCGAGCGAGAGGTCGTTCTGCAGGGCGATAATCTCCTGCAGGCGGCGGCTCTTCACCTCGTCGGGCACGTCGTCCGGCAGGTTGCGCTGGGCGAAGGTGCCCGGGCGCTCCGAGTACTTGAACATGAAGGCCCACGAGTAGCCCACCTCGCGCATGAGCGAGAGCGTGGCGGCATGCTCCTCCTCCGTCTCGCCCGAGAAGCCGGCAATCAGGTCGGTCGTGATGGCGCAGTCGGGCATGTAGCGGCGGATGGCGGCGATGCGGTCGAGGTACCACTCGCGCGTATACTTGCGGTTCATCCGCTCGAGCATCGAGGTGGCTCCCGACTGGGCGGGCAGATGAATCGCCCGGCAGATGTTGGGCATCGAGGCCATCGTTTCGAGCAGACGGTCGCTCATGTCCTTGGGGTGCGACGTGGCGAAGCGCACGCGCAGCAGCGGCGAGATGGAGGCCACGCGGCGCAGCAGCTCCGGGAAGTCGACCTCGCCGGCGCGGTACGAGTTGACATTCTGCCCCAGCAGCGTCACCTCGCGGTAGCCGTTGTCGAAGAGCGACTGCGCCTCGGCGACAATGGTCGCCGCATCGCGGCTCCGCTCGCGGCCCCGCGTATAGGGGACCACGCAGTAGGAGCAGAAGTTGTTGCAGCCGCGCATGATGGCCACGAAGGCGCTCACGCCGTTGCGGTCGAGCCGCACGGGGGCGATTTCGGCATAGGTCTCCTCGGTCGAGAGCAGCACGTTGACCCCCTTGCCGCCCGCCTCGGCCTCACGCACCAGCCGCGGCAGGTCGCGGTAGGCGTCGGGGCCCGCGACGACGTCGACGCCCCAGGGGCCCTCGAGCAGCTGCTCGCGCAGCCGTTCGGCCATGCAGCCCAGGATGCCGACAATGAGCCCCGGACGCGCCTTGCGGTAGCGTTTCAGCTCGTTCAGACGCCCCCAGATGCGCTGTTCGGCGTTGTCGCGAATCGAGCAGGTGTTGATGAGAATCACGTCGGCCTGCTCGATGCGGTCGGTATAGACGTAGCCCTCGCGCTGCATGAGCGAGACGACAATCTCCGAATCACCCACGTTCATCTGGCACCCGTATGTCTCGACAAAGAGCTTCCGTCCGGTGCCCTGGAGCGGTCGCAGCGAATTTACTTGAATTTCCAATTGTTTCATTACCGGTTTATAGCGTTTGGACCGCGCGTCGGTGCGCCGTCACTCCGCCTGAATCGTATCGGCGTCGGGCAGCGGTTTGAAGCCCTCGCCGTAGGTGTCGTAGGCATCGGTCACCACCACGAAGGCGCGCGGGTCGATGGAGCGAATCTTCTGCTCGACCAGGCGCACCTCCCTGCGGCTCACCACCAGGAAGATGACATCCTTCATCGCTTCGGTGTACATGCCCTTGCCCTTCAGGTAGGTGGCGCTGCGCTCGAGGTCCTCGAGGATGAACTGGCGCAGCTCCTGGTGCTTGTCCGTAATGATGAAGAGCAGCTTGTCGTACGAGGCGCCGTCGAGCATGTAGGCGATGACGCGCGAGGTGATGTAAATCGTGATGAGCGAGTAGAGCGTCAGCATCCAGCCGGCGGGCTCCGCCTCGGCCGTACCGATGCCGAAGCCGATGACCACCAGACCCGACAGCACCACCGAACCGTCGGCCAGCAGGATGCCCGTCGAGAACTTGATGCCCGCGAACTTCTGGAGCAGCATCGCCACGATGTCCGTACCGCCCGTGGTGGCCTGCTGCCGCACGACGATGCCCTGGCCCACGCCGATGACCACGGCGCCGATGACGCAGGTGAGCAGCAGGTCGTTCGACAGGTCGAGCCGGCCGCCGAGCAGCAGCGCCGGGTCGAGGCTCTCGACCGCCGCCGCGTCGGGATAGACCAGCCGCGTGAGGATGTTCATGTAGCCGGGCGTGAAGAGCGCGGCAAGGACCGTTCTCGTACCGAACTGCCCTCCGAAGATGAGCATGGCGATAATCATCAGCGGCACATCGAACATGTAGCCGAAGGTACCCACCTGCACGGAGGGGAAGATGTTGTGGAACACGATGCCGAGGCCGTAGACGCCTCCGGGCACGAAGTTGTAGGGATTGATGAAGAGCACGAAGCCCGTACCCATGACGGCGCATCCGAAGAATATCAGAAACCACGAACGCCACCATGCCCACGACCCCATCGGTTCGAGAAAAGCCTTAGTATTCATATCAGGTCAATTTTTAGATGTAGCGCAAAGTTACTCAAATCCGCCGAATTTGCCAGCTCCCGCAGGCGGATTTTTCGACCGGGGCTTCCGTTTCCCGAAAATTTTATTAAGTTTGCATTATCAACCCGCAAAACGAACCGACCATGATATTGACATACTACTGCGCCATCACCATGATAATCATTGCCTATCTGCTCGGCTCGATTCCGAGTGCCGTGTGGATTGGCAAGAAATACTACGGCATCGACATCCGCGAGCACGGCTCGAAAAACGCCGGAACGACCAACATGCTCCGCGTGCTGGGCAAGCGCGCCGCCCTTCCGGTCTTCGCGCTCGACTTCCTGAAGGGATTTCTGGCCGTGACGATTTTCGAGATGCTCAAATACGACGTCCACGTCGGTGACAACGACCTCATCAATCTGAAGATTGCCGCCGTCATCGCCGCCGTGCTGGGCCACATCTTCCCGATTTTCGCCGGATTCCGCGGCGGCAAGGGGGTTGCCACGCTGGTGGGGGCCATCACGGGCATCTACCCCCCGGTGGCGCTGCTCTGCTTCGGCGTATGGCTCGTCGTGCTGATGATTTCGCACTACGTCTCCCTCTCGTCGATGGTGGCGGGCTGCTGCTTCCCCGTCTTCACGCTCATCTCGCCCAAGGTGAACGACTCGGTGCCCTTCGTCGTCTTCTCGTTCGTCATTGCCGTACTGCTGCTCGTCACCCACCGCAAGAACATCGAGCGGCTGCTCCACGGCACCGAATCGAAAATCTACATCTGGAAACCCCGACCGCCCCACGAGGACCAGACGCCGCCGCAGGCGTGAGCCGGCGTGCAGCGTGCGGCACTCCGTTTGCAGCATGACTGCATCATGCGGCACGCTCCGGCGTGAAAAACGCCCCAACGCGCACGCGCGCATGCGCGCGCGAACGCAATCAGACAAGGTAGGCCCGAAACAGGCGCAACCGCGCGCGGAAGACTCGCCCGGCCGCGGATGCAGCGCCCGGGGCGACAAAACCGGAGCCGGCAGAGACGATGCTCCGCAATCGGAGCATGCGGGCAGACCGCGTCCCCGCTGACCCCCTGTCGAGCGAACCGGCCCCACGGGGGAGGGTTCCGCAGACCGAAACAGATACGACCATGTTACAAGAGAACCTGATTAAGATTTACGAACAGAGCTTCCGCGAGAATCGTGAGATGGCCGCTCTGACCGACTACTTCAAGAAAGAGGAGTTTTCCTACTACGAGATGGCCAAGGAGATTGCCAAGCTCCACCTGCTCTTCAAGAAGGCAGGCATCAAGCGCGGCGACAAAATCGCCCTGGTAGGACGCAACAACCCGCGGTGGTGCATCACCTATATCGGAACCATCACCTACGGCGCGGTCATCGTTCCCATCCTCCAGGACTTCACCCCGGCCGACATCATCCACATCATCAACCACTCGGAGAGCCGCCTGCTCTTCCTGGGCGACAACTACTGGGACAACATCGAGGAGGACCAGATTCGCCAGATTGAGGCGGTCTTCTCGCTCACCGACTTCCACGTCATCTACGAGCGCGACGGCAAGTCGCTGAGCAAGTACCAGAGCAACATCGTCAAGAACTACCGCTCGAAGTATCCGCGCGGATTCAGCATCGACGACATCAGGTACCCCGACATACCCAACGACCAGGTCATCCTGCTCAACTACACGTCGGGCACCACGGGCTACTCGAAGGGGGTCATGCTGACGGTCAACAACCTCACGGGCAACGTCCTCTTCGCCATGACGGCGCTCAACACCCGCACGCAGACCCGCTACTTCCAGCGGGGCGGCCGCACGCTCTCGTTCCTGCCGCTGGCCCACGCCTACGGCTGCGCCTTCGACTTCCTGGCACCGCTGGCCGTCGGCGGCCACATCACGCTGCTGGGCCGCATCCCCTCGCCCAAGATTCTGCTCGAGGCGATGGCCGAGGTCAAGCCCACCATCATCTGCTGCGTACCGATGATTCTCGAGAAGGTCTACCGCAAGCAGGTGCTCCCGCTGCTCGAAAAGGGTCCCATGTCGATTGCCATGAAGATTCCGCTGCTCAACTCGGCCATCCATTCGGTCATCCGCCGCAAGCTGATGGAGGCATTCGGCGGCAACGTGCTGATTTTCATCGTAGGCGGTGCCCCGATGAACCAGGAGACCGAGTCGTTCCTCATGAAAATACACTTCCCCATCACCATCGGCTACGGCATGACCGAGTGCGCGCCGCTCATCAGCTTCACCCCCGACAACGAGTTCAAGGCGGGCTCGTGCGGCCGCTACCTCCATGGCTTCCTCGAGGTGAAAATCGACTCGCCCGACCCCGAACATACGGCCGGCGAGATTCTCGTTAAGGGCGAGAACGTCATGAAGGGGTACTACAAGAACGAAAAGGATACGAACAAGGTGCTCACCCCCGACGGATGGCTCCACACGGGCGACATGGGGACGATGGACCCCGACGGCACGCTCTACATCCGCGGCCGCTCGAAGACGATGATTCTCGGCGGCAACGGCCAGAACATCTACCCCGAGGAGATTGAGGACAAGCTCAACAACATGTACCTGGTGCTCGAATCGCTGGTGCTCGACTCGGGGAACGGCCGCCTGCGGGCGCTGGTGGTGCCCGACTACGAGCAGGCCGAGAAAGAGGGGGTCGACAAGAACGACCTGCCCGCCATCATGGAGAACAACCTCAAGGAGCTCAACACGCTGCTGGCGGCCTACGAGCGCGTCAACTCGATTACCATCTACCCCACCGAGTTCGAGAAGACCCCCAAGCGGAGCATCAAGCGCTACCTCTACACCACGGCGCTGCTCGACTGACCCCGCCCCGCACCCGTGCGGCAACGGGACAACGGCCCCGGACAATCCGTGCGGCACGGCGCCGCAACGCACCTCCGCCCCGCACCCGTGCGGCAATGCGACAACGGCCCCCGGACAATCCGCGCGGCAACGCACTTATACAACGGACCTCACCCCGCGCCCCGTGCGGCAATGCACTTATACAACGGACCTCCGCCCCAGGGACGGACGGTCCGTTTTTTGCGGAATAATCGCTATCTTTACGGCATGAAAATCACGAAAAAGCAAGCCATCGGCGAGAACCTGCTCTACGTGATGGTCTGGCTGGCCATCATTCTGGTGCCGGTGCTCAACTCGCAGATGATGTCCGAGCTGCACATCAGTCTGGAGAACGTGCTGATTGCCTGGCGCAAAATCGCCCCCTACCTGATTGTCTTCATCGTCCACAACGCCATCATCGCCCCGCGGCTGATGCTCCGCCACCGCTATGCGCTCTACCTGGTGGTGAATCTACTCTTCATCATCACGGTCTTCTGGGCCGTGGACCTCTACGACCAGTACTTCTCCACCCCGCTGCTCTTCACCGAGGAGGAGCCCTTCGACGAGCACCGCAAGGCGTCGTTCACCGACCTGGAGCTCTACTGGAACGTCGTGCTGGCGCTCTTCATGACCGGCGCCAACTCGGGCATCAAGCTCATGTACCAGTCGATTCGCGACGAGCAGGAGATGGAGGAGCTCAAGCGCCAGAACATGCAGGCCGAGATGGACTACCTCAAGTACCAGATTAACCCGCACTTCTTCATGAACACGCTCAACAACATCCACGCGCTGATTGACATCGACCCCGAGTGCGCCAAGGATGCCGTCATCGAGCTCTCGAAGATGATGCGCTACGTGCTCTACGACTCGGGACGCGAGGTCATCCCGCTCAGCCGCGACATCCAGTTCCTCGAGAACTACATCGAACTGATGCGCATCCGCTATACGGACAACGTCGAGATTCGCCTCGACTACCCCCGCCCGCTGCCCGACGGAGTCTCGATTCCGCCGCTGCTTTTCATCGTCTTCGTCGAGAACGCCTTCAAGCACGGAGTGAGCTACAACCGCCGCTCGTTCATCCACATCGAGATTGCCTGCACTCCCGAGCGCGTGACGGGCACCATCGTCAACAGCCGCAACCCCGAGAGCGGCAACCGCCCGACGGGCATCGGACTGGAGAACGTCCGCAAGCGGCTCGAACTCATCTACGGCCCGCGCAACTACACGCTGCACATCGACGAGCAGCCGGATACCTATACCGTACAACTCGAAATCCCGACCCTGCATGCTTAAGTGTCTTGCCATCGACGACGAACCGCTGGCCCTGCGACAGCTCAAGGCCTACATCGCCAAGATTCCCTATCTGGAGCTGGCAGCCCTGTGCAACGACGCGCTCGAGGCACAGGAGTTTCTCGCCACGCACAGCGTCGACCTGATTTTCGTCGACATCAACATGCCCGACCTCAACGGCGTGGACTTCGTCCGCTCGCTCACCCAGAGGCCGATGGTGGTCTTCACGACAGCCTACTCGGAGTATGCCGTCGAGGGGTTCAAGCTCGACGCCGTCGACTACCTGCTCAAGCCCTTCAGCTTCGCCGACTTCAGCCGCTCGGTCTCGAAGGCCAACCAGCTCTACGAGCTGCGCCACAACCAGCGCACGGCTCCGGAGGCCGAAGCGGAGGCGGCGCCCAAGGACAAGGAGTATATCTCGGTGAAGGCCGACTACAAGGTTTCGCTAGTGAAAATCAGCGACATCGTCTATCTTGAAAGCGAGGGGGAGTACGTGCGGCTCCATCTGGCCGACGGTTCGAGCATCACCACCCTCTTCCGGCTCAAGAACATGGAGGCGGCGCTCCCCTCGGAACACTTCATGCGGGTGCACCGCTCCTACATCGTCAATCTGAAGTACACGCGGGCCTATGTCAAGGGGCGCGTCTATCTGAGCGACACGGAGTATGTCCCCATCGGGGAGAACTACAAGGAGGCCTTCCAGGCCTATATCGACCGCACGTTCCGGAATCTCTGACCGCCCGGCCCTGTCGGCCTCAGAGGGCCGAATGCCCCGGCTCTTCCGGCTTTGCGCCGGCGGCCGGCACCTCCGGCGCCCCGCACGAGGCGTCGTCCGAAGAATCGCTCAGGTCGGGAAAGGCCCCGAGCGGCAGACACTGCCCGTCGCGGCAGGCGTAGCAGTAGTGGTTCAGGCCGTTGGTGAGCAGGATGTAGCGGGCGCCGAGCACCGAGTTGTAGCGCACGGCCTGGGCGAGCGTACGCCCGTCGAGCTTCACGTCGGGGGCCTTGCATTCGGCCAGCAGCAGCGGCTGCCCGGCCGCATCGACCACCACCACGTCGGCCCGCTGCGGCTGCCCGTTGAGCCGCACGGGATACTCCTGCACGATGCGCTTGGCGCAGGCGCCGCACCGCTCCACAAGGAAGACGAGCAGATGGCGGCGCACCCACTCCTCGGGCGTCAGCACCAGATAGCACCCCCGCCACTCATCCCACACCTCGGTCTGCGCACCCTGCCGGCGGGCGCGGAGCTTCACGGGCGGGAAATTGAGTTTGGGAGGCCGCAACATGGGAGTTCCAAAAAAATTAGTATCTTTATGCGCACAAATATACGAATTCCCATGCGAACTCTTCTTGCAACCATAGCCCTTTTTTTGCTCACGCCGACGCTCCGCGCCCAGCAGCTCCCCGCCTCCTTCGGCAAGGAGGCAACGCGCGGCGAGGTGGTCGTCTACCCCACCCAGGCCGAGGCAACGGCGGGTGAGCGCAGCTCGAAATACCTCACGCGGCTCGAAGGCTGGACGCGCGAGGGCAACCGCTTCACCACCCCCTTCACCGTCCCCTTCGCCTGGGCCAATCGCCAGGTGCTCTTCCACATCTCGGCCGCGACGGCCGACTACGAAGTCTACGTCAACGGTAAGCAGGTGGCCTATAACGCCAACAGCTGCAACCCCGCCGAGTTCAACATCACGCGTGCCGTCCACGAAGGGCGCAACACGCTCGAGGTGGTGCTCTCCAACCCCTCGCCCCTCGCTCCGCTCGAGAGCTGGCGCGAGGAGTCCGCGCAGGCCGCCATCGGTCAGACGTGGGTCATGAGCCAGCCGACGATGTACATCCGCGACTACTATGCGCGCACGTGGCTGAGCGACACGACGGCCATGGCCGAGATTACGGTGGTGGTCAAGAGCGGGGCGCTCAACCCCCGCACCTCGCGCGTATACTGCGAGCTGCTCGCCCCGTCGGGCGAACAGGTCCTCTTCGACCAGAAGGAGCTGACGCTCGATATGCGCCGCGAGGATACGCTCCGCTTCCTGACCCCGATTCCGAAGAACCTGCTCTGGAGCGACGAGCTGCCGACCCGCTACACGCTGCGGCTCCGCACGCAGCACGAGGGGCGCTACGGCGAGTATATCGAGGCGAAGGTGGGCTTCCGCGCCCTGGAGTGGCGCGAGGGACGGCTGCTGCTGAACGGGCAGCCCGTCACGCTGCGGACGGCCGAGGTGGCCCCCTACATCCAGCCGCAGGAGCTGGCCCTGCTGCGCGAGCAGGGTTACAACACGCTCCGCGTCAAGGCGGGGGCCGAGGTGCCGGGATTCTACAACACATGCGACGAGATGGGCCTTATGGTCATCGCCCAGGCGCCGCTCAACACGAGCCGCAGCGGCAATTCGCGCCGCAAGGGGGGCAACCCGACCAACGACCCGCGCTGGAAGGGGGCCTACATCGAGCGGACAACCGACAGCTACTACTCGGCGCGGCGCCATTGCTCGGTCATTGCCTTCTCGCTGGCCGAAAATTCGTCGAACGGCACCAACCTCTACGATTCATACTTGACAATGAAGCAGTTGGGCGACGAACGGCCCGTCATCTACCCCGCAGCAGAGGGTGAATGGAACACGGACCTGGTGGTGACGGAGTGAAAAAAAATGCATTTTTTAAAAAAAATCGTGCAAATATTTTGGAGATATGAAAATTCGCCGTATATTTGCACTCGCAATCAGGAAATGATTGATGCCTCTCTAGCTCAGTTGGTAGAGCACGACACTCTTAATGTTGGGGTCCAGGGTTCGAGCCCCTGGGGGGGTACCAAGGAAAACCTCTCGAGATTACTCGAGAGGTTTTTCGTTTTTATCCCGCTCCCGGCTATTGACTCCGGCTTCCGATTCAGGCTATTCTGTTAGCTCCGACTACCGGCCGCGACCGGGTGCAAAGGCGTTGGTCCGCAACTGCAACCAAAAAGGCGGCCCGGCACTGTTGCCGGGCCGCCGCCTCTTTCACACGGGCCTTACCCTACCGCAGCTCGCGGCCCCAGTTGCGCACGGCAGCCGAGCCCCGCATCACCTCGGGCGAGAGCATGCGGCCGCGCAGCTTGTCCGACGAGGCCTGTGCCTCACGACGCCCGAGCTGCATCGCCTCGCAGCGCGCCGCCGGCACCGGCTCCGAAACCGGCGCACGGAGCGACTCGTCGAGCTGGCGCAGCGGGCAGGGAACCATCTCCACCGGCAGCTCCGGCCGCTCGGCATAGGGCCAGAACCAGGGATACTCCGAAATCGGCGTCACCCCTTCGTGGTTCACCTGGATGATTTCGCGCTGAATGGGACCGTAGTTGCCCTCGGCATCGATGGCCACGGCGCACAGCGTCATCGGGACATCCCACGCCAGCGAATAGATGGGACAATAGACATTCTTGTTGCCGTCGTTCTCCATCTTGGCCGCAAGCCGGTAATCGGGATAATCGCTCGTCGAGGTATAATCACCCTGATAGAGCGCCGTCCAGGTCGTCACGGCATTCTCGCTCCGCTCCGTACGGAAGTAGCCCACGGCAACCTCCGAGGAGACACCACCCATGTAGGGGTCGACCTCGGCAACGTCGCCGCCGTCGAAGTACATCTCGAGCCGGTGGGTCACGGTCTCCGACGAAAGCACGTAGGGCGTGGTCTTGAAGGCCTTCACGACGGGTTCCGACTGGAGCTTGCCCTCCTCGTCGCACGCGGCCGCCCAGGTGATGTAGTTCTTGTCGGGAGTGAGGAACGAGAGCCGGTAGGTGAACTCGTTCTTGGCCGTAATCTGGTAGACCACGTCTCGGACCGTAAGCGAGGGCAGCTGCTCGATGAGGCGGGCGATGAGCTCGTCGTAGTAGCGCTGAATCGCCGCGGCATCGGCTCCGTACTCGTTGTAGGTATCCTCGGGCATGATTTCATAGGCATAGCGGACCGACTCCATCGAGGGCTTGTAGGTAGCCTCGGCCTTGAACTGGTGGGGCACCACCTCGATTTCGAAGTCAAGGTCGACGACCGCGCCCGTTGCCGGCGTGCGGAAGTTGCGGCGGAAGAGCCCCGTCGTATTGACGCCCGACTCGTAGCCGAAGGCCAGCACGACCCACTCCGTATCGGGTGCGAGCTCGTAGAAGGTCTGCGTCCGCGTTCCGAACTTGAGTTCCGAGTCGACCGAAGGGCCGAACTTCTGAATCATGGCGTCGATAATCTCCTGGTCGCTCGAGAACTTCGTCAGCTCGTCGGCATAGAAGAGGTTGACCAGGTAGAACTCGTCGTCGTTGTCGGGCGTCGTGGTGACGTCGGCCTGGTCGGGCTTGATGTTCGAGACCTCGATGGCGATGGTCATGTCGGAGGCCTCGACGGCCGGCGTGCGGAACTTCTCGAAGGCGCACCGGTCGGAGATGTTGCCCTCGGCATCGACCACCACGGCATAGGCGTAGTATTCGGTGTCCTGCGTCAAATCCTCGTAGGTATATTCATCGGTTCCCTGCACGCTCATGGCCCGGACGAGCTCCTCAACCGTCATGCCGCCCGACGAAGCGGTATAGGAGGCCACCTGCCTGAAGTACTCGAGCACGGCGCCTTCACCGCCGCCCAGAGCCTCGTAGTCAGCGGCCTCCATCAAATCGGTGCAGTAGAACACCTCGGGTTCGGAGGCCTCCGTGACAACGGTCATGCGCGTATACTCGAGCACCGGGGTCGAGAAGGTGAACCGGACCAGCTCTTCGGGAGCCGGCTGCGTGCGGAACTCGCTGCGGGCAACCGCTCCGTCGGCACGCCCCGTCTCATCCATCCGGTAGGCGTAGATGAAGTAGTCGGTATCGGGGTCGAGCTCCTCGAAACGGCCCTCCGTCTGGCCGCACTCCAGCCGCTGGCGGAGCGCCTCCTCGAAGGTAATGCCCTTGCTTGCAGCCTGCTGCTCGACAAGCGCCCGGTCGTCGGCCTTGAGCGTGGCATCGTCGACATAGGACGCCTTCTTGATGTAGTATGCGAAGTAGGTCAGACTCTGGTCGTCGGGCATAATCGAGAATTCGACCGAGTTGGAGGTGGGTTCGGCCACCGCAAAGGTAAAGGAGAGCTCTTTCCACGCGGGGGTTTCGCTCTCATCCGAACTGCAGGAGAAGAGCGTGCTGAACGCCAGCAGGGCGCCCAGAAGCGACAGAAGTTTTTTCATGTTTTTTAAGGGTTAGATGGGTTTTGTCTCACAAGATAGGATTTTGCAGCCGTTTCTCCAAATATTTTCTCCTCTTTCGGGCGGACGGATTGATACTTTTTGGAGCCGGAGGCGGACAAAACAGCCCCATCCGGGGACAATCCGGCCTCTTTCCGAAAGCGGGAAGAGGCACGAACCAGAAGGGGGCACAGGAGGGGCCGGAGGGAGAACTGAAACAGGAGGAACCGGAGCAAGTAATGGCCGGGACCGAAGGGCGCCGGAACCGTAAAAAAAAGCGACGCCGGAGGGGTCGGAGCAGGGAAGGCAATGTGGCCGGAGGAAAGGCCATGCGGGGAGAGGACGCGGAGGCCGGGAAAGGCGACGCGGAGGGGTCGGAGCAGGGAAGGCGATGTGGCCGGGAAAGGGCGTGGAAAGGCCAGGGCCGGAAAAGGGAAGATGCCGGGGCTGGAGGAAGAGCTATGCGGGGGGCAAAGGCCAGAGAAACGCCGTCTCCATACAGCAAGCGGAGCGGAACCTCCGTCAGGGAAGTTCCGCTCCGCAGGGTGACGCAGGGTCGGCTATTTGAAGAATATCGACGAAATCTCCTTGTAGTTGTGGACGCGCTCGATGACGTCGGCAAAGAGGTCCGCCACCGAGAGCACCGTAAACTTGTGAAGGTCCTTCTCGGGCTTGAGCGGAATGGTGTCGGTGACAATCACCTCCTCCAGCGCGCTGTCGTTGATGCGCTCGTAGGCCGGGCCCGAGAGCACGGGGTGGGTAATGGCCGCACGCACGCTCTTCGCGCCGCGCGCCATGAGCATGTCGGCAGCCATGCAGATGGTGCCCGCCGTATCAATCATGTCGTCGACGATGAGCACGTTGCGCCCCTCGACCTCGCCGATGGCGGTCATCTTGCCCACGACGTTGGCCTTCGCACGCTCCTTGTGCGAGATGATAATCGGTGTACCGAGGTGCTTGGCGTAGGTGTTGGCCCGCTTGGCGCCGCCCATGTCGGGTGCGGCAATCGAGAGGTCCTCGATGTTGAGACTCTTGATATAGGGGACGAAGATGCCGCTGGCGTAGAGCGCGTCGACCGGAACGTCGAAGAAGCCCTGAATCTGGTCGGCGTGGAGGTCCATCGTCATGATGCGGTCCACACCGGCGGCCATGAGCATGTTGGCCACCAGCTTGGCGCCAATCGGCACGCGGGGACGGTCCTTGCGGTCCTGACGCGCCCAGCCGAAGTAGGGCATCACGGCCACCACCTTGTAGGCCGAGGCGCGGCGCGCCGCATCAATCATCATCAGCAACTCCATCAGGTTGTCCGAGGGCGGGAAGGTCGACTGGATGATGAAGACCGTACAGCCACGGATGGATTCGTTGTAGCTCGGCTGGAATTCGCCGTCGCTGAAGCGCAGCACGTCCGATTTGCCGAGGGTCGTGCCATAGCTGGCGACGATTTTTTCGGCAAGATATTCGGAACCCTGCCCTGCGAAAAACTTGATTTTGTGGATTGCCATAGGTATGGAGGGTTTTTGATGTTGCAAATATAGGACAATACGGTGAAAAAAAACACTTTGCCGGTTACCTTTTTTCAACACCGGTGCCCGATTTAGGTCCGCACGGCAGCTTTTTCAGCCCTGAGCCAGACACTCTTCGATGAAATCGAGCAGCTCGTCGCGCCCGGTGCCCCGCTCCGACGAGGTAACAAGCATCGGCGGCAGCTCCTCCCACTGCTCCGCGAGCGTCTGGCGGTAGCGCTCGACGCTTCGCTGCAGCTGCGCCTTCGAGAGCTTGTCGGCCTTCGTGAAGAGAATCCCGAACGGGACGCCGTTCATGCCGAGCATCTCGATGAAGCGCAGGTCGATTTTCTGGGGCTCGAGCCGCGCGTCGACCAGCACGAAGAGGTAGTGCATCTTCTCGCAGCGGAGCACGTAGTCGGTGATGAGCTTCGAGAAGCCCTCGCGCTGGCTCTTCGAGGTACGGGCATAGCCGTAGCCCGGCAGGTCGACCAGATACCACGCGTCGTTGATGCGGAAGTGGTTGATGAGGCGCGTCTTGCCGGGCGTCGCTGAGACCTTGGCCAGGCCGTTGCGGCCCGTGAGCATGTTGATGAGCGACGATTTGCCCACGTTGCTCCGCCCGATGAAGGCGATGTCGCGCAGCGAGTCGGCGGGCACCTGCGAGATGCGCTCGGAGCTGCACTGGAATTCGGCTTTGAGAATCTGCATGCGTCAAAACAATTGAAAGGACAACGGACGGAGCGGCACGCCCCGCAACTGCCGGTTTACTGACCTGCTTATCGGCCGGTCTGCCGTCTCCGGCGGCGGAAAGGCCGGGAGACGGAAGGCGAGAAGGAGGGCTGGAGGCCGGGAGGCGGAAGGCACCCCGCCCCACTCCCGTGGCGGCCCGGTGAGGGGTGTTACTTGAGCGGCGAATCGGGTTCGCGCGACATGACCAGATAGAACATGCGGTCGAGGAAGGCCGGGGCGAACTTCTTGACGAAGTGCGTGGCGCGTCCCTCGGCCTCCATCAGGCAGAGACGCTTGCGGTGACGCACGCCCCGGGCGATGATGCGGGCCACCTGTGCGGCGGTCATCATCTTCGACTCGTCGCGCGGCGTCTCGCCCTGCTGCGAACCGTTGGCCGTGAGGGCCGAGAAGCGGACGTTCGAGGCGGTGAAGCCCGGGCAGGCAATCATCACGTGGAGCCCCTTCTTGAGGTTCTCGATGCGCAGCGTCTCGAGGAAGCCCGTCATGGCGTACTTCGAGGCCGAATAGCCCGTACGTCCCGGCAGGCCGTGCAGGCCGGCCACCGACGAGACGCCGACAATCGAGCCGTGCGACGCCTGCAGGTAGGGCAGCGCATACTTGCAGCAGTAGACCGTCCCCCAGAAGTTGACATCCATCAGGCGGTGTAGCACGTCGAGCTCCACGTCGTCGAAGAGCGCCCGCATCGAAATACCCGCATTGCAGAGCAGGATATCCACGCCGCCGAATTCGCGCACGGCCGTGGCGATGAGCTCGCGGCACTCCTCGGGGCGGGTCACGTCGACGGCGCAGCAGGCGGCCTGCCCGCCCTGGGCGCGAATCTCGTCGACGATGTGCTGGAGTTTCTGCAGGCTGCGCGCTCCCAGCACGACACGCCCGCCCTCGGCGGCAAATTCACGCGCCAGCGCCTCGCCGATTCCCGACGATGCGCCCGTCACGACGACGACCTTGTCCTTGAAATACTGTTTCATTATCTCCTGTTTATGTTTTTCGTTCTGTTCCCTGTCCGGCGCGCCGGAGGCTTCGCCCCGCCGCTTCGTACAGCCGTTTACTCCTCCCCAATCTCGACCTGAAGGCCGTCGTAGGCCATGTGCACGCCGCAGGGCAGACGGGGCTCGGTCTCGGCCTGCAGCCCGATGTCGTGCGACATGTGGGTGAGGTAGGCCTCACGCGGCGCCACGCGGCGGATGAGCACAAGCGCCTCCTCGACGTTGAAGTGCGAATCGTGGGGCGCAAAGCGCAGCGCGTTGACCACCAGCACCTCCACCCCGGCGAGTTTGGCCACTTCGGACTCCTCGATGGTCTTGAAATCGGTCAGGTAGGCCAGCGGCCCGATGCGGTAGCCCGTCACCGTGAAGCGCTCGGAGTGGTGCCCCGCTACGGGGACGACCTCCACGCCCTTGACCTCGAAGGGGTGGTCGAGGTCGATTTCGTGGAGCTCGATTTCGGGCACGCCGCGGTACTTGTCCTGCGCGAAGGCGTAGTCGAAATCCTTGCGCACGACGGCCAGCGTACGCGGCGCGGCATAGATGTCCACGCGATGGATGGCGGCGGGATAGTCCACGAAGTTGAAGGCCCGCACGTCGTCCAGACCGCCGATGTGGTCCTTGTGTTCGTGCGTGAGGAGAATCGCATCAATGTGGCGCACTCCGGTGCGGAGCATCTGGCAGCGGAAGTCGGGTCCCGCGTCGATGACCAGACGCACGCCGCGCGTCTCGACCATGGCCGACGTGCGCAGCCGGTTGTCGCGCGGGTCGGTCGAACGGCAGACGGCGCACCGGCATCCGATGACGGGGACCCCCTGCGAGGTCCCGGTTCCCAGAAAAGTGAGTTTCATGAGGCAAAAATAGGAAAAATCCGCGGAAGCTCCTCCATCTGCGTGCAGGTTTTGCCCTCGGCACGACACGACTTATCGAGGTCCGCCCCTCACCGCGGCTCCGGAGGCGTCACGCCCGGTCGGTGCCGGAGACAATACGGTTCTTGTACTCGTCGATGAGCTCCAGCCCCTTGGCGGTGGCGATTCCGCGGAAGAAGGTGCTGATTACCTGAATGAAGGCCTCGCGCTCGGTCATCCCCTCGGGCAGCACCAAATCGCGGCGCTCCACCAGCACCGAGGCGGTATGGTAGAGCATCGTGATGGCCAAATCGAGGTTGAAGTCCGCCACGAAGAATCCGTCGGCTATCCCCTTTTCGAGCATCTCTCGGATGTTGCGCCGGTTCTTCTCGGCCCCTTCATGCAGCACGCGGTCGTGCACCGCAGGATGGAACTTGCGCAGGCTGCTCATGATGCGGTTGGCAGTCTCCGACTGGGCCATCAGCTCGTTGAGTTCGAGGAAAATGGCCTCCAGCACGTCGCGCGCCCCGGCACTCAGACGGGCCCGGCGCTCGTTGCACTCCCCGAAATAGCTCTCGACGGCCAGAAAGAGGAGCGTCTCCTTGTCGCCGAAGAGCTCGTAGAGCGTCCGCTTCGAGATGCCCATCATCTGGGCGATGTCGTCCATGCGCACCGCCTTGATTCCCTGCTTGAGGAATATCTGCATCGCCTGAGCGACGATTTTCTCCTTGTGGAGGTTATGTTCCGGAGCTTTCACGCGGCAAAGATAGCGAAGAAACCCGAAAAACCCAAAAAGTTTTCCATTCCGCCGCCGGTTCTACCGCACGGAAACAGGATTTTCGCCATCGCGGGACCCCGGAATTTCGCCGTCTCGAAAAAAATCCGTATCTTGTAGGTGAGAACCTGAAACCAACCGCCATGAAACGCTTCATCAGCCTGCTGCTTCTGCTGCTGCCCGCCGCAGCAGCAGCACAGCCGCCCGTCGCGCCCGAGCAGGCGCCGGAATCAAAGGCGGCTCCGGCGCCCGCAGAGGCCCTGCGCGCCCCACGACCCGATACCGTCGCACTGCCGATGCACGACCACACGGGGCTGGTCGGCGAGTGCCCCTACCGCCACGCCTTTACCGAGCCGCGCTCGGTCGTTCCCCTCACGCCATGCGGCAACGCGTATGCCGAATGCCGCCGCATGCTCGGCGAGGATAAGCTGCCCGCGGCCGGAGATGTGCACATCGACCAGCTGGTCAACCACTTCACCTACGACTACCCCGCACCCACAGACGGAGCGTCGCTCTCGTTCACGGCCGAGATGGCCCCCTGCCCGTGGAATGCCGAGCACCGGCTCGTCCGCTTCGGCATCCGCCTCCGCGACGCCGCCGACACGACCCTGCTGCCGCTCCGCCATGCACGGCTGCGCGTGGAGTTCAACCCCGCACAGGTCGTAGCCTACCGTCTGGTGGGTGACGACCGCATCCTTCCCCAGCCGCGCCACCGCCACAGAAGGCACGATGCGGCGCGACGCGGCGGACGCCTCGAGGCGGGCTACTCGACGACGATTCTCTACGAGGTGATTCCCGCCGATGCTGAACGCTCGCCGGAGCGGGCCTCGGCCCTTCGGCTCGAGAGCCGCGAAGGGGTTCCCGTCGTACTCATCCCCTCCTCCGAGCTGCTCACGGCACGGGTGCGCTACCACCTTCCGGGGGTCCGCCGCGGCGAGCAGATGACCGCGACGCTCAAGGAGGAGAACCTCGTGGAGCTGACGGGCGACTTCGCCTTTGCGGCCGCCGTGGCGATGTACGGGCAGCTGCTGAGCGACTCGGAGTTCCGCGGCGACTCCACCTGGGACAAGGTGCTCGAACTGGCCGAAAAGGGGCTCGGCAGTGACCCCGACGAAGAGCGCCGCGAGTTCATCGCCCTGGTGCGCATGGCCCAGATGCTCGACAGCCGCCGCTGACCCCGCAGCGGCCGGGCCGATGGAGCGGACCGGGCCAAGCCAAACCGAACAAAACCAAGCCGAACCGATAGACCGGGCCGGCGGGCTGGGCTGGCGGGCTGGACCGGCGGGCTGGACCGGCGAAGCAGACCGAGCCGGTGTATAGGACCAACGGGCTGGGCCGGACCGGGAAGCACGCCTCACAAGCAAAACGGGCGGGCCGCACACAAAAGAGTTAAACCCTGCAAAAAGAGAGGGGCGAGGTTCGACCTCGCCCCTTTTCGTCTCTTTGCCTTCCGTCGGCGGCCTCAACGCTTGCGCAGGTAGACCGTCGCCGTACGCGACGTGTTGTAGATGCGGATGTGGTGGCGCGTCTGCCCGTCGTCGCACACGACGGGGGTAGAGAGGTGCTCGACATCCATCGACTGCCGCTCCGGACCTCCGAAGCGCTTCTCGTCGGTCGAGAGGATGGGCACATAGCGACCCGGCCCCTGCACCTGCAGCTCGTAGTCGGGAATCGAGGCCGTGGGGTGCCAGTTGAAGACGAAGAGCAGCCGCCCGTGCGAGAAGACCATCGTCTTGTTCTGCTCGTCCATCTGCTGGTTCCAGGCATAGCCGTCGCCCAGCACGTTGTAGCGCTTCACCAGCCGCAGCATCGCCTTGTCGAAGGCCCCCAGCCACGAGTAGCGCAGCAGCCCGTTGCGCGAGAGCGACCACAGCCGCCGCGCATGGGCATAGCTCCAGCCGTTGCCCTCGCGCGGGAAGTCAATCCACTCGGGGTGGCCAAACTCGTTGCCCATGAAGTTCAGGTAGGCCTGACCGCCCGTCGAGATGGTCATCAGCCGAATCATCATGTGGAGTGCCATGCCCCGGTCGATGATGAAGTTCTCCGAGGCGCGGTCCATGTGGAAGTACATCTCCTTGTCCATCAGCCGGAAGGCGATGGTCTTGTCGCCCACGAGCGCCTGGTCGTGCGACTCGGCATAGGCCACGGTCTTCACCTCGGGCAGACGGTTGGTCATCACCGACCACATCTCCCAGATGTTCCACTGCTCGTCGGGGATGTCCTTGAGCAGCTTAATCCAGAAGTCGGGAATCGCCATTCCGAGGCGGTAGTCGAAGCCCACCCCGCCGTCGTCAATGGGGATGCACATGCCCGGCATGCCGCTCACATCCTCGGCGATGGTGACCGCCGTGGGGCGGAAATCGTGGATGAGGCGGTTGGCCAGCGTCAGGTAGCAGAGCGCATCGGTGTTGACCCCGCTGTCGAAAAAGCGCTCGCGGCAGTCGAAGTCGACGTAGCCGTGGTGGTGGTAAATCATCGAAGTGACGCCGTCGAAGCGGTAGCCGTCGAAGTGGAACTCGTCGAGCCAGTACTTGACGTTCGAGAGCAGGAAGTGCTGCACCTCGCGCTTGCCGTAGTCGAAGAGCTTCGAGTCCCAGTAGGGCTGGTAGCCCGCCTCGCCCGGCAGCGAATAGAGGTGGTCCGTACCGTCGAGCTCGTTGATGCCCTCATTGAGGTTCTTGACGTAGTGGGCATGGACCAGGTCCATGATGACGGCCAGCCCCATCTCGTGGGCGCGGCGGATGAGCTCCTTGAGCTCCTCGGGGGTACCGCAGCGGCTCGTCGGGGCGAAGAAGCTCGAGACGTGGTAGCCGAACGAGCCGTAGTAGGGGTGCTCGGCGATGGCCATCAGCTGCACGGCATTGTAGCCGTCGCGCTTGATGATGGGGAGAATCTTCTCGGTGAACTCGCGGTAGGTGCCCACCCCTTCGCGCTCCTGGGCCATCCCCACGTGGGCCTCGTAGATGAGCAGACTGCCCACCTGCGCGATGTCGAAGCGGTCGCCCTTCCAGTCGAAGGGGCCGGGGTTCCAGAACTGCGCCGTGTAGTCCTTCGTCTTGTCGTCCTGCACCACGCGCGTGGCGTAGGCCGGGATGCGGTCCAGCCAGCCGTTGTCGCCGTGGACGTGGATTTTGTAGAGCGAGCCGTGCGTCAGCCGGTCGCCGTACATGGCCGCCGGCAGGAAGATACTCCAGACGCCGGCCGCATCCTTGCTCAGCCGCAGCTCGGTGCGCTGCCAGTTGTTGAAGTCGCCGAAGAGGTAGACGTCGTAGGCGCCGGGCAGCCATTCGCGGAACCACCACCCGTCGAGGTCGTCGTCCCACTGCCAGCCGAAATAGCGGTATCCGTTGGCATAGTCGACGATGTTGCCGGCCGAAGCCTCAATATCCTTCATGTGGTTCAGGTAGCGCTCACGGCGGCGGAGAAGCTCCCCTTCGACGGGGGCGAGCCACTCGTCCCGTTCGACCATCGGAAGATGTCGCGACGTTTGTTCCATAGCGTGTCAGTAGCGGTTGATTTACTACAAATATACGAAAAAATCCGATGCCGTCGGCATCCGCCCACTGAAAATCGACACCCCGCCGCCGGCAAAAAGGCCGGGCCCCGCCCGAAGCGTGGCCCGATATTGAAGTTGAGCCCCAAACAGGGCATCGGCGCAAACCGCCGGCCCGGATTGAGTCGATATTCGGGGCCCAAAGGTTGACCGGCGATACAAAAAAACGACAAATCGCAATACCCTGTTTGCCGAATGCCCGATTCATTCCACCCCCCGTCGGCTGCACAATTCATCGGCGCGGATATTGCAGGTCGTGGAAAAAATATTATCTTTGTCGGAAAACGTAACCAAAAACCCCTAAATGCAATGTTCAAAAATCAACCCAAAGGCCTGATTGCCGCCGCGCTGGCCAACACCGGCGAACGCTTCGGCTTCTACACGATGATGGCCATCCTGACGCTCTTCCTCATGTCGAAATTCGGCATCGACGGTGAGCAGGCCGGAAAAATCTATTCGTTCTTCTACACCTCGATTTACATCCTCGCTCTGGTGGGCGGACTCATCGCCGACCGCCTGCGCAACTACAAGGGGACGATTATCGCCGGCATCGTGGTCATGACGCTGGGTTACGCCGTGCTGATGGTACCCACCATCACCTCGAAAACGATGGTCATCGGCGCCCTGATGATTATCGCCTTCGGCAACGGCCTCTTCAAGGGCAACCTCCAGGCACTGGTGGGCCAGCTCTACGACAACGAGAAGTACGCCAAGCTGCGCGATACGGGCTTCCAGATTTTCTACATGTTCATCAACATCGGCGCCATGGTCGCCCCCTTTGCGGCCGTGAGCGTCCGCAACTGGTGGCTGCGCACGCAGGGCTACCTCTACAACTCGGACCTTTCGGCCCTCTGCCACCAGTATCTGGGCGGCACGATGGCTCCCGAGGTGGTTGACGGCCGCTTCAGCGAACTGGCCGCCCAGGTGAGCCTCAACGGCGCCCCGACCGACATGGGTGTCTTCGCCGAGAGCTACCTCAACGCCTTCAACACGGGCTTCCACTACGCCTTCGGCGTGGCCATCGTGGCGCTGCTCTTCTCGCTGGTGGTCTTCGTGGTCAACAAGAAGAAGCTGCCCGACCCCAAGGTTGCCGAGAAGAACCGTCCGACCCCCTCGAAGGCCGAAATCCAGCAGGATGCCCGCGAAATCAAGCAGCGTCTCTACGCGCTGTTCGCCGTCTTCGCCATCGTGATTTTCTTCTGGTTCTCGTTCCACCAGAACGGTCTGACGCTGACGCTCTTCGCTCAGGACTACACGCGTCTTGAAATCTTCGGAATGCCCATCACGGCCGAAATCTTCCAGTCGGCCAACCCCTTCTGCGTGGTCTTCCTCACGCCGCTGGTCATCGCCGTCTTCTCGTGGCTGCGCAACCGCGGCAAGGAGCCCTCGACGCCGATGAAGATTGCCATCGGCATGGGCATTGCCGCCTTCGCATACGTGCTGATGGTCCTCGGTTCGCTGGGTCTTCCCAAACTGGCCGAGGTGCAGGCCCAGGGCGGTCTGGCCGTCGCCGACCGCGTCACGCCGTGGCTGCTTGTGGCCACCTACCTGATTCTGACCATCGCCGAGCTCTTCATCTCGCCGCTGGGTCTGTCGTTCGTCTCGAAGGTGGCTCCCCAGAAGCTGCAGGGTCTGATGCAGGGCTGCTGGCTCGGCGCCACGGCCATCGGCAACGGACTGCTCTTCATCGGTCCGATTCTCTACAAGCGCATCTCCATCTCGGCCACGTGGAGCATCTTCGTGATTGTCTGCGCCATCTCGATGATTGCCATGCTGGCCATGGTCAAGTGGCTCGAGCGGGTGACCAAGTAGCGGGAAACGCACCGCATGCAACGGAAGAGGGGGTGATGCTTCGGCATCACCCCCTCTCTCATATCCGGTCCAACCGGCACCCGAAGCGGAAAGCGCCTCAGACGCGCGAAGGCCTCAGACGCAGCACACGACGGAACGCGGCAAAATGCGGCGGAAAGCGCCCCGCCGGCCGGATTTGTCCGCCTACTCCTTGAGCGCGCTGCGAACCGCCTCGATGGCCCGCGCATAGTCGGGTTCGTGGGTCACCTCGGGCACATACTCGATGTAGCGAATCCGGTCGTCACGGCCGACCACCACCACGCCGCGCGCCAGCAGCCGCAGCCCCGGAAGGACGAATCCGTACTTCATACCGAAGTCGAGACGCTGATAGTCCGACAGCACCTCGACGCGGTCGATGCCCTCGGCCGCGCAGAAACGCTTCTGCGCAAAGGGAAGGTCGACCGAAATCGCCACGATGGTCACCTCGTCACCCAGCGCCGCCGCCTCGCGGTTGAAGCGGATGTTCTGCAGCGAGCAGACGGGGGTGTCGATGGAGGGGAAGACGCTGTAGACACGCACCTTGCCGTGCAGACGCTCCGACGACACGGGCGCCAGGTCCTGACCCATCAATACGAAATCGGGGGCCGCATCGCCCACACGCCGCGGCGTACCCTCCAGCTCGAAGGGCTGCCCTGCGAACAAAACTTTTTCTCCCATAACGTTTTACTGTTTAGTTGTTATCCTTGTCCCGCAGCCCGGTGCGGCACACCGCACCGGAGCCGAAGGGCTCTTTTTCGTTCATACACCGTCCGAGCGGCCCGGCGTCCGCATGTCAGCCATCGGAGACCGCGCCGCGGACCATTCACCGCTGCAAAAGCCGTACCGCCGGCCCGCCCCGGCCACGGCCACAGTCACGGCCACAGTCACGGCCACAGTCACGGAGCGGCACGCCCCACCCTATTGCCGGGCCAGCTCCAGTGCCCGTTCGAGCACCTCGTCACGCCCGGCCTGTAACCCTTCGGCCGTCGGCAGCACCTCGACATCGAGGCGCACACCCACGGTCTGGGGCTGGGTCCCGTCCGGATAGAGGGCGCCGATGCCGGAGAAACTGGTCATCTGACCGGGCAGCGGAATCCAGACAATGGAACCGTTGGCACCCGAGGTCGGCGAGCCGATGGTCAGCGTCTGCGGGCAACTCTGGAACGCCATGGCCTGGAACTCGGGGTTGCTTTGCGTCATCTCGTCGACCAGTAAGATCACCCGTCCTTTGTAGGGCTCGGTGCATCGTGCAGCAACCTCTCCGAAGTCCTCGAACAGCCACTGCTCCTGCCGGTAGAAGAGGCCGGGCAGTGCCAGTGTCTGATAGAGCGCCTGCCTAACAACAACCGACTCGGTGCGCAACGACTGGCCAATCAACGCTATCAGCGCGCCGTCCACTTTCAGCGGGTAGGTGCGCAGGTCGATGATGAGCGCCCGCGTGCGGGGCAGCGTCTGCACGACCTGGGCGAGGTGCTCGCGTGAGAAGGTCCCGGCGTAGATGTAACCCACCGAATCGGCCAGCAGGCGGAAGGGCGGCTGCTCGAGCTGGGCCGGGTCGTAAAGGGGGGAGACGCTGCCATAGGGCACCGTTGCCACGCGGAGCGTGTCGCAGGACCCGGCGCGACGGCGGACCACCTCGGCGGTATCGCGGCGCGTGCAGAGCCCGTAATAACGGAGGGCCTGGCGCAGACTTGCCTCGTTCGACCGCGAGGCATATTCCCGCAGCAGCTCCAGCCGTTCGGAGATAGGCTCCCCATCAATGGCCACCACCTCGTCGCCCCGTTCGAGAACCCCGTCGTCGGAGTGGCCGACAAAGAGGCGCCCTTCGGCCTGGAGCGGCCACACGGGCAGCATCCGCTGTCCGAAGAGCATCTCGATCGGCGCGTAGGCATGGCCGTCGTTGAGCTCGCGAATCAGCCGGAAGTAGAGCCGGGAGAAGCGGACGGGATCCGTCTCGACCCCCATGCGCGGAATGTAACTCGTGAGCACCTCCTCCCAAGGGTGCAGCGTCAGCGAACGGTTCGGAGCATAATATTCGATGACGTTCCACAACCGGAAGAGCGTCAGCAGGTTGAGTCCGCTATCCATCTGCTGGGTCGGATAGGACCTCTCGTTGCGCAACGAAAGGTAGTGATAACCCGGTCCGTTTTCCATTGTTCCCATGCGGAGGTAGAAGTTCTCATCGCGCTCGGCATAACGCAGGTCCTGCAGTAGCTTCGAGAGCTCCCCGCCCAGCAACACGGTGTCGGCCGTCCAACCGAGGTCGGCTGTCTCGACCAGGTCATACGGTGCCAGCGCCTGTTCGCACTCGATCCGGTTGGGGGTGTAATCTCCCAGCGAGCGTACCCAGTCGAGCAGGTGCCGGTTGCGGGTCACCCGGTCGGCATGCACAACCCGGGGCAGCAGGGCAAAGAGGGCGCTGTCGATATCGACGCGGCACAGCGTGTCACAAAAGACCGGATGGTGGTACTTGGCATAGCCCCAGACGCGGCAGAGCGTCTCAAGGTTGCCGGGCACGCGGGGGTCACTCAGGTCGTCGGAGGTCATCGAAAACCCCGAAGAGGCATTCGCCATCTGCTGGGCCTGCACCGGCAGGGCAGCGAGCATCCAAAGGCTGCACAGAAGGAGCAAAAAACGAAGGTTTCTCTTCATGGTCGGAAAATTTGGCTCCCCGAAGGGCACGTTTCAGGTAACAAGATAGTGTTTTTTTCCGACAAACCTCCCGCACCGGCAGAATTCCGCCGGACCAGACCGAACAACGGCGCCCTCCATACCCCGAAAAGGGGATGGAGAGCGCCGCATGAGACCGAAAATCGGCAACTTGCGCCGCATCAAAAACGGGACAGCCGCTAGCGGCGGGAGGCAGCACTCCCCCCCCGGCGCAAGCGGACGGACGGCTACGCGCGCTTGATGCGCTCGACGGCAGCCGCCACGTCGGCATAGAGCCGCTCGAGGTCGATGCCCTCTATCTGCCGCTTCTCGACAACGACGCGGCCGTCGACCACCACCGTCTCGACATCCGACGCCTTGCCGCAGTAGACCAGGTTGCCCACCAGGTCGTGGACGGGCTGCAGGTGGGGCTTCCGGAGGTCGACCACCACCACGTCGGCCAGCGCTCCGGGGCGCAGCACCCCCAGGAGGCCCTCCAGACCGAAGGCGCGGGCGCCGTTGACGGTTGCCATGCGCAACGTCTCGTAGGCCGGCAGCGCGCAGGGGTCGCCCGTATAGGATTTCTGGAGGAAGGATGCCGTGCGCAGCTCCTCCCACATGTCGAGGTCGTTGTTCGAGCAGGTGCCGTCGGTGGCCACCGTCACGCAGGCCCCGGCCTTGCGCAGCCGCTCGACGGGGGCTACGCCGCTCGAGATTTTCATGTTGCTCTGCGGGTTGTGCGAGACGACGACACGCCGCTCGACGAGCGTGCGCAGGTCGTCGTCGGTCAGATGGACGCAGTGCGCGGCGATGAGCCGCTCGTCGAGCAGCCCGAGGTGGTCGAGGTGTTCGACGGGCGTGCAGCCGAAGCGTTCGCCGATGATGCGCACCTCGTCGCGGGTCTCCGCCACGTGGGTCATCATCCGCAGGCCGAGGCGGTCGGCCAACTTGCGGCCCCGCAGCAGGTTCTCGGGCGAGACGGTGTAGGCCGAGTGGGGCGCCACGGCAATCTGCACGCGCAAGCTGCCGGCAGCGGCCGCCGCAGCGCGCTCAATCTGCGGAAAGACTTCGTCGATGTTGCTGTCGAAGTAGTTGCAGCCCAGCATCGCGCGGATGCCCATCCGCTCGGCCACCTCGACGCAGCGGTCCTCGTGGTAGTACATGTCGACGAACGAGGTGACACCCCCGAGCAGCATCTCGACGATGCCCAGCGTCATGCCCAGCGCCACGTCGTCGGCCGTCTGGCGCCCCTCGAAGGGCCAGATGTAGTCGTTGAGCCACTCCATGAGGGCGATGTCGTCGGCGTAGCCCCGCTGAAGCGTCATCGCCGCGTGGCAGTGGGTGTTGACCAGACCCGGCATGACCAGCTTGCCGCGGCAGTCGAAGAGCCGCGCGTCGGGGTGCGCCGCCAGGAACTCGTCGGCGCCGGCATCTCCGGCCTCGACCCGCTCGATGCGGTTGCCGACGATGCCGACCCAGCCCGTGAAGTATTTCGGTGCGTCCGCCTCCACCGTCATGGGCAGCACGGTCGCGTTTCGGAAGAGAATCGATGTCATAAAAAAGATTGTTGCTTAGGTGTTTCGCGCCCGGCCCCGCTGCGGACTTCGGACGACATACCCGGGCGGTTGCGCGTCCGGGTATGGTTGACTGCGCCGGGATGCGGAGGCTCTGTCGCCGCGTGTCCCGACAGAGGGAGCTACTCCTCCTCTTCGTCGTCGTAGGAGCTTCCCTGCACCGTGATGACGGTGCGCCCCTCGGTCGAATTGGAGTAGACCTGGATGACCTTGTAGAAGGTTCCGGGCTCGCTCTTGTAGGGTTCGTAGGTAATCCGAATCACCCCCGTGCCGCCGGGCGGGATGGGGCGCTTCGAATAGCTCGCCTTGAGGCACGAGCACGAGGTGAAGACCCGCGTGACAACGAGCGGCACCGTACCCTCGTTCTCGACGACGAAGTCGTGCACCAAATCGCCGCCGCGGCGCGGCACGCGGCCGAAGTCATAGACCGACTCCTCGAGCCGCAGCAGCGCACCGCCCTGCTGTGCCGAGGCATTCCGCCGTTCGCGGCGCGAGGGGTTTTCCCCCTTTTTCGGGGAGCTCTCCGCCACGGCATCCCGCTGCGAGCGCTCCGCCGCGCCGGCGGTCCGGCCGACGGCCTGTCCCGTTGCCAGGAGCAGGCACCCGATGCATGTCCAAACAAATTTGCGCATAGTGTTTCTCTTTTTCCGGGAGTCCCCTCTGAGGGGCTCCCCTCCGGAGTCTTCTCCGCTTCCGCAGCTCGGCCCGCGGCCTCCGTTGCCGGCGGGTCTGCCTCGTCGGAGGGGCGGCCGCTTATCGGCTCCGCCCCCGCCGGCGGCTACTCCATGCGGAAGACGTAGGTGATTGTGCCGCCCTGCACCGCCGCACGGCTCTCCGTGAAGCGCGCCTTGCGGGCCGCCTCGAGGGCCGCGGCCACCAGTGCCGGGTCGCTTTCGGTCGACCCCTTGGGCTCGTACGAGGCCCCCGTCACATTGCCTTTGGGGCCAACGGTCACGCGAATCACGATTTTACCGCTCTTGTTGCCCGGATAGACGGGCTTGGGCAGCGCCCCCACCAGGCCGCGTCCCTGCAGCCCCTTGTCGAGCTGGTCGAGGCCGTCGACGTCGAGCCCCGGACCCTTGCCGCTCGCCTTGTCCTCGCCCTTCGGAGCGCGGGGATTGCCCGCATTCTCGGGCTCGTCGGCCCCGCCCTTGTTCATCCGGAAGAGCGCCCGGGGGTTGGGTGTCTGCGTCACCTCGTCCTTGCCGCTCACGCGGGCCGTCTGCTCGACGGGAGCCGCCTCGTCGTGCATGCGCGGCTCGGTGGCCCGCCGCACCGGAGGACGCTGCGGCTCGGGCTCGGGAGGCTCCGTGAAGTCGATGACAATCGTATCACCGGGCTTCTCCTCGATATGCCGGAAGTCGAACGACACGAGCGCGAACGCAACGACGAGCAGCAGCGCGTAGCACAGCGCCGCCATCGTCGCCCACCTGCGGGGGGACCGGTCGTTCGGGTCGTAATAATACATCTTCTCTGTTGCGTTTCAAAATCCAGGTCTCCGCCCGGCGGCATGCGCCGCTCCTGCGCAGCGGGCCGCCGCGAAGACCGCCCTCCTAGCGCGGTGTCGTGGCCAGGATGAGCTTGTACTTGTTGTCCTTGGCGATGTTCATCACCTTCACCACCTCGTCGACGGCCACCGTCTTGTCGCAGTGGAGCGATACGGTGGGCTCCTCCTGACCCTCGAGGCGCGTGGAGAGCGCCCGCTCGACCCCTTCGATGGAGCCCACGTCCTGCAGCTCGACGTAGTAGCGGTAGCCGTGGCCCGTGTCCTGAATCGACACGGTGGTCATCGCCTTGTCCTTCAGCTGGTTCGAGCTCTTGGGGAGCATCAGCTTGAGGGCGTTGGGGTTGATGAGCGTCGTGGCTATCAGCAGGAAGAGCAGCAACAGGAACATCAGGTCGGTCATCGACGATGCCGAGAAGCTCTTGTCAACCTTGGAACCGTGTTTGATTGCCATGGCGCACTATTTTTGAACGGGTTGGTTAAGGATGTCCATGAAGGCAATCGAGTTGGCCTCCATCTGGAAGACCAGCTTCTCGATGCGCGCCACCAGGTAGTTGTAGCCGAAGTAGGCCGGGATGCCGACGATGAGGCCCATCACCGTGGTGACCATCGCCACATACATGCCGCTCGAGAGCAGACCGAGGTCCACCGTGCCACCCGCGGCTGACATGTCCATGAAGGTCTGCACCATGCCGAGCACCGTGCCGAGGAAGCCAATCATCGGGGCGCCGCCGGCGATGGTCGCCAGGAAGGGAAGGCCGTTCTCGAGCTTCGAGACCTCGAGGTTGGCCACATTCTCGATGGCCGTCTGCACGTCGCCCATCGGCCGTCCGATGCGCTCGATGCCCTTCTCAATCATGCGGGCAATGGGGGTATCGGTCTTCTTGCAGAGGTTGACCGCCACGGCAATCTTGCCGTCCGAGATATAGTCGCGAATCCGGTTCATGAAGTTCATGTCGAGCACCGAGGCCTTGCGGATGGCGAGGAAACGCTCCACGAAGATGAAAATCGTCACGCCGCCCAGTGCCAGCAGAGGCCACATCAGCCAGCCGCCCTTGGTGAACAGGGTCCACAATCCCATGCGGGTCTCTTCGCTCGCAGCCACCGCTTCGGCAGCCTGTAAAAAAGTCATCATAACGTCGTTTTTTGTTTTTATTTGTTGTTTGAGTTCTCCGTATTGTACTCGTCGTCCGCCGTTGCAAGCGGCTCCGCACCGGCGGCGGCCGCCTCCGGCTGCTCCTGCCCGGCCTGACGCCGGCACTCCCGTTCGGCGCGGCGCTCCTCGCGGCGGGCCCGGCGCTTGCGGTTGATGAAGCGCTCCTTGACCCGCTGGCGGAAGTCGCGGAAGTTGTTGAAATCCTCCTTGAAGTAGACGCCCAGGCCGTACTCCTGCAGACCCTGGTTCTCGTCGAAGCGGTCGATGGTCTGCGTGAAGAGCTTCAGGCGCAAGGCACCCGAGCGGTCGATGAGGTAGGTCACATAGGCCTCGCCCATGAAGTTGGACATGGCGTTGTTGTTGACCGCCTGCTTGTTGTCGATGATGTAGTTGCCCTCCAGCTCGACGAACAGACGGTTGTTGATGAGGCTCTTCGAGAGGCCGAAATCGACCTCGTCGCTCGTCAGCTCCGACTTGGGTCGGTAGCGGATGACCAGGTTGTAGTCGTCGGCCGAGAGCCAGTTGCTGAGCTGGTTGGTCAGGAATTCGAGCCCCGTGGCGGCCGACACCGAGGCGCCCATGTTGCTCCCGGCGGCCGAATTTTCGGCCATGAAGCTGTTGAAGAGCAGCAGGTAGAGGAACTGCATGTCAACCGACTCGGGGGTGCTGAGCGCATTGGCGATGATGCTCTGCATCTCGGGGTCGACACCCGGCACGCGCACGTCGAAGCCGATGGCCGGGTTGGTCAGCCGGTCACCCAGATGGATGACGCACTCGACCGGCACGGAGCGGTCGCCGGCCACGTCGGCCGTACCCTGCAGCAGCGGCTGGAGCGAGGCCTTGACCTTGTAGACGGCATCGATGTCGAGCATCGCGTCGGTCGGCGCTCCGGTCCACTGAATCGTCGAGCCGTTCTCGATGACGAACTTCTTGTTGATGAGGTTCTCGAGCGAGAAGAGGTAGCTTCCCTCCAGAATCGTATAGTCGCCGTACATCTCGAAGATGCCCGAGCGGGGGTTAATCTGCAGGTTGAGCGTACCCTCGCCGCGGGCCCGCACGGCATTGCCCGACACGGTCAGCTCGACCTCGGTGTTGGGGCGCACGTCGAGTGCCAGCGAGATGTTCATCTGTCCCGGCGTGGCGCTCTTCTTGCGCTGCTTGCGCTCGAAGCTCAGCTTCTTGAGCTCGACGGTCGTGAGTGTATCGGTGGCGGCGGGCTCGACGAAGGTGACGAAGTTGGCCGCCGAGATGTTCGACTTGCCCGAAAGGGGCATGAAGAAGGAGGAGCTGCCGGCCGTCGTCGCCGTCACGTCCATGTTGACGCCCAGCTTGTCGCCCCGAATCCGGGCGCGGCCCGAGGCGTAGACCTTGCCGTAGAAGAGGTCGTTGTCGCGGCTCGAGGTGTTGAGCACGAGCATCTGCTCGGGCGTGACGCGCAGGTCGTAGGCGATGTTGGTCACGTGGCCCAAATCGAGGCTGAAGTCGAGCGAGCCGCTGTTGCCCTCGCTGTCGAGCACCGTGGCGTTTTTGGCGCTGAAGAGGCTGTTCTTCACCTCGAGCGTCACGTCGGGCACCGTGTAGGTCACCTGCGTGAAGTCGACCGTGGTCGAGAGCCCCGAGGCGTGAATCGCCCCCGAGAGTTCGCCGTCGCGGCCGCGCCCCGTCAGGACGAGGTCCAGATTGGCCAGACCGCGCGTGCGGGATATGACCCCCGTGAGCACGGGGTCGAGCAGCCCCATGTCGAGGCTGTCGATGCGCATGCGGGCGTAGTAGCGCCGCTGCGAGGGGGCGTAGAAGCCCCTCACGAGCGTGTCGCCCTTGATGCGGTTGGCCACCGTCAGCCCCGCGCGGTTGCGCTGGAAGTCCCACTGCGAGGTCAGCCGCATGGGAGGGGCCGGGATGTCGTTCACCTCGAGGCTGTCGAGCTGGATGTCGGCCGTGAACTGACCGTCGCGCAGCACCGACTTCATCACCGCGAAGCCGTCCGTGCGCCCCTCGACGACGTAGCCCATGCGGTCGGCGAACTGCGTCAGGGGGGCCAGGTCGAAGTTGCGCAGACGGAGCGTGAGCGAGTCGTCGCGGCTGCGCGAGGCGATGCCGTTGAGCGCCAGCACCTGCTCGTCGTTGCGCACGTAGAAGCGGTCGATGACCACGCGCGTGGTGTCGAACTGGATGTTGCGGGCCAGGATGCGCCACATCTTGTCGCCGCGGACGATGCGCGAGGGGAGAATCCTCAGACCGACGACCCGTCCCGAGGGGCCGTGCTCGTCGGCAATCGAGGCGCGGACGCTCAGCTGGCCCGAGAAGCGGCGCGTCGTGTCGGAGAATCCCGTCGAGAGCTGGACGTCGCCCTGCCGCGCGCCGCCCGTCACCGAGAGGTTGGGCAGATGGAGCATGCCGAGGTAGAGGTCCTCGGCCGAGGCGTAGAGCGTGAGCGAGTCACCGCGGTTCGAGGCGTTGACGTTGAGCCGCGTGGCCAGCATGCGGCGCCGCTCGATGTAGTCCGAAGTGGCCCGGAAGGAGAGCTGGTCGCTCGCCGGGTTGAAGAGCAGCTGGAGTTTCGAGCCGTCGGCCACCTGCAGCCCCTCGGAGATGGCGTCCATCACCGGATTGATGTTGCGGATGCTGACCGACAGCAGCGAATAGTCGTTGGCCAGGGCGATTTTCCGCTCGGCGGCGCCTTCGCGCACCCGGGCGTCGTGGAGCATCGGCAGGTAGCGGGCCGCACTCTCGCGCAGGTAGGCGAAGACCTCGCGGTAGCTGGTCTTGCTGCGGAAGGTGGCGTCGGCGAAGTCCGAGCGCAGTTCGACGAACTTGCTCGTGGGCGAGTTCTCGCCCGTCACCGAGACGTTCTTGGCCGTGAGCGACTTGTCGTTGTAGCGGTAGGTGGCGTCGAGCACCTGGATGCGGCCGTTCAGGTCGTCGAGCGAGCGGCCGCCCGCGCGGGCCACCACGCGCGCCGAGAGCTGCGAGATGGAGTCGCGCCGGTTGAGGTGCAGCGCTGCAAGGTCGGCCCTATGGAGCTCCATCACGAAGTCGTAGCGGGGCGTTCCGTCGTTCAGGTCGACCAGTCCGAGGAAGTCGAAGTTGAGGTTGGGGTCGCGCGCGAAGATGCGGCCGTCGAACTCCTTGTTGCGCAGCCGGCCGTCGAGGCGCACGTCGTTGTAGGTGTAGCCCTTGAATTCGAGCTGGGCGATGTTGCCGAGCACCTCGGCGTCGGCAAAGCCGCGGCCGATGGCGCCGTCGACACGGGCCGTGAGGGTCGTGCTGCCCAGCAGCTGCTCCTTGCCCAGCAGCTTGCCGAGGCTGAACGAGCGAACGCGCACGCTGCCCGTCACCTGACGGCGGCCCACACGCAGGGGCTTCATCGCCAGGCGGCCCGAGAGACGCCCCAGCGGCGTGCGGAGCTGCGTGCGGAGGTCGAACAGCGAGAGGGTTCCGCGGAAGCTCCCCGCCAGGTCGATGCGACCCGCGCGGCCGAGCATGGCGACCGTCTGCGGCGGGAGCTCCGTCCGCGCGAAGGAGGCGGCCAGCGTCCTGAGCGAGCGGGCCGAGGTGGCCAGGCGCTGCACGTTGACGTCGAAATGCGTCGAGGCGATGTCGGGAAGCCCCTTGACCGTGGCGCTGCCCATCAGGGTCGTACCCCCGACGTCGAGGCTGCGGATGCGGGTCTGGAAATCGGCAACCGTACCCGAGGCGTCGAGCTCGACGTCCGAAAAGAGCGTCTTCCACTCCCGCAGCTTGGGGGCGAAGTAGGCCAAATCGTCGCTCGAGAGCTTCGAGCGGCGGAAGGCGGCGTCGATTTGCACCGAATCGACGAACCACTTGTAGTCGTTCCACGAGTTGCCCACCAGCGCGATGCGGGGAATCTCAAGCTGCGAGCGGGGCGTTCGGATGGTCGTCTGCTCGAAGCCGATGCAGCCGGTGGTTAGGTAGAACGAACCGGCGAGGTTTTCGATGCGGAAGCCGCTCCGCTCGGTGGCCGAGAGGCTCTCGAAATCGGTATGGATGACCGAGCCGTCGATGGTCAGGTCGCGGGCCACGGTCGCAAGGTCGTAGATGTGCAGGTGCGAGAAGTCGATGCCGTATTCGGGGTTGCGGTGCTCGAGCCGTTCGAGGCAGAACTCCATCCCCTCGATGGCCGCGTCGTGAATCGTCAGTTTGAATTCGCCCTTCTTCTTGCGGTCGGGATTGCTCAGCCGCTCGACCACCTGCTTGATGTTCATCTCGCCGTCGGGCGTCTCGTGCAGGCAGAGCTTCGCCCCCTCGATGCGGGCGCGGCTCAGCACGATGCCCTCGCTGAAGAGGCCGAAGCCCGTGACGAAGGCCTCGGCGCGCCCCGCATAGAGCAGCGTATCGTGCTGGAAATCCTCGACGTAGAAGCCCTGCACGCGCACCCGGCTGAAGAGCCCGATATCCACGCGGTCGATGGCGACCTTCGTTCCGAGCTTCTCGCTGACGAGTGTCACGGCCTTCCGGACCACGAAGTTCTGCACGGCCGGGATGTCGAGCAGCAGCGAGAGCAGCAAAGGCAGAAAGAGCAGCAGCAGAACTGCTGCCGAGAGCACCTTTCCCAATATTTTCATACCTTTGCGCATTGAAAGTCGTTTAATCTGCAAATTTAACTATTTTTGCAATAAAATAACGAAATCAACCAATGGATATTACAATCTTAGGCATCGAATCCTCGTGCGACGACACCTCGGCGGCAGTCATCCGCGGCAACGTGCTGCTGTCGAATGTCATTGCGTCACAAGCCGTTCACATCAAGTACGGAGGCGTGATTCCCGAGCTGGCCTCGCGCGCCCACCAGCAGAACATCGTTCCGGTGGTGGATACGGCGCTCAAGGAGGCCGGCATCACGGCCGACAAGCTCGATGCCATCGCCTTCACGCGCGGCCCCGGCCTGCTGGGTTCGCTGCTCGTGGGCGTTTCGTTCACCAAGGGGCTCTCCATCGCCCACAACATCCCGATGGTGGAGGTCAACCACCTCCAGGGCCACATCCTTTCGCACTTCCTCGACCTGCCGGACCGCAAGCTGCCCCACCCCGACTTCCCATTCCTCTGCCTGCTCGTCAGCGGCGGACACACGCAGATTGTCCGGGTGAACTCCCCGCTCGAGATGGAGATTGTCGGCACGACGATTGACGACGCCGCGGGTGAAGCCTTCGATAAGTGTGCCAAAGTGATGGGACTCCCCTATCCGGGCGGTCCGGTCATCGACCGCCTGGCCAAGGAGGGCGACCCCAAGGCCTTCCGCTTCGCCCGACCCCACGTCGACGGCTTCGACTACTCCTTCTCGGGGCTGAAGACCTCGTTCCTCTACACGCTGCGCGACGCCGTGGCCCAGGACCCCGACTTCATCGAGAAGCACAAGGCCGACCTCTGCGCCTCGCTGCAGAGCACCGTCGTGAGCATCCTGCTCGACAAGCTCGTCAAGGCCGCCCGGGAGTACGACATCCGCGACATCGCCATCGCCGGCGGCGTCTCGGCCAACTCGGGGCTGCGCAACGGGATTGTCGAAGAGGGGCGCAAACGGGGCTGGCGCACCTTCCTGCCCGAGTTCAAGTTCACGACCGACAACGCGGCGATGATTGCCATGGCGGGACTCTACCGCTACCGCGCGGGGCTCTTCTCCTCGCTCGAGGTTTCGCCCGTGGCCCGGCTCGAGGAGCTGCTCTGAGCCGGCAGCCGCTCTACGCAACGGATTCCAAGGACGAAGGCCGCAACCCTTACGGGGGTTGCGGCCTTCGCTCGTCAAGGGGGCGGCACCGGGCCGCCCGCCTAAGGTCAGAATGCCAGAATGGGACGCGCGAAGCAGTCGGCGTCGTACCAGTTGGTCATGCACTCGATGAGCCCCTCGGAGCCGATTTCGAGGATGCATGCCGACTCGCTGTCGTAGGGGGTCGAAGCCCAGAGCGAGCAGAAGGGATGGGTCTCGTCGTCGTTGACCAGCAGGTCGCGCTCCGCCTCGGGAATCTTCGAGAGCGTCTCGTTGAAGCGGGCCATCGCGTCGTAGGAGACCGTCTCCGAGCAGTACCACGTGGCGTCGTACGAGAGCGTCTGCCACTCCTTCATGTAGCGGGCCACCTCATCGCCGCACAGGTTGGCGGCCATGTCCCACAACTGCCCCGTCGAGGGGAGGAACCATCCGCTCGTATGTTCGGGCGCCGGCAGCGAGAAGTCGTTGAGCACACACCCGAAGGCGGGCATCATCTCGTCGAGCGTTTCGCCGTAGTTGTCGCGCACGGTCATCGTCTCGACATAGCCGTTCACGTTGGCATACCACGTCTCGGCCAGCTTGGCGGCATCCAGGCACGAGAACTCCCAGTCCTTCGACCAGTAGGTGGTCATCTTGTCGGCGCCGTGGGCAAAGCGCACGGCCACCACATAGCCGTGGGTATAGCCCGCCGCAACGTCCGAAGCGGCCATGCGTTCGGGGTTGGTCTGGAAGACGATGCCGATGACCTGCTTCCCGGCCACGGGCGCCGGCTTCTCGTCGGCCCAGACGGGATTCAGACCGTCGGCCTCGATGCTGACCAGTCCGCCGTCACTCCACGTGCCGTCGCTGTAGAAGTAGTCGCCCACCTTCGGCTCCGAAGGCTCGGGCTCGGGCTCGGGTTCGGGCTCGGTCACCGTCACCCGACATGCGGCCGAAGATTCACCTACCGAGGCCGTGACGGTCGTCTCGCCTGCACCTACGGCCGTCACCACGCCGGCATCGACAACTGCCACTTCGGGATTGGCCGATGCCCACACGACACTTGCACCGGCCTCCGCCTCGGGCGTCACCTGGGCGGTCAGCGTATGAGTCTCTCCCACGGTCAACTCGATTGCGTTGGCGTCAAGCGCAACCTTGACGCGACTCTCCGTCCGTTCGCCATCCTCCTTGTCACAGGCGCTGAAAGCAAACAGAGCACAGGCCAACAACAGCGGCCTCCACATCACTCGTTTCATAAGCATCGTTGTTTTTTAGATGAATACTCCGGTCGTGAGCTCCGCACCGTCGGGGGCAAGGGGGCGGAACCCGGCCTCTCCGGCCGCGTCGGATTCACGATACCCACTCAAATATACGAAAATCCCGCCAGAATCCGACTGCAGGTTCACAAATTACTGGATAACAGACCATAAAATAGGCCAAACCGCACAACATCCGTACTCGGACGCGTTCCAGGCTGCGACTTTTCGGCAAATTTTTCGGACTTTTCAGCGAAACAGAGGCTACCCGCGCCAAAAAATCCCTACCTTTGCCTCAACGGGACGGAACAAAAGGCGTCCCGCGCCAAACAACCATGAAAGCACTGAAAATCGGAAACCTGCTCGCTCCGCTGCCCATCGTACAGGGCGGCATGGGCGTCGGCATTTCGCTCTCGGGCCTCGCCTCGGCCGTTGCCGAGCAGGGAGGCATCGGCGTCATCTCGTCGGCCGGACTGGGAGCCATCTACAACGACTATTCGAAGGATTACCGCAAGGCCAGCATCTGGGGGCTGAAGGAGGAGCTGCGCAAGGCGCGCGAGCGGACGCGCGGCATCATCGGCGTCAACGTCATGGTGGCCATGTCGAACTTCGCCGACATGGTCCGCACGGCCATTGCCGAGAAGGCCGACATCATCTTCTCGGGTGCGGGGCTGCCGCTCAACCTCCCCTCGTTCCTCACCCAGGGGGCGCGGACCAAGCTGGCCCCCATCGTCTCGTCGGCACGCGCCGCCGGACTGCTCTGCCGCAAGTGGTTCTCGGAGTACCGCTACCTGCCCGACGCGATTGTGGTCGAGGGTCCCAAGGCGGGAGGCCACCTGGGCTACAAGCCCGAACAGCTCGAAGACGAACACTACGCCCTCGAGCAGCTCGTGCCTGAGATTGTGGCCGAGGTGCGCTCCTTCGAGGCGGCACACGAGTGCCGCCACATCCCGGTCATCGCCGGCGGCGGCATCTACACGGGCGAGGACATCTACCGCATCATGGAGCTGGGGGCCGACGGCGTACAGATGGGGACGCGCTTCGTGACCACCGAGGAGTGCGACGCCGCCCGGGAGTTCAAGGAGAGCTACCTCCACGCCCGCAAGGAGGATATCGAAATCATCCAGAGCCCGGTCGGCATGCCGGGCCGGGCCATCCACAACACCTTCCTCGAGCGGGTGAAGCAGGGGCTCAAGCGCCCGCGGGCCTGCCCCTTCGACTGCATCAAGACCTGCGACGTGACGCACAGCCCCTACTGCATCATGCTGGCACTCTACAACGCCTTCAAGGGGCGGCTGCAGAACGGCTACGCCTTCTGCGGGGCCAACGCCTGGCGGGCCGAGAAAATCCAGAGCGTCCGCGAACTCATCGCCTCGCTGCGCAGCGAGTATGAAAGTTTCGCGCTCCGCACCCGCCTCTCCGGCGCCAAGCGGTAGCGGGCACAGCGTTGCCGGTGCCGGTGTTGTCTGGGGCAGCGTTGCCGCCCGGCACGGGCAATCATGACACCGCCACCCGGCACGGACAACCGCGACACGACCGCCCGACGCCAAACGCCGCAGCACGGACGCCCCGGCACGAAGCACCGCAACACGGCTGCCCGACGCGAAACATCGTGCCGCCCGGTGCAAGCCGCGCATCGGCAGGCCGCAAAACAAGAGAAGACCCCGAAGAGTTTATCTTCGGGGCCTTCTCTTTTACAGGCTTTTACCGGCAGCCTTCGCTGCCTTCGGACCGCCCGGACGCACTACTTCGCCCGACGGCGGAGGAAGCACTCGATGGTATTCTCCATCAGGCAGCAGATGGTCATGGGACCCACGCCGCCCGGCACCGGAGTGATGACCGAGGCCTTCGGCTCGATGGCCGCAAAGTCGACGTCGCCGCACAGCTTGCCCGTCTCCGGGTCGCGGTTCACACCCACGTCGATGACCACCGCCCCGTCGGCAACCATGTCGGCCGTCACGAACTTCGGGCGGCCGATGGCCACCACCAGAATCTCCGCCTGGCGCGTCACCTCCGCAAGGTTACGCGTACGGCTGTGGGTCATCGTCACCGTGGCGTTCTCGTCGAGCAGCAGCTTCGAGACGGGAAGACCCACGATGTTGCTGCGGCCGATGACCACGGCCCGCTTCCCCTCGATGGTCACACCGGCCGCCTTGAGCATCTTGATGATGCCCTTCGGGGTGCAGGGAAGCGTGCAGGGCTGCTTCTGCCACAGGGCGGCGACGTTGAGCGGATGGAATCCGTCGACATCCTTCGCCTTGTCGATGGCGGCAATCACCTTGTCCTCGTCGATGTGCTTCGGCAGCGGCAGCTGCACCAGAATGCCGTCCACCTCGTCGTCGGCATTGAGCTGCGCGATGAGCTCCAGCAGCTCCTGCTCCGAGATGGTGTCGGGCTTGCGGATGGTGGTGTTGCGAATCCCCACCTCGGCCGAAGCCTTCGCCTTGCCCTTCACATAGCTCACGCTGCCCGGGTCCTCGCCCACGAGAATCACCACCAGGTGGGGCACCCGTCCATACAATGCGGGAAAGCCCTTCACCTTCTCCGCCATCTCGGCCTTGAGTTGCGCCGAGAGCTCTTTTCCACTAATAATCATACTGTCAATCAGGTTGTTCGTTTGTTGTTGTTCGGTATTCGCATCCGCACGCCGCTACCTCTTGTTGAGCGCCCAGTGGCCGATGTCGGTACGGTGGAAGAGGTTGTCGCACTCGATGCGGGCGACATCCTCGAGCGCATGGCGGCGCGCCTCCGAGAGCGTCGCCCCCTCGCCCACGACGAAGAGCACGCGGCCGCCGGCCGTCACCAGACGGTCGCCCTCCATGCGGGTGCCCATGTGGTAGACCTTGCCCCGCACGCGGTCGAGTCCCTTGATTTCGTGACCCTTCTCGTAGCTGCCCGGGTAGCCCTTCGAGGCGAGCACGATGCCCAGCGTGGCGAAGTCGTGCCACTCGAGCGTCGCATCGCCGCCGTCGGCCACGGCGCAGAAGATGTCGACGATGTCGCTCTTCAGACGCGGCAGCACCACCTCGGTCTCGGGGTCGCCGAAGCGGGCGTTGAACTCGATGACCTTGATGCCCTGCGCCGTCTTCATCAGACCGCCGTAGAGCACGCCCGTGAAGGGACACCCCTCCTCAACCATCGCGTCGGCCGTCCGCTGCATGATGTTGCGCAGCGCGAACTGCTCGTCCTCGGCCGTGATGAAGGGCAGGGGCGAGTAGGCACCCATGCCGCCCGTATTGGGACCCTTGTCGCCGTCGTAGGCGCGCTTGTGGTCCTGAGCCAGCACCATCGGCCACACCTTGCGGCCCGAAACGAAGCACATGAACGAGAACTCGGGGCCTTCGAGGAAATCCTCGACAACGACCTTGCCCTCGCCGAAACGGTCGTCGAGCAGCATCTCGCGCAGCGCCTCGTCGGCCTCCTCCATCGTGGCGGCAATCACCACCCCCTTGCCTGCAGCCAGGCCGTCGTACTTGAGCACGGCCGGCAGCGGACGCGCGGCAACGTAGGCGCGCGCCTCCTCATACTCCGTAAAGGCGCGGAAGCCGGCCGTCGGCACGCAGTATTTGGCCATGAGCCGCTTGGCGAACTCCTTCGAGGATTCGATGCGCGCGGCCGCCTTCGTGGGGCCGAAGATGCGCAGCCCCGCAGCGCGGAAGACGTCGACCACACCGGCCGCCAGCGCCACCTCGGGGCCCACCACCGTGAGCCCGATGCCCTCGCCGGCCGCAAAATCACGCAGCCGCTCGACCTCCGTGTCGCGGATGTCGACGCACTCGGCCACGCGGGCGATGCCGGCATTGCCCGGTGCGCAGTATATCTTTTCGACTTGCGCCGAGCGCGTCAGCGCATCGACGATGGCGTGCTCGCGGCCGCCGCTTCCTATAACCAGTACCTTCATATTGCGAACGGTTGTTGGATTTGTAATGAAACGATACGGGACGGCAGACTTCACGGAGGAGTCCGCCGCCCCGTCTCTGTCCTGTTAATGCTTGAAGTGGCGCTCGCCCGTGAAACACATGGCAATGCCCTTCTTGTTGGCCTTGCTGATGGACTCTCCGTCACGCACCGAGCCGCCCGGCTGGACGATGGCCGTCACGCCGTACTCGGAGGCCAGCGCCACGCAGTCGTCGAAGGGGAAGAAGCCGTCCGAGGCAAGCACCAGACCCTCGGTCACACCGGCCGCACGCGCCTGCTTGAGGGCAATTTCGGCCGAACCGATGCGGTTCATCTGACCGGCGCCCACGCCCAGCGTGCGTCCGTCCTTGACCGCCACGATGGCGTTCGACTTCACATGCTTGACGATGCGCCAGCCGAAGTTCAGGTCCTCCATCTGCTCGGGGGCGGGCTTCGTCTCCGTCACGCACATCGAGGCGTCGACGTGCTTGGTCGTCAGGTCGAGGTCCTGCACCAGCAGACCGCCGTTCACGCTCACATACTGCTTGCGGTCCACCTCGCCGCGCGTCATGTCGACCTCGAGCAGACGCAGGTTCTTCTTCGTGCGGAGCAGCTCGAGGGCCTCGTCGGTGAACGACGGCGCCATGATAATCTCGAGGAAGATGGGCTTCATCAGCTCGGCTGCCTCGAGCGTTACGGGACGGTTCGTCGCCACGATGCCGCCGAAAATCGACACCTTGTCGGCCTCGTAGGCCTTCTTCCACGCCTCGACCACGTCGCGGCCCGTAGCGGCGCCGCAGGGGTTCATGTGCTTCAGACCCACGCAGAAGGGCTCGTCGAACTCACGGACGATGCAGAGCGCCGCATTGGCATCCTGAATGTTGTTGTACGAGAGCTCCTTGCCGTTGAGCTGGCGGGCAAAGGCCAGCGAGTAGGGAACGTGCTTCTCCTCGCGGTAGAACTTGGCCGCCTGGTGGGGATTCTCGCCATAGCGGAGCGACTGCACCAGGTCGAACTCGAGGAAGAGCTTCTCGTTGAGCCCCGCCTGGGCGCGCATGTAGGTGGCAATCATCGTATCGTACTCGGCCGTATGGGTAAAGGCCTTGGCCGAGAGGCGCAGACGCGTTTCGCGGCGCGTCGTACCTTCGGCACGCAGCTCGTCGAGCACCGCAGCATAGTCTGCCGGGTCGCATACGACCGTCACGTCGGCCCAGTTCTTGGCCGCCGAACGCAGCATCGAGGGGCCGCCGATGTCGATGTTCTCGATGGCGTCCTCCATCTTCACGTCGGGTTTGGAGATGGTCTGACGGAAGGGATAGAGGTTGACGCAGACCATGTCGATGAGTTCAATGCCGTTCTCCTTGAGCGCCGCCATGTGCGACGGGTCGTCGCGGCGGGCCAGCAGACCGCCGTGCACCTTGGGATGGAGCGTCTTCACGCGGCCGTCGCAGATTTCCGGGAAACCCGTCACGTCGCTGATGTTGATTACCTCCACACCGCTCTCGCGGAGCAGCTTCATGGTGCCGCCCGTGGCGATGACCTCCCAGCCGAGGCTCCGCAGCCCCCGGGCAAAATCGACCACGCCGGTCTTGTCGCTTACGCTGATTAATGCTCGCATATCTTATTGTTTATCGTTTGTTTGTGTTGGTTGTTCCTGTTTCTTTTCCTCCGCGGCCCCCGCAGCCGGTCCCCGGTCCCGGAGTCCGCCGTCGAGCAGCCGGGCGATGGTCTCGATATAGAGCGGGTGCTCCACACAGTGAATCATCGCCTCGAGTTCCTCCAAATCATGCCCCTCGTAGCCAAAGGCGCGCTGCGCGATGATGCGCCCGCCGTCGAGCGTCGCATCGACCCAGTGAATCGTCACGCCGAAGACCTTGACGCCGTAGTCGAGCGCCTGTTCGATGGCGTGCGCTCCGCGGAAGGAGGGGAGCAGCGAGGGGTGGAGGTTGATGATGCGCCCTTCGTAGGCCCCGAGCAGCGTCGGTCCCACGATGCGCATGTAGCCCGCCAGGCAGACCAGTTCGACGCCCGCCTCGTCGAGCCGCCGCACAATCTCGCGCTCGAAGTCGGCCTTCGAGGCGAACTCGCGGGGGGCAAAGACGTAGCTCTCGACGCCGTGGGCGGCAGCCCGCTCCACGACCGGCGCTCCGGGCCGGTCGCAGACCATCAGCGCCACCTCGGCCTGCAGCTCGCCCGTATCGCACGCCGTGGCGATGGCCTCGAAGTTGGAGCCGTTGCCGCTGGCGAATACCGCAATCCGTCGCTTCATGGCACTAACGGATGACGACCCCTTCGGTGTCGGTCACGCGGCCGATGACCGAGGCCTTCTCGCCTGCGGCCGTCAGGATGTCGATGGCACGCTGCGCCTCCGAAGAGTCGAGGGCAATGACCATGCCGATACCCATGTTGAAGATGTTGAACATCTCGCGATGCGGCACCTTGCCGTACTTCTCGAGGAAGCGGAAGACGGGGAGAATCTCCCACGTGCCCTCCTCGATGTCGAGTCCCTGGCCGTCGTGCAGGATGCGGGGAATGTTCTCGTCGAAGCCGCCGCCCGTGATGTGGCTGATGCCGTGGACATCGCAGTTGCGAATCACCTCGAGCACCTGCTTCACATAGATTTTCGTCGGCGTGAGCAGCACCTCGCCCAGCAGGTTGTGCGACAGCTCGGGGTAGACCTTGTGGAGGTCGAAGCCGTTGTCGGCCACAATCTTGCGCACGAGGCTGAAGCCGTTCGAGTGCACGCCGCTCGAGGCGATGCCCACCAGCACGTCGCCCGCCTTGACCTTCGAGCCGTCGATGAGCTTCGACTTCTCGACCACGCCGACCGTGAAGCCCGCGATGTCGTACTCGCCGGCTGCATACATGCCCGGCATCTCGGCCGTCTCGCCGCCCACCAGAGCGGCACCCGCCTGGCGGCACCCTTCGGCCACGCCCGCTACGATGGCCTCGATTTTACGGGGTTCGTTGTGCCCCACGGCCACATAGTCGAGGAAGAGCAGCGGTTCGGCACCCTGGGCCAGCACGTCGTTGACGCACATCGCCACGGCGTCGATGCCGATTGTGTCGTGTTTGTCCATTTCGAAAGCCAGTTTGAGCTTCGTGCCCACGCCGTCCGTGCCGCTGACCAGCACGGGTTCCTTCACGCCGAGCGACGCCAGGTCGAACATGCCGCCGAAGGCGCCGATATTACCCATCGTACCCGGGCGCGAGGTCGATGCCACATGCTTCTTGATGCGCCGCACCACTTCGTATCCGGCTTCGAGATTCACGCCGGCCTTTTCATAGGATTGAGCCATGAAATTCTATTGTTTTTAAGGTTCTTACTTCAATTCTTCTTATCTGTCTCTGCGAGGCTATTTGCCATCCTTGTTGGCCTCCTCCACACGGCTGTAGAGCGCCGTGGGATAGTGCCCCGTAAAGCAGGCCATGCAGAGCTCCTTGCGGTTGCCGGCCTTGAGCACCGACTCGGGCGAGAGGAAGGAGAGCGAGTCGGCCCCGATTTCGGCGCAGACCTCCGCGCAGTTCTTGCGGGCCGAGATGAGCTCGTCGTAGGTCGAGGTGTCGACCCCGTAGAAGCAGGGGTTCGTCATCGCGGGGCTGGCGATGCGGACATGCACCTCGGTGGCTCCCGCCTGCCGAAGCATCGCCACGATGCGCCGCGAGGTGGTGCCGCGCACAATCGAGTCGTCGACCAACACCACGCGCTTGCCGCGCACGATGGTCCGCACGGCCGAGAGCTTCATCCGCACGCCCTTCTCGCGCAGCTCCTGCGAGGGCTGGATGAAGGTGCGGCCGATGTACTTGTTCTTGATGAGCCCCATCTCGTAGGGCAGTCCGCTCGCCTCGGCATAGCCCATCGCGGCACTGAGGCTCGAATCGGGGACTCCCACCACGATGTCGGCCACGGCGGGCGCCTCGCGGAAGAGCAGACGTCCCGACTCCTTGCGGTAGGCGTGGACGTTGCACCCCTCGATGTCGCTGTCGGGGCGCGCGAAGTAGATGTACTCCATCGCGCACATCTCGTGGCGCTTGTACATCGAGTAGTCGCTGCTGCGAATCCCCTTCTCGTCGATGGTGACGATTTCGCCCGGCTCGACGTCGCGCACGAACTCGGCGCCGATGACGTCGAAGGCGCAGGTCTCGCTGCTGAGCACGTAGCCCTCGCCCAGCCGTCCAATCGAGAGGGGGCGCAGTCCGTACTTGTCGCGGCAGGCATAGATGCGGTTGCCCGTCATAATCAGGAAGGCGAAGGCCCCTTCGAGCATGTTCAGCGCATCGATAATCGAGTAGATGCGCGGACGGTCGTGGTAGCGGGTCTCCTTCTTGATGAGGTGGGCCAGAATCTCGCTGTCGGAGGTCGACTGGAAGAGGCTTCCCTTGTTCTCGAGATACTCGCGCAACAGCTGCGAGTTGACGATGTTGCCGTTGTGCGCCAGGGCGAAGTCGCCCGAGTTGTGGCGGAAGAGGAAGGGCTGGATGTTCTCCGCACCGCCGCCGCCCGTGGTCGCATAGCGCACGTGGCCGATGGCCATGCTGCCGCGCAGGGTGGCGAGCTTCGCCTCGTCGAAGACCTCGGTCACCAGTCCGGCTCCCTTGATGCGGCGGAAGTTCTTCCCGGCGTCGACGGCCACGATGCCGGCGCCCTCCTGCCCGCGGTGCTGCAGGGCGTGGAGTCCGTAGTAGGTCAGCGAGGCCGCATTGGGCACCCCGTAGACACCGAAGACGCCGCACTCCTCGTGCAACTCGCGCTCTTGAATCTTCTCTATCATGTCAGGCACAGATTTTTTTCAGTCGGTTGAGAATCTCCTCATAGGCCTCGCGCACACGGCCCAGGTCGCGGCGGAAGCGGTCCTTGTCCAGACGCTCGCCGGTCGTCATGTCCCACAGGCGGCAGGTGTCGGGCGAAATCTCGTCGGCCAGGATAATCCGCCCGTCGGAGGTGCGGCCGAACTCGATTTTGAAATCGACGAGGGTGATGTTGATGCGGGCGAAGAGCTTCTTCAAAACCTCGTTGATGCGGGCCGTCATCCGGTAGATGCGGTCCAGCTCCTCGTAGGTCACCAGCCCCAGCGCCACGGCGTGGTGGTCGTTGATGAGCGGGTCGCCCAGCTCGTCGCGCTTGTAGCAGATGTCGTAAATCACGTTCGACGGCCGCGTCCCCTCCTCGATGCCGAGCCGCTGCGCCATCGACCCTGCGATGACGTTGCGGACGATGACCTCGAGCGGGATAATCTCGACGCGGCGGCACAGCTGCTCGCGTTCGTTGAGCGTGCGGACGTAGTGGGTCTCGACCCCCGCCCGGGCGAGCTGCTCGAAGATGAGTGCCGAGATGGCGTTGTTCAGAATGCCCTTGTTCACGATGGTGGCCTTCTTGATGTTGTTGAACGCCGTAGCCGCATCCGTATAGTGGATGATGACATACTCCGGGTCGTCCGTGCTGAACACCTGCTTGGCCTTGCCGTCGTAAAACTTTTCGAGCTTTTGCATGGTTTGTATTCTGTATCTTGTGTTTGTTGCTTATACTGCTTGAATTCCGGGGTTCACGGCGCCCTCTACCGCTTGCGGAAGTAGTTCACCGCATTGCGGAAGATGGCCTGCTCGCGGTTGCCCGCAATGTTCTTGTAGAGGTTCTCCTCCCAGCGCTCCGTGTGGCCCATCTTGCCCAGAATCTGGCCGTCACGCGAGATGAGGCCCTCGATGGCGAAGTTCGAGCCGTTGGGGTTGCAGGGAGCCTCGGCCGTGGCGCGACCCTCGGAGTCGGCATACTGGAAGGCCACCTGCCCGTTGTCGAAGAGCACCTGCGCCAGCTCGTCGCTCACCACGAACTTGCCCTCGCCGTGGCTGACGGCAATCGAGTGCAGTTCGCCCAGTTCGAAGCCGGCCAGCCAGGGCGAGTTGAGCGACGCCACGCGCGTCGTGACAATCTGCGAGACGTGGCGGTTGATGTCGTTGCGGAAGAGCGTCGGCGAGGAGTCGTTCACCATGCCCAGACGGCCGTAGGGAAGCAGTCCCGACTTGACCAGCGCCTGGAAGCCGTTGCAAATGCCCAGAATCAGGCCGCCGCGGTCGAGCAGCGCATGAATCTCGGCGGCGATTTCGGCGTTGTTCAGCACGTTGACGATGAACTTGCCGCTGCCGTCGGGCTCGTCGCCGGCCGAGAAGCCGCCGCTGAGCACCAGGATGTGGCAGCGGGAGATGTGCTCCTTCATCTGCTGAATCGAGCGCAGGATGTCGTCGCCCTCGAGGTTGCAGAGCACGCTCGTCGTCACCTCGGCGCCCGCCAGACGGAAGGCCTTGGCCGTATCGTAGTCGCAGTTCGTACCGGGGAAGACCGGCAGATAGGCCACCGGATGCTCGACCGCCTCGCCTTCGTAGTGGAACACGCGGCGCTCGGGCGTGGTCTCGACCACCTCGGCGTGGTTCTCGCCCTTGTCGGGATAGATGGTGGCGAACTTCTCGGTGTTGGCGCGGTAGAGCTCGTCGAGCGGCATGCGCACACCGTTGACAATCAGCGCCTCGTCGGCGACGGTCTCACCCAGCAGCTCGGCCGAGGGGTAGTCCAGCTCGACGGCGCTCTCGACCAGAATCGAGCCGTAGGCGTAGTCGAAGAGCGCATGCTCGTCCATCTTCACCTGCGCACCGATGCGGTTGCCGAAGGCCATCTTGGCCAGACCCTCGGCAACGCCGCCGAAGCCCACCGACCAGGCCGAGAGGATGTCGCCCCGCTCGATGCAGTCGCTCACGAAGCCGAAGTTGGCCTTGAGCTGCTCCGTATCGGGCATGTAGCTTGCGCGCGGCGTGTGGCGCACGAGGTAGAGGCGGCTGCCCGGCCGCTTGAAGTCGGTCGAGATGACCTGCCCGGCGTTGACCGTCGTGATGCCGAAGGCCATCAGCATCGGGGGCACGTTGATATCCTGGAAGGTTCCCGACATGGAGTCCTTGCCGCCGATGGAGGGGAGCCCCAGCTCCACCTGCATGCGCAGCGCGCCGAGCAGCGCGCCGAGCGGCTTGCCCCACGAGGTCGGGTTCTTGGTCATGCGTTCGAAATACTCCTGGTAGGAGTAGCGCATCCGGTTGTAGCGCGCACCTGCGGCCACCACCTTCGCCGCAGCCTCAACCACGGCATAGGCCGCCCCGTGGTAGGGGCTCCACGATGCCAGGAAGGGGTTGTAGCCGAAGGCCATGATGCTGGCCGTATCGGTGTAGCCGTCGGTCGGGAGCTTCTGCACCGAGACCTGCGTCTCGCTCCCCTGCGTCCGGCCGCCGAAGGGCATGAGCACCGTCGAGCGGCCAATCGTCGAGTCGAACATCTCGATGAGGCCCCGCTGCGAGAGGACATTGTCGTCGCTCAGATTGGCGGCCATCTTCTCGGCGAGCGTCGCACCGGGCAGCTCGCGGCGGAAGGGGTCGCGCTGCTCGACGCGGCCGATGCGCGCCTGAGCATAGTGCCGGGCGCCGGCGCTGTCGATGAATTCGCGCGAGAGGTCGACCACCAGACGGTCGCCGTTGTACATCCGCATGCGCTCCGTGTCGGTCACCTCGGCCACCTGCACCACCTCGATGTTCTCCTCGCGACAGTACTTCATGAACTCCTCGGCATCCTTCGCCTCGACCACCACGGCCATGCGCTCCTGCGACTCGCTGATGGCCAGCTCCGTCGCATTCAGACCGCTGTACTTCACCCGCACGCGGTCGAGGTGGATGTCCAGTCCGTCGGCCAGCTCGCCGATGGCGACGCTGACGCCGCCGGCGCCGAAGTCGTTCGACTTCTTGATGAGGCGCGTCACCTCGGGACGGCGGAAGAGCCGCTCGAGCTTGCGCTCCTCGGGGGCGTTGCCCTTCTGCACCTCGCTGCCGCACGTCTCGAGCGACTTGGCGTTGTGCTCCTTCGACGAGCCGGTCGCTCCGCCGATGCCGTCACGGCCCGTACGGCCGCCCAGCATCAGGATGACGTCGCCCGGCTGCGGCTTCTCGCGGCGCACCGACTCGGCCTTGACGGCGCCCACCACGGCGCCCACCTCGAGGCGCTTGGCCACATAGCCCTCGTGGTAGATTTCGCGCACGTGGGTCGTGGCCAGACCAATCTGGTTGCCGTAGCTCGAGTAGCCGGCCGCGGCCTTGTGGGTGATGACCCGCTGCGGCAGTTTGCCCGGCAGCGTGTCGCTCACCTTCTGGTAGATGTTGCCCGCACCCGTCACGCGCATCGCCTGGTAGACGTAGCTGCGGCCCGACAGCGGGTCGCGGATGGCGCCGCCCAGACAGGTCGACGCACCGCCGAAGGGCTCGATTTCGGTCGGGTGGTTGTGGGTTTCGTTCTTGAACTGCAGCAGCCAGCGCTCCGTGCGTCCGTCGACGTCGACGTCGACATAGACCGAGCAGGCGTTGTTCTCGTCGCTCACCTCGAGGTCGTCCAGCAGCCCGTGCTTGCGCAGGTAGCGGGCGCCGATGGTGGCCAGGTCCATCAGGCAGATGCTCTTCTGCTCGCGGCCCAGTTCGCGGCGGATGCGCAGGTAGAGCGCGAGCGACTCCTCGATGTCGCCCCGCACGAACGACTCCTCGACCGAGATATCCTCGAGGTGGGTCGTGAAGGTGGTGTGGCGGCAGTGGTCGCTCCAGTAGGTATCGAGAATCCTGAGTTCGGTTTCATAGGGGTCGCGGCCCTCGCGGCGGAAGTAGTTGACCACCTCGCGCAGGTCGTCGGCGTTCATCGCCAGGCCGTAGCGCTTGCAGTAGGGCTCCAGCTCCTCCTCGCCCATCTGGCGGAAGCCTTCGAGCTCCGGCACGGTCTTCACCTCGGCATGCTCGAGGTCGGTCAGACGGCTGAGGTCCTTCTCGCGCGACTCGACGGCGTTGATGTAGTAGTGGCGGATGCGGGCCAGCTCCTCGTCGGTCACGCCGTTGTCGAAGAGCAGCAGCTTGGCCGAACGGATGTTGACCCGGGCCGAGGGGTCAATCAGCCGCACGCAGTCGATGGCCGACGCGGCGCGCTGGTCGAACTGGCCGGGAAGGAACTCCACGGCGATGTACTTGCGCCCCTCCAGGTCGCAAGAATCGCTCACCGTGTCGGTCACCACCTCGCCGAAGACGCGGTAGCGGCTCTTCTCGAGCAGCTCCTCCGTGAAGCCGAACAAATCGTAGATGTTCAGCAGCCGCAGCTCGGCGATGTGCAGATTCAGGTTGTCGTTCAGCTCGCGGCGGAGGCTCTCCGCCTCGACGCGGAAGCGGGGACGCTTCTCGACGAAAATTCGGTAATTGGACGTTTTCATGTATGCTCTTTTGTTTCTTTTTTCCTCGCTCTTCGCGGCCGACTACCGCACGAAGCGGTCGCGCCACTCCCGGTCGTAGCGCTCGGGGGTCATCCCCACGAAGGTGATATGGCCCATCTTGCGCTTGGGGCGGCTCTCCGTCTTGCCGTAGATGTGGACGTAGACCCCGTCATGGTCCTCGGCCGCAATGCGCTGCGCCGCCTCGAGGTCCTGGCCCAGGATGTTCTTCATGACCGTCGGGGCGACCAGCCGGGGCTCCTCCAGCGGCAGGCCCAGCAGGTAGCGGGCCAGCTCGCGGAACTGGTTGGTCGTACACCCCTCAATCGTATAGTGTCCGCTGTTGTGGGGCCGCGGCGCCATCTCGTTGAAGTAGAACTCGCCGTCGCGGATGAAGTACTCGATGGCGAGGATGCCCTCATAGCCGCACCGCCGCATGAACTCGGCGCTGAGCCGCTTCATGCGCTCGAGCAGCTCGGCCGACATCTCGGCCGGCACGAAGCAGAGGTCCAGAATGCCGTCGCGGTGGACGTTGCGCCCCACGGGGAAGCTCACCACCCGCTCCGCGTCGGCGACCATCACGATGCTGGCCTCGTAGTCGAAGGGGACGAACTCCTCCAGAATGCAGGGAACCGAGAGCATGGGCAGCGCCCGGCGGATATCCTCCTCGGTGCGCAGCACCGCCTGACCGTGGCCGTCGTAGCCCAGCGTGCGGGTCTTCAGCACGGCCGGAAGCCCGAGCGATGCGACGGCCGCACGCAGCGACGCCTCGTCGTCGACCGCCTCGTAGCGCGGCGTGAGCAGCCCGTTCCGGCGGGCATTATCCTTCTCGCGCAGGCGGTCCTGCGAGTCGTAGAGCGGATGGTATCCCTGCGGGATGTTGTAGCGCTCGACCAGCGGGATGAGGATGTCGCCCGGCACGTTCTCGAACTCGTAGGTCACCACGTCGGCACGGCGGCAGAGCTCCTCGACCGCCTGCGGGTCATCGAAACGCCCCACGATGCGGTCGTCGCAGCAGGCGAAGGCCGGGGCGTCGGCCGCCGGGTCGAGGCAGACGACGCGCGCCCCGAGCAGGTGGGCCTGCTGGGCAATCATCAGCCCCAGCTGTCCGCCGCCGATGATTCCTATGGTTTTCATTTCGTTCATTTACAAATGGTTGTCAGCACGGAAGCGGACTCCGCACGGAGCTCCGCCCCACCAATTCAGAGTTCGGCACGCAGCACGTCGGCCGTCTGCCTGGCGCGGAAGGCCTCGAGCTTTTCGGCCAGTGCGGCGTCCTGCAGCGCCAGAATCGAGACGGCCATCAGCGCCGCATTCTTCGCGCCGTTGATGGCCGTCGTGGCCACGGGCACACCCGCCGGCATCTGCACGATGGAGAGCAGCGAGTCCAGACCGTTGAGCGCGCGCGACTTCACGGGCACGCCCACCACCGGCAGCGTCGTCATCGCGGCGACCATGCCCGGCAGATGGGCCGCACCGCCCGCTCCGGCGATGATGACGCCCAGACCGCGGCTGCGGGCCGTCTTGGCATATTCGCACAGCAAATCGGGCGTACGGTGAGCGCTCACCACCCGCTTCTCGTACTCGACGCCGAACTGCTCGAGCATGGCCACGGCATCGGCCATCACCTCGTAGTCGCTCGTCGAACCCATAATAACTCCGACCTTCATAGTTTATCTGTTTTTATCTGTAAATCAACTCCAAAGCCCGGCACGCCTCCCGGTCGTGCGCCCCTTCGGCGGCGCTCCGACCCGGGAACAGGGCCGGGAGATACAAAAACAGACCGCCACAACATATCTGTCATGGCGGTCCTATCTATCCGCACAGAGTGCAGGCCGCTTGCCGCTCCTGCCCCGCTGCGCTCGTGGTCCGGTCAATCCGGTGCACCCGGGAGTGAAGAACAGAGCTGCCGCCCTGTCGTCTCCTGCGCCCTCGCCGGTCGTTATTGCCGATTCGTGTCATGAATTCGTCCGGATAAACCTGTCAATGGTCAAAACAACGTTACAAAAGTACGGTTTTCCGGACAACTTTCAAAATAACGGCACAGATTCTATCGACAAATTATCGACAATCTTCGCGGCTGAACGAGTAGGGAGCGTCCTCCTCGGCCGTTCCGCGCGTGGTGACGGGCTCTTCGGACATCGTGAAGTGCAGCCGCGCCCCCCGCTCCAGCTCCGAATGGCGGAGGAAGTTGTGCCCGTAGGGCTTCCCGTTGAGCTCGGCCGAGGCGATGTAGCGGCGGGCAGGGCCGTTTCCTTCGGCCTCGATGACCAGCTGCGCGCCGTTCTCCAGCGTGACGGTCGCCCGCGGGAAGAGGGGCGAGCCGATAACGTACTCGTCCGAGGCGGGGCAGACGGGATAGAAGCCCAGCGCCGAGAAGACGTACCAGGCCGACGTCTGTCCGTTGTCCTCGTCGCCGCAATAGCCGTCGGGACGGGCCGAATAGAGACGGTCCATCACCTCACGCGTCCACCACTGCGCCTTCCAGGGCTGGCCGGCGTAGTTGTAGAGGTAAATCATGTGCTGCGCCGGCTGGTTGCCGTGGGCGTAGTTGCCCATGTTGGCCACCTGCATCTCCGTGATTTCGTGAATCCGGAAGCCGTAGTAGCTGTCGTCGTAGACGGGCGGAACGACGAAGACCGAGTCGAGCATCCGCGCAAAGGCCTCGTGGCCGCCCATCAGCCGCGCGAGCCCCTCCACGTCGTGGAACACCGACCAGGTGTAGTGCCAGGCGTTGCCCTCGGTGAAGGCGTCACCCCACTTGTAGGGGCTGAAGGGGCTCTGGAACAAACCGTCGGCGTTGCGGCCGCGCATGAGGTGCGTCTCGGGGTCGAAGACGTTGCGGTAGTTCTTCGCACGCAGCGCCCAACGCTCCTGCTCCTCGGCCGGGCGACCCAGCCGCTTGGCCGTCTGGAGGATGCACCAGTCGTCGTAGGCGTACTCGAGCGTGCGGGCCACGTTCTCCGGGATGTTGACGTCGTAGGGGACGTATCCCAGCTCGTTGTAGTACTCATGGCCCCAGCGGCCCGACGACGAGACCTCGGGATGGACATGCTCCGTGGCGTAGACCATCGCCTCGTAGAGCTTCGCCAGGTCGGCCGAGTCGGTAACGATGCCCTTGACCACGGCGTCGGCTACCACCGAAGCGGAGTTGTTGCCCACCATGCAGCCGCGGTGGCCCGGGCTCGCCCACTCGGGCAGCAGCGCATTCTCGCGCGCCACGTTGGCCAGTCCGGCCTGAATCTCGGCGTTGACCGAGGGGTAGACCAGGTTGAGCAGCGGGAAGAGGCAGCGGAACGTATCCCAGAAGCCGGTATCGGTGTAGAGATAACCCGGACGCACCTCGCCGTTGTAGGGGCTGTAGTGGACGGGATTCCCCGCGGCGTCGATTTCGTAGAACTTGCGCGGGAAGAGCGTCGAGCGGTAGAGGCACGAATAGAAGGTGCGCATCTGCTCGTCGCTGCCCCCCTCGACGCGAATGCGGCCCAGGACGTCGTCCCAGCGCTGCTGCGCCTTGGCCGTCACCGTCTCGAAGTCGTCGCTGCCCAGCTCGCTCTCGAGGTTGCGCACGGCCTGCTCGGGGGAGATGAACGACGAGGCGACGCGCACGTTGACCTGCTCGCCGCGCCGCGTGGCGAAGTGCACCTTGGCCACGGCATGCTCCCCCTCGACGCGCTTGCCGCCCTCGGGATAGAGCACGCGGCTGCCCGCCTTGTAGTCCGACGGCGAGTCGGTCAGCTCGATGCCCGAGAAGGGCTTGTCGAAGCGCAGGACGAAGTAGTTGCGGAAGTTGTCGGGCACGCCGCCGCTGTTGCGCGTCGTATAGCCGGCCAGCGTGTGGTCGTCGACCATCTCGATGCTCGACCCGCGGTCGAAGGCGTCGACCACCACGCCCGACTCCTCCGATTCGGGGAAGGTAAAACGCAGGATGGCGGCCCGCTCGGTGGGGGCCACCTCGGCCTTGACGTCGTGGTCGGCCAGGTAGACCGAGTAGTAGTAGGGACGCGCCTGCTCGGACTGGTGCGAGAACCAGCTCTGGCGCGACTCCTCGTCCAGTTTGTCGTTGCCGCGCACGGGCATCACCGCGAACTGGCCGTAGTCGTTCATCCACGGCGAGGGCTGGTGCGTCTGCTTGAAGCCCCGGAGCGTATGGGCCCCGTAGGTGTAGGTCCACCCGTCACCCATGCGGCCCGTCTGGGGCGTCCAGAAGTTCATGCCCCACGGCAGGGCGATGGCCGGATAGGTGTTGCCGGCCGACAGCGAATAGTCGGACTGCGTCCCGACGAGCGTCGAGACATACTCCGAAGGGCGGACAACCTCCTCCGCGCTCCGCGACGGAGCGCAGCAGGAGGTTGCAGCCATTGCGAGCACCGAAAGTGCCCAGAAGATGATTTTCATCGGCAGATGTCGATTCGTTTAGCGTTCATTCAGAGTTCATACCATACCTTCGGCTCGGAGCCCATCTCGAACTCCAGCACACCGCCCCGCGCCAGCGACTCGAAGTCGATGCAGGGCTTGTCGTACTCCTCGCCGTTGAACCGGACGCTCTGGATGTAGCGGTTCTCGGCCGAGTTGTTGTGGGCCACGATTGTCAGCAAGCCGTCGCGCACCTTCAGCTCGGCACGGTCGAAGAGCGGCGAACCGAAGAAGTAGCGGCCGCCGGCCGGCTCAACCTGATACATGCCCAGCGACGAGAGGATGTACCATGCCGACATCTGACCCGCGTCCTCGTTGCCCGAGAGTCCGTCGGGCTGGTCGTGGTAGAGCGTCGTGAGCACCTCGCGCACCTTGTCGGCCGTCTTCCAGGACTGGCCAATCATCGTATAGAAGTAGAGCACGTGGTGGCTCGGCTCGTTGCCGTGGGCATACTGTCCGATGAGGCCCGAGATGTCGGGCGATGCGGCGCCGGCGAGCTCCGAGCTGACCGTGAAGAGCGAGTCGAGCTTGGCGGTGAAGGCCTCCTTAGAGCCGAAGCACTCAATCAGACCCTCGACGTCGTGGGGTACCAGCCACGTATACTGCCATGCGTTGCCCTCGCAGTAGTCGTCGCCGCGGTGGATGGCCGAGAAGGGGTCGAACGGCGTACGCCAGCCCCCCTTCGAGTCGCGGCCGCGCAGGAAGTGCGTCTCGGGGTCGAACAGGTGGCGGTACGACTTGCTGCGGTCGAGGAAGTAGGCGTAGTCCTCCTCCTTGCCCAGCTCGCGGGCCACCTGGGCCACCGACCAGTCGGCAATGGCATATTCGAGGTCGAAGGCCACCGCCTCGTTGTAGAGGTCGCAGGGGATGTAGCCGTACTGCATGCGCAGGTCCATACCCCGCTCGGGAACCATCGCCGAGGCCTTCAGCGCCTCGTAGGCCTCCTCACGGTTCGGCACGTAGCCCTTCAGCACGGCGTCGGCCAGCGCGCAGATGCCCGGATTGCCCACCATGCAGTCGGTCTCGTTGCCCACCAGGTGCCATACGGGCAGCTTGCCCTGCTGCTTGTAGATGTCGACCATCGTTGCGGCGATGTCCTGCATCCGGTCCGGATGGATGAGCGTCATGAGCGGCTGTGCGGCACGGTAGGTGTCCCACAGCGAGAAGGTCGTATAGATGTGCGCACCCTCGGCGTTGTACGTCTTGCCGTCGGCGCCGCGGTAGTCGCCGTTCACGTCGCAGAAGGTCGAGGGGACAATCATCGTATGGTAGAGCGCCGTATAGAAAATCCGGCGGGCCGACGAATCGGCCGTCTCGATGCGCACACGGCCCAGCTCGTCGTTCCAGGCCGCATCGGCAGCCTGTGCCGTGGCCTCGAAGTCCCAGTCCGGCAGCTCGGCGGCGAGGTTCTCCTTCGCATTCTCGACCGAGACGGGCGAGATAGCCACCTTGAGCAGCAGCTCCTCACCCTCGGTGGTTGCGAACGAGGCACGGCCGTACATGTTGTTCTCACCCTTGAGCTCGAACGAGGTGAAGGGCTTCGAGAATTCGGCCGCAAAGTAGATTTTCTGGTCCTTGGCCCAGCCCGTCGAGTAGCGGTAGCCCGTCACGACGCGGTCGCCCTCGGCCTCCATGCGGGTCTCGGTGGCTTTGTCCCAGCAGCCGCCGTTCTCCAGGTCGATGACCACGGCCGCCTCGTCCGATGTGGGGAAGGTGTAGCGGTGCAGGCCCACGCGGTTGGTCGCCGTCAGCTCGGCGTCGATACCGTAGCGCAGCAGGCGCGTGCGGTAGTAGCCCGGGCGGGCCACCTCGTCGGCATGGCTGAAGTAGGACCAGAGGCCCGACTGCGGCTCATCCTCCGTTCCGCGGGCGTAGGTCACCTCGCCGATGACGGGCATCACCGTCACGTCGAACAGGTCGCCGATGCCCGTACCGCTCAGGTGCGTGTGCGAGAATCCGATGACCGTCGTGTCGGATACGTGGTAGCCCGAGCACCAGTCCCACGTCTGGGGAATGCTGGTGGGACCGAGCTGTACGGCGCCAAAGGGGACGTTGGCGCCCATGAAGACGTGGCCGTGGCCGCCCGTGCCGATGCGCATGTCGACCCACTGCGTCAGCGACTCGCTCTGGGGAGCCTTGCCGCAGGCGACCGCCGCTATTGCCGCGCCTATGGTGAAAATGGTTCTGAGTTTCATGGTCTATGGGGATGGTTTGGGGTTATAAAAACAATCTTAACGGTGCTCGTTGCTGAGGTCGAAGGTCAGCGTACCGCCCCGCAGCAGCTCCTCGTGGCTGATGCGGTACTTGCGAAGCGGTTTGCCGCCCAGCGACATCGAGCGGATGTAGATGTTGTCGGGAGCGTTGTCGCGCGTCTGGATGACCAGCTCGTCGCGCCCGTAGAAGCGCGGGTCGAGGCGGATGGTCACCTTGTCGAAGACGGGCGAGGTGAGCGTATAGTAGGGCTCGCCCGGACAGTCGGGATAGAGGCCCATCATCGAGAAGACAGCCCACGTCGACATTGTTCCCGTATCGTCGTTGCCGGGGATGCCGTCGGGCTCGGTGGTGAAGTACTTCGCCGTCAGACGGCGCACCTCGCGCTGCGTACGCCACTCCTCTCCCTTGAAGTAGCTGAAGAGGTAGGGATAGGCGATGTCGGGCTCGTTGGCCGGGTCGTAGAGGCCCGTGTCGAAGACCATCTGGAGCTTGTCGACGAACTTGCGCTTGCCGCCCATCAGTCGCGCCAGCCCCTCGACGTCGTGCGGCACGTAGAAGGTGTAGTTCCAGGCCGAACCCTCGTGGAAGCCCGGCGCTGCGGTGAAGTTCTCGCCCGCCTTCGGGTCGAAGGGGGTGAGGAACCGCCCCTCGAGCGTGATGGGGCGCAGCGTTCCGTACTCCTTGTCGTAGTAGTGGCGGTAGCCCAGCGAACGCTCGCGGAAGAGGCGGGCATCCTCCTTGCGGCCCAGCGAGTCGGCCAGACGCGAGAGGGCATAATCGGCGATGTAGTACTCCAGGGCATGCGACACGGAGGCGTCGCCGGCCAGGTCCTTGGCATAGAAGCCCAGCGGCACGTAGCCCCGCTCGATGTAGGGGTCGATGTCGGGACGCAGCCGGTTTTCGGCTCCGGGCGTGGTCGCCGACTTGAGGAAGGCCTCGTAGGCGCTCTCCACGTCGAAGTCGCGCAGCCCCTTCATCCAGGTGTCGACGATGACCGGAATGGCCGGGTCGCCCTCCATGGTGAAGGTCTCGCGGCCGTAGAGCTCCCACTTGGGCATCCAGCCCCACTCCTTGTAGATGTCGACCATCGAGCGGACCATCTCAATCTGACGCTCGGGGTAGACCAGCGTCAGGAGCTGGTGCACGTTGCGGTAGGTGTCCCACAGCGAGAAGACCGTATAGCGGTTGCCCTTCACGGTGCGGATTTCGGAGCTCTCCATGACGGGGTACTCGCCGTTGACGTCCTGCAGCAGATTGGGGTGGATGAGCGCATGGTAAAGACCCGTGTAGAAGACCTCGCGCTGCTCGCGCGTACCGCCCTCGACACGGATGCGGCCCAGGTCGTCGTTCCAGCGCGCACGCGCTTCGGCGCGCACGGCGTCGAAGTCCTTGCCCTGCTGCTCGGCGTCGAGGTTCATGCGGGCGTTCTCCATCGAGACGAACGAGACGCCCATCTGCACCTCGATTTGCTCGCCCTCGGTCGTCCGGTAGGTGAACCACACGCCGATGTCGTCACCGGCCAGCTCCTTCGCATAGCGCGTATAGAGCTTGTAGCGACCGCTGTCCTTGTCCCACTCGGCCTCGACGCCCTGCTTCGGGGGCTGCATCTTCCAGTAGCCGACCGCCTCGGGACGCTTGTTGACACGCATGACGAAGTAAATCGGGAAGACCGCCTGCGGATTGTAGCAGAAGGTGCCCAGCAGCTTCGTCCCCTCGATTTCCGTATCGCTCACGCGGCGTACGAAGGCGCCCGACTCGTTGGTCAGACCCTCGCCCAGGTTGAGCAGGATGTGGCTCTCGCCGGCCGGGAAGGTGAAGCGCGTCACGCCGCTGCGCAGCGTGGCCGATACCTCGGCCAGGATGCCGTACTTGTCCAGGAAGTTGGAGTAGTAGCCCGGCGAGGCCGTCTCGCGCGAATAGGTGCTGCCGTAGTTGTGGTAGTCCACATCGAGCGGGCCCGAGGTGGCCATCAGCAGCAGGGAGCCCATCTCGGGGCATCCCACGCCGCTGAGGTTCACGTGCGAAAAGCCGGTGAAGAACTTGTTGTAGTACTCGTAGGGCGTCGACCACCAGCGCGCGTCCTTGTCGTAGCGGTTCATATCGGAGCCCATCACGTTGAAGGGGGCCACCGACATCAGGCCGTTAGGGCAGACCGCGCCGGGGTTGGTCGTACCGAAGTTGGTCGTACCGATGAACGGATTGACGTAGTCGGCCGGTTCCTGCGCCGCAAGGGGGGCAACGGCAAGCGTTGCCGCCAGCGCCGCGAGCCAAAGCGTCCGTTTCATCGGCCTACAGGATTGAGTTCTTCTTCGTAAATTCGATGATTTCGGGGATGTAGCCGAATGCCAGGCCCGTCACCGTGTCGGCGCAGCCGTAGTAGACGGCCACGCGGCCCGTCTCGGGGTCATGCAGCGCCGCGCAGGGGAAGGTGACGTTGGGCACGTCGCCCATGCACTCGTAGGGCATCTGCGGCGTAATCAGATACGGGCCGCTGCGGGCCAGCACCTTCCAGGGCTGGTCGAGGTCGAGCAGCGCCGAGCCGAAGGCGTAAACATAGCCGTTGCACGAGCGCAGCACGCCGTGGTAGAAGAGCAGCCACCCCTCCGAGGTCTCGATGGGGATGGGGCCCGCACCGATTTTCATGCACTGCCAGGCGCTCACCTCGAATGCGGCGGGCGACATCACGTGGCGGTGGTGTCCCCAGTACTCCATGTCGGGGCTTTCGGAGTAGAAGATGTCGCCGAAGGGGGTGTGGCCCGTGTCGCTCGGACGCGACAGCATGGCGAACTTGCCGTTAATCTTGCGGGGGAACATCACGCCGTTGCGGTTGTAGGGCAGGAAGGCGTTCTCCAGCTGGTGGAAGGTCTTGAAGTCGGTCGTCCAGGCCACGCCGATGGTGGGGCCGTGGTAGCCGTTGCACCACGTCACGTAGTACTTGTCGTCGATTTTGGCCACACGCGGGTCATAGCCGTAGACCCACTCCCCCACTTCGGGGTCGGCACCCTCGAGGTGGAAATCCTCCTCCTCGATGTCCCAGTCGATGCCGTTGACCGAGAAGCCGACGTGAATCCGCATCCGGCGGTTGGTGTCGTCGCAGCGAAAGACACCCGCATAGTTGTACTTGCCGTTCTTGAAGGGAACGACCGCCGAGTTGAAGATGCTGTTCGAGGTCGAAAGCAGGTTGCGCGGGATAATCGGGTTGGCCGAATAGCGCCAGAGCACCTCTTTCGAGCCGGCGGGACGCTCCTCCCACGGCATGTCCGGAAGCGCCGGACCTGCGATTTTCAGATTGCTGTTCATGAATTTACGCTTGTTTATTGGTTATCTTTTCCTTTTTTCAAATCGTGTCGCCGCGCGTCAGTCGTTCTTCAGCTCCTCGTTCAGCTCGCTCGACGAAACCTCCTTGCCGTCGGGGTGGGTGAAGGGGACGAACCACGTGATGAGGAAGGCCGGAATGGTGGCGAACATCACGGCGATGAAGAAGAACTTGTAGCCCAACAGGTCGCTCAGGAAGCCCGAGGCCATGCCGGTGACCATCACCGAGAGGTTCATGATGCCCGAAGCGAAGGCGTAGTGGGCCATCTGGTGCTTGCCCGGAGCCACCTGCTGCATCATGAAGAGCGTGAGGCCCACGAAGCCGAAGCCGTAACCGAAGTACTCCAGGACGATGCCGCCGCCCACCAGCCACATCGACGAGGGCTGGAAGAGGGCCAGCAGCGCATAGACCGCAAAGGGGATGTTGAAGATGCAGCAGAGCGTGAAGAGCGTCCGCTTCAGGCCGCGGCCCGCGATGAAGTATCCGGCCAGCAGCGAGCCCAGCAGGAAGGCGCCGGCGCCGAACGAGCCGTAGTAGAGGCCGATTTGCTGGTTGCTCAGCCCAAGACCGCCAATCGAGGTGTCGGCCTTGAGGAAGAGGGGGACAATCTTCATCACGAAGCCCTCGCCCAGACGGTAGAGGATGATGAAGGCGATGTAGTACCAGATGTGGCGCTTGGCGAAGAACGAGGTGATGACCTCCCGCAGGCCGTCGAGCCCCTCGCGCAGCGAGTGTGCGCCCGATGCGGGGGCGCCGCCCAGCGGCAGCACGCGGATGTGCCACAGGCCGGCGGCGACCATGATGGCGCCCAGAATCACCAGCACGATGGTCCACGCATGGCGGTAGGCCGCCACGTCGCTCGCGGCATCGGGGGCGAAGCGGTTGAAGAGCCAGCCGGCGAACCAGACCAGTCCGCCCGTGGCCACCAGCTTGGCCAGGTTGTAGAAGGCCCCCTGCCAGCCGATGTACTTGGCCTGGTCCTGCGTCGAGAGCTCCGACATGTAGACGCCGTCGGCCGCGATGTCGTGCGTCGCGCCGCTGAAGGCGATGACGGCGAAGATGGCAATCGTGATGGCGAAGAACGACGGCAGGTGGAGTGCCAGCGCACCCACGCCGAAGAGCACGCCGCTGGCCAGCTGCGTCAGCACGACGAAGAACTTCTTGTTGCGGAAAATTTCGAGGAAGGGACTCCAGAGGAACTTGATGGTCCAGGGCCACATGATGAGCGAGGTCCAGAAGGCAATCTGCGCGTCGGAGATTTCAAGGTCCTTGAACATCACCGCCGAGACCATGTTGAGCACCACGAACGGGAGGCCCATGGCAAAGTAAAGAGTCGGAACCCACGCCAGAGGCGAGTGTTTCGTGGATTGGGCATGTACCGGTTTCATTCAGGTCTAAAGGATGTAGGTTTGTGGGGATAAAATCCGGGGACAAAGATACAAAAAATTCGGGAGTTTCACACATTCGGCCGGGACATTACGCAACGATTCCGCAGTGCCGCCACCCCGCGCCCCGCCGCCGGAAAAAGAGCGGGCGTCCGGCCGAAGACCGAACGCCCGCACCCTGCAAATCGGGTCGAAACACCATCAATCCACCCACACGATTTCCACGGACGACGTCGTGCCGCGGTAAACCACATCCTCGGAGTGCACGCCCCGCTTCAGGTAGAGAATATAACCTGCATAGGTAATGTACGAAACGTCGATGCGCTTGAGGTTGGGCACCTGCGTCATGTCGAACTTCGTGCAGACGCAGTTGTCGCCGGCCTTCACCTCGAGCGGCTGCGAGCTGATGAGGGTGAACTTCGGCGGATAGACCATCTCCCACCACTTCTCGCCGACCTGGAGCTTCGTTCCCGAGATGTCGACCAGCATCACCGGCGCATCGCCCAGGTTCATCAGCTCGACGGGGTTGGTCTCGAACTTCAGGTCGCTCAGCTTCGTGTTGGCCGAGAGGTCGACCTCCTTGACCATGTTGTTGGTGAAGTTGAGCGAGACGAGCTCCGTGAAGCCCTCGATACCCTTCAGGGACTCAATCTTCAGACCGCTGCAATCCATCTCCTGGAGCTCCATGCCGGCATCCGTGAGCTGGCACTTCGTGCCGTCGGCCGCCACGACATAGCCCTTCTGGAGCAGGAAGTTGCGGAAGGCCTCATCGGGCACGTCGACAATCGGAGCGTCCGACTCGACAATCTGCGAGATGTTCACGATGGCCGTCGCACCCCCCTCGACCGCACGCAGCACCACCACGGCGTTGCGCGTCATCGAGGCTTCGTCGACCTCGAAGGTCTCGACCGTACGGCGCAGGGGACCCTCCCCCGCCGACTCCTCGCTCGACGTATGGCGGCACCACGAGGCAGCCTCGGCGGGAATCTCGACCGTATAGTCGACGTTGGCGTCGACCTGGACGGTAATGACGCCACCCTCGGGCTCGACCGGATAGGTGTCGGCGTCGACCAAAATCGCATCGTTCTGCAGCTGGGCCACGGTAATCTCACGCGTCTGGCCGCCCTCGCCCGTCACGCGCAGCAGACCTTCGCGGGCCGCATAGGTCGTATTCTCGTCCACGGTCAGATAGATGTACGAACGCTCGGGCATGCCGGCACGCGAAACGGGAGTCGTGTCGCTCACCCAGTCGCTGCACGACGGGTCGAGCTCCCAAGTCAGGGCCACGTTCGCATCGATGCGGATGCGGAACTCGCCGCCGGCCGATGCCACCTCGTAGCGGTCCTTGTCGGCCTCGACCACCACGCCGCCTTCCTGGCTGACGGTCATCTTGCACGACTTGCCGCCGCTCATGAAGGTGTAGACCACGCTGCGGGCCTCGTAGCCGGTGTTCTCGTCGACGGTGAAGTGCACCTCGGCACCCGCCGCGCCCTCCGTCACATCGGGGCGGCACCACTCCTTCCTGCCGGCCAGCCGCCAGTCGCCGCTGCTCTTGACCGTCACCGCGAACTCGGTGCCGGCGGCCGGGAGCGGCTCCTGTTCGCCGCCCGTGACCTCAATCCAGTCGGTCACCTCGGGCGTTACCGGCGCTTCGGTATTCTCCTCGCTGCAGCCGGCCAACAGCATCGCCGCCGCTGCAAACGCTATCATCATTCTTTTCATTGTTCCAAATACGCTTTTCGTTACCAATCCTTGCCGTAATCATATCCGCGCTTGACGGTCTGCTCGCCGTAGACCACGCTCGACACCTGCGAGAAGCGCCCCACGTAGCTCTGGCGCTTGTCGGTGCGCAGGTCGTACCACACCATCACGCCGTAGCCACCCTCGTGCAGCTTCTGAATCTCCGCATCGGAAAGCGAGTCGCCCGTGTACTGGTCGGAATCGGGGTTCAGGCAGATGGAATAGGGCCCCCACTGCCCGGGCATCAGCCCCAGGAAGTTCTTCATCGAGTTGTAGTCGGCGTAGAGGTAGGAGCTGTTCCATGCATAGTCGACCACCTCGCCGATGCGCTTGCCGTCAATCGGGTTGTAGAACGAGGTGTGGCCGTAGGCGTAGAGCGTCACCAGCTTGTCGGGCATCACGCGGCGCGTCTCGATGAGCAGACGGCCGTAGAGCTCCGACGAGGGGACGAGGAAGCCCGGAGCTTCGTCCGCACGCGAGGGGTAGTCGCTCCACTCGTCGTCGAAGTCGACGCCGTCCAGCCCATAGGTGTCGACCACCACGCGCAGCTCGCGGGCGAACTCGCGCGCGCCCTCGGCCGAGAGGTTGGCCACGCCGATGCGGTCGTGGTTGCCCAGAATCGTCAGGCAGACGCGGATGCCGAGTGCCTGCAGCGGCGCGATGTACTTGTCGCGGTTGGCCAGCAGGTGGGCGACGTTGTCGTTGAAGTGGACATAGGCACGGCCGCTCGCGGCGTCGTAGTTGATGTTCGCCGCAAAGATGTTGACGATGTCGAAGAAGGGTTTGCCGCTGTCGGCCAGGAAGTAGTTCGCGGCGTTGAGCGGGTTCATGTCGTTGACCTCGAAGTAGGAGACCATCGTGAAGCCGCTCGGCTTGGTCGCATCGGGACGCGCGCCCGAGACCTTCACCAGCAGATAGAGCGCCTTGCGGTCGGCGGCCGGGGCAATGCCCGTGGTCTTGACGTCGAAGGTGACGGGCAGCAGGTAGGTCTGCCCCTCGACCGCACCCTCGCCCGGCATGAGGTTGAGGGCCATGTAGTCCGAGAAGACATCCTCGGGGCCAATCAGCACGGCTCCGTTCTCCTCGAGCAAGACCTGGCTCTCGGGGAAGAGTTCGAACGAGGTCTCATGCTCCTCGTTGTAGGCCTCCACCAGCTCGGGCGCCACACGCAGCGTGGCATCCACGGCACGGCCGGCCACGTGGGTCAGACCCAGCCGCACGGTGCTCCGCACGGCCTGGCCGCGCAGCTCGACCGTCGTTTCGCTCTTGCCGCTCTCGCTCTGGAGGTAGGCTTCGATTCCTTGCTCACCGGCCGCGCCTCCGTTCTGCTCCGAGCCCGGAATCGAGATGTCGTCGGTGCAGGAGACCGCCGCGAAGGCCAAGCATCCGAGCAGGCATCCGGCGGCTAATTTATGCAGTATGTTCATGGGTTGATTCGTTTTAGGGGTTATTTATCGGTCCGGGGCAGCTCGACCTGCTTCCACTCCATCGTGGCGAACGAGCGGGCGTCGTTGCCGTTGCCGCTGTGGTCGCGGACGGTGTTGCCCTCGCCGTCGTCGAATTTCCAGTAGGCCACCAGTCCGTCGCTGGCCGGGTCTACCCAGTAGAAGTGGTTGGTCGCGTTGATTTCATCGGCGCTCAGCACGCGGTTCCAGATGCGCACCTCCGAGAGGTTGCCGGCAAAGTAGCGCTCGTCGGTGTAGGAGTAGCCGATGTGGAAGCCGCGCTTGCTGGCGGTCTCCAGGTAGGGCGGAACGTAGGTGCCCCAGTTCACCGCGCCGCTGCCGCACTTGCCCTCGGACTGCAGCACGCCGTTGACGTAGATGCAAATCTCGCCCGTCGACTGGTAGGTCACGGCGATGTGAACCCACTCGTTGGTGGGAATCGCCTTCGAGTCATCCTTGTCGGGGAACTTGGTGCTGCCGTTGACCACCTGCAGCTGTCCGGGGTTGTAGGTCGCGTCGCCGAAGCGCAGCAGGAACTTTCCCTCGATGCCCATCAGCGTCGAGATTTCGCGGTCGAAGTCCCGGGCGTAGACCAGCGCCTCGACGGTCATCGCCGTGAGGTTGTTCACCACGTCGGCATTGACCCAGTTGACGTCGAGGTAGTTTTTCTCCATTTCGCCCACGACGTTGATGAGCGCACCCTCGCGGAAGAGGTAGTAGAACGTGCGGCGGCTCTCGAGTACGGGCACCGTGGCACGCACGATGGTGACGGGCAGCACGTAGAGCTGCTGGCCGGGCAGCACGTCAAGCCCCGTGAAGGAGAGCTCGACGGGCACCGAGGCGACGCTTCCCGCGCCGATGACCGACTCGGTGGCCGAGAGCGTGTAGTTCTCGGCGGGCAGCGCGACGGCCTCGGCTCCGTAGGCGAGGTTGTAGTGGTCGACCAGCGACGGGTCGGCCGCGAACTCCACCTCGACGGCCTGCGACTCGGGCAGGGCCATGGCAGCCATCAGCTGCACCGTATAGGAGGGGACATCCTTCTTGAGCAGCAGCGTGGTGACGGTCGACTCACCGTCGAGGTAGAGCCGGTTGTCGAAGTGGTGCTCGTTGAGGTCCTCGTTCGCGCATCCGCCGGCCAGAAGCGCAGCGGCGGCGAAGGCTAAAGTCATGAATATGCGGTTCGACGTCATAATTCGGTAGTGGTTTTGGGCGCGTAGTTCATCAGGCCGATGGCCTCACGCGTATATTGGTAAATGCGATAGGGGTTGAAATAGTCGTACTGGAGATGGTTCACCGCCAGGCCCGACTTCGAGCAGCCGGCGTCGTAGCGATTCATCCAGCGGGCCACCTCGATGACGGCACGCCCCTCCTTGCCCTCCTCGGTCTGGAAGCGGCCGGTCTTGGTGTCTGCCGCATCGAGCGGCCACGACTCCACGCCGATGACAATCCGGTCCGAGGGGACGTTGTCGGTCAGCGCCAGACGGAGCGCACGGTCGAGGTCGGCAACGGTCGTCTGCGTGAACATCTTGAGGATGATGTAGTCGCACCCCTCGAGCAGCGAGGCGTCGGCCAGGTACTGGGGCGTTCCCTCGAAGAGCAGCATCCGGTCGGGATGGGCGGTGCGCCATGCGGCCACGGCCGCAAGGAAGGCCTGCTGGCGGGAGAGGTAGCTCTCCTTCTCCGCGTCGGGCATCTGCGTGGTGCTGCGGCCGTCGTAGGCGACGCTCACGCCGTCGAGCGCCCACGTATCGCAGAGCGCCATGACGCGGGCCACGTAATCGTTGCAGAAGAGCGTGAAGGCGTCGGCTGCGGGCTCCTGAGGCTGTTCGCCGCCCTCATCGCCGCCATCGCCACCCTCCTGGCCGGAGCCCTCGTCTCCGCCCTCTTCACCGCTCTCGTCGGCCGCGGGGGTCGTCTGCTGCTGCGCCTCGAAGGCCGCCTCGAGCTCGACGAAGCTGACGCTACAGAGCGTCCGCGTACCCATCCGGGTGCGGATTTCGGCCGCCTCGGCGGCCAGAGCCTCCGTGATGAGTTCGGGGTGCTGCAGCACGACGATGTCGATGCTGTCGGGCAGCACGGTCAGATGCTGGGAGCGGTCGCCCGGAAGGGCCACGTTGTCGAACCAGCCGATGAGCACCTTGTGTTCCGAAGCCTTGTAGTCGCGGATGGCCTGCATGTAGGCCTCGCTCTTCTCCACCTGGGGCTCCTTGATGGTCACGCTCTCCATGTCGGTCCACTCGCTGCAGCCGCCCAGAGCGAGCAGCGCGGCAAGCGAAAGGAGGGCGAAACGTCTGTTCATATTGAATTTCATATCAGTCTTGGATTCGTTTTAGGTGATTATCGAAGTTGCGGAAGGTCCTCCTTGCAGTCCCACCACAGGCGCGTTGCCATGTCGTCGCCGCCGTTGAGCCAGGAGGCCACGGCCTGACGCACGTTCTCTCCGTTGGTCGTATACTCGACCTGCGGATAGGGCATGCGGCGGGCGCCCATGCGCGAATCGACCTTGCCGTTGCTCTTGTTGCCCTCGGCCGTGGCCGGCATCATGAGCGGATAGCCCGTGCGGCGGAAGTCGGCCCACGCCTCGTTGCCCAGCTGCCAGTTGGCAATCCACTTCTGGGTGATGATGCGCTCCTGCTTCTCCTCGGTCGAGGCGCCGTCGTTCCAGGCGACGGTGATTTCGGAGATGGGCTCCGTATAGGTGTTCGTGCCGTTGGGGTCGCGGTAGTTCTCCGGCTTGGTCTGACCGGCGGCGTACTCCTCCCAGCCGGCGACACCCCACTGCTCGAACGAGAGGCGGATGCCTTCACGGTAAAACTCCTCGGCCGTGCCGGGACCCATGTCGAATCCGAAGACGGCCTTGGCCTCGGCCTTGAGGAAGGCCACCTCGGCGGCGTTCATCCAGTAGACGGGCGACGAGATGTCGCACTTGATGCCCGAATACTTGTGGCCGACGGTCACCAGCGAGGGAATCTGGATGCTGCGGCGCATGCCGACATACTGGTAGCCGCTCCACTCCGAGGGGATGAAGTAGGCCGGACGGCGCGGGTCGTTGTAGCCGTTCATGTAGCAGATGATGTCGGCTGCGGCGTGCGTGTCACCGCCCGTCTGGCAATCCTTGCCGTCGGGATGGTCGGCCGCCGTCACCGAGTTGTAGTTGATGGCCGTGTAGAGCGGGTTTCCCTTCTCGCCGAAGGCGGTCAGCATGGCGTTGTCGGCATTCGAGGTCATCACGCCCACCTCGCTCTTGACGGCGCTCTCGGCCATCTGCTGGGCCTTGGCCTTGTCGGCATAGACGATGCGCATGGCCAGACGCAGCTTGAGCGAGTTGGCGAAGCGGCACCACTTCTCGGCGCTGCCGCCGTAGATGTAGTCGGCCGTCGAGGCGATGGCGCCCGTGCGGTGCTCGGTCAGCACGCCGATGGCGTGGTCGAGCTCCTCGAAGAAACGCGTGTAGACCTCCTCCTGCGAATCGTAGGGCACCTGCAGCTTGCCGTCCTCACCCACCTTCGAGTAGGGAATCGGGCCGTAGGTGTCCGTAACGCGGCTCATGGCCGCAACCTTGATGACCTCGGCGATGGCCAGCGTGATGGGGTCGTCGGTCACGCGCTCCAGCTCGCGCAGGTTGGAGTAGAGCACCGGGATAATCTTGTCGCTGGCCAGGAAGACGTTGGTCCAGTCGTCCGTCGGGTTGAAGTTCATGATGGTGCCCGTGGGGAAGGAACCCGTCGTGGTGAAGTAGCCGCCCAGCGGGCCGCCCATCAGCACGTCGGTGAACTGGGCCGTATTGACGTCGGTCGAGACGACGGTGGTTGCAAGCGCCGTCAGCGTCGCGCCGATGATGTATCCGTCGGCCTGCATCTGGTCCTCGGTCGGCTCGTAGGGATTGCCGTTGATGTCCATGTAGTTGGCCGTGCAGGAGATGCCCGCTGCGGCAAGCAGGCAGACAAAGGGCCTGAATATGTGAAGTTTCATGGTTTTAGAATTTGAGTCTGAGGTTGAAGCCGATGTTGCGCAGCGACGGCATCATGAAGTAGTCGATGCCCTGGTAGAAGTTACCCGTCGTGGCGATGGTCTCGGGGTCGAACGGAGCCTTGCAGTAGAGCATCCACAGGTTGCGGCCCACGAGCGAGAGGGTGATTTCGCAGAGGTTGCCCAGCTTCTTGCGCGGAATGGTGTAGCCGATGGAGGCCTCCTGCAGACGGACGTTCGTCGCCGAGTAGGTGTAGTACTGCGGCACCGAGTTGCCGCCGCCGATGGCCGAATACCAGACGTTGGGGTCGACATAGTCGCCGCCGTTAATCATCACGGTGCCCGCATCGCGCGCCGCGGCCGAAGCCTCCGAAACGCCGTAGTAGTCGAGCATGGCCTGCGTACGCGAGAAGACGATGCCGCCCAGACGCGCCGAAATCATAAAGCCGAAGTGGAAGTTGCCCACGCGGAAGTCGTTGCGCCAGGCCATGTTGGCATCGGGCAGCACCGAACCCAGCTTGATGTAGCGGTCGACGTTGCCGATGGTCTCGGTGGCCAGCTTGCCGTCGGCATCGATGTAAATCGAGCCCGTCTCGTCGCGCTTGAGGTCGACGAACGAGTAGAGGTCACCCAGCGTGCCGCCCTCCTTGAGCAGGAAGTGCGCCGTACCCAGACCGTTCATGTCGAGCAGGTCGACCGAGAAGTGTTCGCCCGTCTCGGGGTTGACCACGTTGTTGGCCAGCGAGAGAATCTCGTTGCGGTTGGTCGAGAGGGTGTAGTTGCTATCCCACGAGAACTTGCCCCAGGTGTTGCTGTAACCCAGCGCCAGCTCGATACCGCGGTTGCGGATGTTACCCGACTGGATGTAGATGGTCGAGCTTCCCGAACCGGTCGACACCTGCGGGTCGAAGGTCTGGTCCTGCGTACGGGTGTCGTAGTAGGTGAAGTCGAGGTTGAAGTGCTTGAGGAAGCGCATCGTCAGACCCACCTCGAAGGACTTCGTCCGCTCGGGCTTCAGGTCATACATCGGGTACTGCGTCTTGGTGTTCCAGCTCAGGCCGCTGGCGTTCCAGCTGTAGCGCGGGTTGGCGATGAAGCGCTCGAAGGCGACGCCCACCGAGGCGTACGAGGCGCGCAGCTTGATGTAGGAGAGGTTCTTCGGCATGTTGGGGATAATCTCCGAGAGCACCACCGAGGCGCCGACCGAAGGATAGAAGAACGACGAGCGGTTCGAGTGGGGGCCCGCCAGCTGCGAAGGCCAGTCGTTGCGGCCCGTCAGCGTGAGGAAGTAGGCGTTCTTGAAGCCCACCTCGGCCGAGGCGAAGATGGACTGCGTCTGCTCGCGCCAGCCCTCCTGCAGACGCGTCGTGAGCGACGAGTTGCTCAGGTTCTGCACGTTGAAGACGTTGGCCAGCAGCGGCTTCTCGTCGGTGATGGAGCCGTCGGGGATGGGGCCGCGCACCTTCATGGCGTCGTAGCGCAGGTCGGAAATCGAGGCGCCGACGTTGGCCTGCAGCGACCAGTTCTCGCCGAAGGTCTTGTTGATGTTGACCAGCACGTCGCCGTAGACCTGCTTGTCCTTCGAGGTGGTGATGCCGTAGAGGCCGTTTCGCGACCCCTCGGTCAGCTGCGTGTTGGTCGAGGCGTAGAACTTCTCGGTGTAGTCCGTGTGGGCGTTGTCGACGCGCAGGCGGCCCGAAACCGAGAGCCAGTCGAGGATGTCGTAGGAGAGCTGCGCATTGAACATGTAGCGGTCCTTGCGGTTCTCGCGCAGGTTGCGGTAGTTAATCCAGTAGGGGTTCTGCATGGTCATGCCGGCGGCACCCACGGGCCAGTACTGCGTGTAGAGCAGGCGCGACATGTCGTAGCGCTCGTACATCTTCACGTCGTTCCAGTCGTTACCGCGCGGGAAGATGTAGGCACCCACCAGCGGGTTGTTGTAGACACCCTGGTTGGTCATGTTGCGGTCCTTCTGGATGACGTAGTTGGCGCTCACGTCGAGCGTCAGACGGTCCTTCAGGAAGCTGGTCGTATTGCGGAAGGTGAAGTTGTAGCGGTCGTAGCCGTTGTTGGGGACGATGCCGCGCGAGTTGACCGCAGCGGCCGAGAGGTAGGTCTGGTTCTTGTCGGTGCCGGTCGAGAAGGAGAAGCTCTCGGTGCCGGTCACGCCCGTCTGGAAGTAGTCCGACGCGGGGTCGTAGCCCATGTAGTTGGCCTTGTTGAGCCGTTGTCCCCAGCTGCGGTCAATCGACCCCTCGCTCGAGAGGAGGTCGCCCGTGCCGTAGCGGTTCTGGAACGACGGCAGCATGAAGGGGCTCATCACCTCGGTGTTGCTCGAGACGGTCACCGACGTGAAGCCGGCCTTGCCGCGCTTGGTCGTCACCACGATGGCGCCGTTGGCGGCATCCGAACCGTAGAGGGCCGCCGCTGCGGCGCCGTTGAGCACCGAGATGGATTCGATGTCCTCGGGGTTGATGTCGGCGATGGGGTCGGTCGTACCCTGCGAGGCGAACTCCGTGCCGCCGTCACGCGCCGTGGTGAACATCGGCACGCCGTCGATGACGTAGAGGGCGTTCGACGACTGCATGATGGACTTCTGACCGCGCATGACCACCTTCGAGGCGCCGCCGACGCCCGACGACGAGGCGTTGATGGTCACACCGGCCACCTTGCCGTTGAGCGAGTTGACGAAGTTGACATCCTTGCCGGCGAGCAGCTCCTCGGAGCTCACCTGCTGGACATTGTACGAAAGGGCCTTCTCGGAGCGCTTGATGCCGAGGGCCGTCACCACCACCGCGTCGACATCGACGGCCGACTCGCGCAGCGTGATGCGGATTTGGGTGCGGCTGCCCACGGCCACTTCGACCGGTTCGTAGCCCAGGTAGTTGACCGTCAGCACGGCCGACTCGGCGGGAGCCGGAACCTGGAGCGAATAGGAGCCGTCGACGCCGGTGCTCGTGCCGAGGGTCGTGCCCTTGACAATCACACTGGCGCCGATGACGGGGAGTCCCGCCCCGTCGACGACCTCACCTGTTACGACGACAGGGTTTTTGGACTTCGGAGCGGTCGGCTCCGCAGCCCGACGGGACAAGACGATGGAGGAGTTCTCTACGGCATAGCTGATATCGGTCGAACCGAAGAGCGTCGAGAGCACCGTGCCCAGAGGCATGTTGTCGACGTCGACCGATACGCGGCGCGTCACGTCGACGCTCTTGTCGTAGACGAAAAGATAGGTAGTTTGTTTTTCAATCGCATCGAGCACCTGCTCCAGCGGGGCATCCGTCGCCTTCAGCGTCACGGCCACGCGCTGCGCGTAGGCTCCGCCTGCGAAAAAGCAGCACAAAAGTGCCAATACAGGCAAGAACACGAAGGCTCTTGCTTGCCTTTTCATTTTCATATTTCAAGGTTTAAGTTGGTTAGTGTGTTCCCGCCGGGCGGCTCCTCGAATGTCTCCGCGCGGGGGAGACGGTCCGCACGTCGCGGCGTGCGGCACGGAATTGTTTCAAATGGGTGTAGTTCGTTTCTTCTTACATAGGCGTTCGTCTCGGTTTTTCGTTATTATTTTTTCTGTCTGTCATATTCTTTCGCATGCATCCGCCGCCTCCCCCCGGGGTTCAGCGGATGTAGATAACGTCGCCACTCTCGCTGCGCTCGCAGACGAAGTCGGCGCTGCGCTGCAGCACCCACAGGGCGTGGTCGAGCCCCTCCGAGATGCGGATTTTGCCCGTGAAGCGGTTCGACGAGAAGTCGCGCCCGGGCGCCACCACGATGCGTACGTCGTAGTACTTCTCGAACTCCTCAATCAGCTCGCCGAACGAGGCGTCGCGGAAGGCTATCAGGCCGTCGCGCCACTGGAAGTTCTCGTAGTCGGGAATCCGCCCCACCACGAGGCGGCCGTCCACCTGGCTCACCTGCTCGCCGGGCTGCAGCTCGACCTGACGGTCGCGGTCCACCACACGCACGCGCCCCTCGACGAGCGAGGTGACGAACTTGTCGCTTGCGGCATGCGCCTCGACGTCGAATTTCGTACCGAGCACCTCGACGTCGCAGGCGAAGGTCTCGACCACGAAGGGGTGCTTCGCATCGTGCGCCACCTCAAAGAAGGCCTCGCCGTCGAGCCGCACGCGGCGCTCTCCGTCGGAGAAGAGGGCCGGATAGCTCAGCTCGGAGCAGGCGTTCATGCAGACCTTCGTGCCGTCGGGCAGCACCAGGTCGACCCGCTGTCCGGCCGGAACCGAGACGGTATTGCCCGCGCCCGCCAGACGGTTGTGGCCGAGCTGTACGTAGAGGGCCGCCGCGCCGAGCGTCACGAGCACCACGGCGGCATAGCGGAGCAGACGACGGGCCCCGCGGAGCAACTGCATCCGCGGACGGCGCGCCGCGGCACGCTCCGCATCCGTCAGCATCAGCATCGAGTCGAAGAGGCAGCGCTCCGAGAGCAGCTCGCGGCGGCTTTCGGGGTTGCGGTCGATTTCGTCGAGCAGGCGTTGCTCCTCCTCGACGGAGGTCTCTCCATTGAAAAAGCGGTAGAGCAGTTCTTTGTCCATAGTCACACTAATAACACCGAAAGGCGCCCTTCCCCTGAAAAAAAGTCGGATTTTTTTCGGATGCGGGCGCCCGGCGGCAGCTCCACGAGGAGCAACTATTTGTCAATCAGCAGAAAAAGCATGAGAAGCGGAAGATAGTCCTTGAGCGAGACGCGCAGCGAGCGCATCGCCTTCGAGATTTCGAACTCGACGCTCTTGACCGTCGTTCCCAGAGCGGCGGCAATCTCCTTGTAGCTCTCGCCGCGGAAGCGGCTGCGGACGAAGACCTCGCGCGTACGGTCAGGCAGGCGGTCGAGCGTCTCGTTGACCAGCCGCCGGGCCTCGTCCGAGAAGAGCTGCGCGGGTTCGCACGCCTCGAGGGTCGAGATGCGGAGTTCGAGCATCCGCGCGCCGTGCGAATGGAGGTGCTCCTCGGCGCGCAGGCGCACCTGACGCGCGCGCAGGTGGTTGAGGCACTTGTTGCGGACGATGACCAGCACGTAGGGCGGGAGGCTCCGCTCCGAAAGGAGGGCACGACGCTCCCACGCCGCCATGAAACTCTCCATGACGATGTCCTCGGCCACGGCCGCATCGGTCACATACGACGCGGCAAAACGGATGAAGCGCGGCCTGTACTCCCCGAACAGGCGGTCAAAGGCCGCGAGGTCCAGCATTTCGCCTGAAGAAACCGACTCCATACCCATCTCTCCTTTCTCTTCGCGCGGGGCATCTCCCCCACTGCACAGGTCCGGGCTCCGGGCCCCGGCCGGAGCGTTGCGTCGACTCCCGACCGGATGCGGATGCTCCGACCTTATGTATTATAACACTTCAGCAGGCAAAACTCCTGACGCCACCCGCCACTTTTTTTTCAGACAAATGCATAAAAAAGAGGAAAAAGCCCCCTCGAAAGGGAGCTTTTCCGCAAATTCGCAGCGTGTGCCGGCCGCACGGGCCGCCGCACAGCGGCTCTATTTCGCCTTCGACTCGCAGTAGGCGCAGCGGCACGTGCCGTCGGCGTGGCGCCGGAAGAGCTGGTCGACATCCTCCGTCGCCGAGATGCAGCGTCGGTTCGGGCAGACCAGCTCGTTGACGATGTACTCCTCGTCGAAATGGGGCGTATGGTCGAAGGGCTTGTTCTCGTCTGCCCACTTGAGCAGCGTGTAAATCAGCGCCATACGGACGAACTTGCCGTTCTCGACCTGGCGGAAGTAGGCCGCACGCGGGTCGTTGTCGACCGCACGCGTGATTTCGTTCACGCGCGGCAGCGGGTGGAGGATAATCATATCCTTGCGGGCCGTCTTCAGTTTGTCGGGGTCGAGCACGAAGCTGTTCTTCACGCGGTCGAACTCCTCCTCGTCGAGGAAGCGCTCCTTCTGCACGCGCGTCATGTAGAGGATGTCGAGCTCGGGCATCACCTCCTCCATGGTGCGCACCTCGTGGAACTCCAGCTTCGAGTTGGCGCTCATCTCCTGCAGCATGTAGTCGGGCAGGCGCAGCTCCTCGGGCGAAATCAGAATCACGCGGATGCCCTCGTAGCGCGAGAGCGCCTTGATGAGCGAGTGCACCGTGCGGCCGAACTTCAGGTCGCCGCAGAAGCCGATGGTCAGGTGGTCGAAGCGCCCCTTCTCACGCTTGATGGTGAGCAGGTCCGTAAGCGTCTGCGTCGGGTGGGCGTGGCTGCCGTCACCGGCGTTGATGACCGGGATGCCGGCATACTGCGACGCCACCAGAGGGGCACCCTCCTTGAAGTGGCGCATGGCGATGATGTCGGCGAAGCAGCGGATGACGCGCACCGTGTCGGCCACGGTCTCGCCCTTCGATACGGAGGAGGAATTGGCGTCCGAGAAGCCGATGACGGTGCCCCCCAGCTCCAGCATGGCCGACGTGAAGCTCAGACGCGTACGCGTCGAGGGTTCGTAGAAGAGCGTCGCCAGCTTCTTTCCCTTGCAGGCTTCGCTGTATTTGGCGCGGTTGGCGATGATGTCCTCGGCCAGCGCCACAATCTGTTCGGTTTCGGCGACCGACAGGTCGGTCGGGTCTATCAGATGTCTCATATCAGGCAATCAGCAATTAGCGGGTTTCACATTGTGCAGCGGCAGCCTCTCAGCGCTGCATCCAGCTCTCGTCCGAGGGGTTGTCGCGGAAGCGGAGCAGGCGCGCCTTGTCCTCGGGCTGGATGTAGCCCTCGTCGGCAGCCACCTCCACCAGGGCGTCGAGGTTCGAGAGGCTGTAGTTGACCACGCCGGCCTCCTTGAGCCGGTCCAACCCTTTCTTCATGCCGTAGGTGAAAATCGAAGCGACGCCCAGCACCTCGGCACCCGCCTCGCGCAGCGCGTTGACCACCTCGATGCAGGAGCCGGCCGTCGAGATGAGGTCCTCGATGACCACCACCTTCTGGCCCTTCTCCAGACGGCCCTCAATCTGGTTGCCGCGTCCGTGGTCCTTCGAACCGCTGCGGACGTAGCCCATCGGCAGGTTGAGAATCGTCGCCGTGATGGCGGCATGGGCGATTCCGGCCGTCGAGGTACCCATCAGCACCTCGGCCTCGGGGAACTTCGTGCGGACAATCTGCGCGAGGCCCTCCTCCACACGACTGCGCACGACGGGGGCCGTGAGGGTCAGCCGGTTGTCGCAATAAATCGGGCTCTTGATGCCGCTCGCCCACGTAAACGGCTGCTCGGGGCGCAGGAAGACCGCGCCGATTGAGAGCAAATCCTTGGCAATTGATTTCTCCATCTTCTCCATCTTGATATTTCTCTTGTTCCGGTTCTTGTCAGCTGCGCTCCTGCAGCGGGGCACCCGCACCGCACCGCGGTCCGTCGCCGCCCCGCCCGCGTGCTACGCCTCGAGCGCCTTGCGCAGCACCGCCTCCACCTCGTCGGGGTAAATCCCCCCTTCGTGGAGCTTCTCGCCTCCCACATAGAAGGTCGGCACGTAGTAATAGTCGTAACGGTCGGCCACTTCGGGCTCCTCCGACTCCTCGACGAGCTCGATTTCGACGGCCGCCAGTTCGGGGTGGGCCGCCTTCGCCTCGTCGATGTAGCGCAGCGCCCGCTTGCAGAAGGGGCAGTTGCGCAGGTAGAACAGTTTTACGGGTTTCATACGTCTCTCTTCAACAGTTGTCTGCGGGGCGTCTCCTCGGAGCCGCCGCTTCTCGGACAGCACCGCAAAATGTGCGCCGAAGGGCCCGGTCCTCCGTCACTCCCCCGCCCCGGCTATTCGCCCAGGAACTCGGCCACGCAGCGGCGGTAGGCTGCCACGGGGTCCGGTGCGGCCGTGATGGGGCGTCCCACCACGATGAAGTCGGAGCCGATTTCGCGGGCACGGGCCGGAGTGGTCACGCGCACCTGGTCGGCCACGTCGCCGTCGGCGAAGCGCACGCCCGGCGTTACGGTCAGGAAGTCACGGCCGCACGCCTCGTGGACCATGCCCGCCTCGAGCGGCGAGCAGACCACGCCGTCGAGCCCCGCCTCCTTCGTATTGCGGGCATACTGCACGATGGTCTCGTTCATCGAGGCTCCGATGAGCAGCTCGCGCTGCATGCGCTCCTCGCTCGTCGAGGTGAGCTGCGTGACGGCAATCAGCAGGGGCCGCGTGCCGTCCTCGCGCGTGAGCCCCTCGCGGGCGGCACGCATCATCTCGATGGTGCCCGCCGCATGGACGTTGCACATGTCGACGTCGAGCCGCGACAGGACGGCCATCGCCTTGCGCACCGTATTGGGGATGTCGTGGAGCTTCAGGTCGAGGAAAATCCGGTGGCCCCGGCGCTTGATTTCGCGCACGATGAAGGGACCCTCGGCGTAGAAGAGCTCCATGCCGATTTTCAGAAAAGGTTTGCGCGCTTCGTCACGGAACAGGTCGAGGAACCGGAAGGTATCCTCCGCCGACTTGAAGTCGCAGGCAATGATGACGTCGTGTTGCATGGTATTGGTTGTTATGCTTTTTGTCGTTTTGTTTCGTTTTCGCTCTTTGCGCGGCAGGCCGCCGCCTTCAGCCGCAGGGACCGCACGGCGCGGTACCGCACTGCAATATTACGCAAAATCCGCCGTTTGCGCAACCCTTGCGCCTCCGGTCCGTCTTCGGTCAGCCTCCGTTTCGCTGCCCCCAAGCCGCATCCCGCCGCATCCCGCCGCGTTCCGCTACCCTTCCGTCGCATCCCGGCTCAGGTCCGCCACCTCTCTGTCGCACCCTGTTCCGTTCCGCCACCCTTCGGCGGCGTTCCGAGGCGCCGGTCCGGAATCGGTCGGCACGGCGGCTCCCCTTCCGGGGATTACTCGGCGCAGCCGATGATGTCGCTCAGGCGCTCGATGCCGAGCCGCTCCATCTCGACGGGCAGCGCCTCGACAATCTCCTTCGAGGCGTAGGGGTTCACCAGATTGGCCGCCCCGACCTGTACGGCCGTGGCTCCGGCCATCATCATCTCAATCACGTCGCGGGCCGACTGCACGCCGCCGCACCCCATCACCGGAATCCGGCATGCGCGGGCCACCTGGTAGACCATGCGCAGGGCCACGGGGAAGATGGCCGGTCCCGAGAAGCCGCCCGTCGTGTTGGCAAGGACGGCCCGGCGGCGGCGCGTGTCGATGCGCATGCCCAGCATCGTGTTGATGAGGCAGATGCCGTCGGCGCCCGCCTCCTCGCACGCCCGGGCAATCGAGACGATGTCGGTGACGTTGGGGCTCAGCTTGATGAAGACCGGCTTGGTCGTGACGGCCTTGACGGCACGCGTCACCTCGGCCGCAGCCTCGGGCGAGGTGCCGAACGACATGCCGCCGTGGCGCACGTTGGGGCACGAGACGTTGACCTCGATGATGCCCACCTGCTCCTCGCCGTCAATGCGCTCGCAGCAGTAGGCGTACTCCTCGACCGAGAAGCCCGAGATGTTGGCGATGACCGGCTTGTGGAAGAAGGTGCGCAGCCGGGGCAGCTCCTCCGAAATCACGGCGTCGATGCCGGGATTCTGCAGCCCGACGGCATTGAGCATGCCCGCCGTGCACTCCGCGATGCGGGGCGTGGGGTTGCCGAAGCGCGGCTCGCGCGTCGTCCCCTTGAAGGAGAACGAGCCGAGGATGTTGATGTCGTAGAATTCGCGGAACTCGTTGCCGTAGCCGAAGGTTCCGCTGGCCGGAACGACCGGATTGTCGAGCCGGAGCCCGCAGAGTACAACCGAGGTGTCTTTCATCAATCGTGCATTTGTTTCGAAGCCCGGAATGCCGACGCATCCGCCGCTTCGTGGTATTCACTCTATGTATCCGGAGGGAGGCGCTACCAGAGAATCTCCTCTTTGAGCAGCACGGGGCCCTCCTTGCAGATGCGCTTGTTGCCCGTGAGGGTCTTGCAGCTGCACCCCATGCATCCGCCGAAGCCGCAGCCCATCCGCTCCTCAAACGAAAGCTGGCCCGAGACGCCGGGGGTAGCCTCGCAGAGCGCCCGCAGCATGGGCAGCGGGCCGCAGGCGTAGAAGTAGTCGAAGGCGGGCACCTCGGCCGCGATGGCCGTCGTGACGAAGCCCTTCACCCCCAGCGAGCCGTCCGCCGTAGCGATGTGGACGTTGCAGCCCAGCGCCCGGAACTCATCGGCATAGAAGAGCTCCCGCGCGGTGTTGAAGCCCAGCACCACCTCGACCGGAAGCCCGCGGCCGCGCAACTCGCGCGCCAGCGCATAGAGCGGGGGAACCCCCACGCCGCCGCCCACGAGCAGCGGACGGCTCGCCTCGTTGCGCGTCGAGAAGCCGTTGCCGAGCCCCGTCAGCAGGTCGAGCCTCTGGCCCGGCTGCATGCGGCTCATCCGGGCCGTACCGTCGCCCACCACCTTGTAAATCAGCGTCAGCGTACGCCCGTCCCAGTCGCAGACCGAAATCGGACGCCGCAGGTAGTGCCCCTCGAGGGCGATGTTGACGAACTGCCCCGGGCGCGTAATCCACTCCGTATCGCCCCCGAGCACCATCCGCCATACGGCGTCGGTGAGCGGTTCGTTCCGCAGAATCTCGTATATGCCTTTCTTGTACATCTTCTCTCTGTTGTCTTGGCTCCGCGCCGTGCGGCATGCGCCCCGGGAGCAGGCCCGCCCCCGGAGTCACCGCCGCGGACTACTTCGCGTCGATGGTCGAGACGCCGAAGGTTATCTCCTCGAGCACGTCGAGCAGCACCTTGACCGTTTCGAGCGCCGTGAAGACCGTGACGTTGTTCTCGACGGCCGTGCGGCGAATCTCGTAGCCGTCCAGACGCGTATTGTGCTGGTTGATGTCAATCGTGTTGATTACGTAGCTTACATGGCCCTGGCGCAGCGCATCGATAATCTCGGTGCTCCCCTCGCTCAGCTTGCGGCGCGTCCGCGTGCGGATGCCGTGGCTGCGCAGGTAGGCCGCCGTGCCGGTCGTCGCCTCTATGTTGAAGCCCAGGTCGTAGAAGCGGCGGATGAGCGGCAGCGCCTTCTCCTTGTCGGCGTCGGCGATGGTGACGAAAATCGTCCCGTAGTTGCAGACGTTCATGCCCGTAGCCTGCAGCGCCTTGTAGAGCGCCCGCGTGAGCTTGTCGTCGTAGCCGATGGCCTCGCCCGTCGACTTCATCTCGGGCGAGAGATAGGAGTCCATGCCGCGGATTTTGGCGAACGAGAAGGCCGGAGCCTTGACGTACCAGCGCTCCTTCTCACGGCCGTAGACCTCCGTGATGCCCAGCTCGCGCAGCGTCTTGCCAAGAATCACCTGCGTGGCGATGTGGGCCATCTGCACGCCCGTGGACTTCGAGAGGAAGGGCACCGTGCGCGACGAGCGCGGGTTGACCTCGATGACGTAGACATCCTCCTCGCCGTCGAGGATGAACTGGATGTTGTAGAGACCCACGATGCCGATGCGCAGACCCAGACGCACCGTGTAGTCGATAATCTTCTCCTTGGCCCGCTTCCCGACGCTGAAGGTCGGATAGACGCTGATGGAGTCGCCCGAGTGGATACCCGTCCGCTCGACATGCTCCATGATGCCGGGGATGAAGACATCCTTGCCGTCGCAGATGGCGTCGACCTCCAGCTCGCGGCCCATGATGTAGCGGTCGACCAGCACGGGCGAATCCTCGTTCACCTCGACGGCCGTCTGCAGGTAGTGGCGCAGACGCTCCTCGTTCGAGACAATCTGCATGGCGCGGCCGCCCAGCACGTAGCTCGGACGCACGAGCACCGGGTAGCCGATGCGTGCCGCGGCGCGTACGCCCGCCTCGATGTCGGTCACCGCCTCGGCCTCGGGCTGGGGAATGCCCAACTCCTCCATGATTTTCTCGAAGCAGCCGCGGTCCTCGGCGTTGCGGATGGCGTCGCAGTCGGTGCCGATGATGGGCACGCCCAGCTCGGCAAGCGGCTCGGCAAGGTTGATGGCCGTCTGGCCGCCCAGCGAGACGACAATCGCCTTGGGGTGCTCCAGATGGAGCACGTTCATCACATCCTCGACCGTCAGCGGCTCGAAGTAGAGCTTGTCGCTGGTCGTATAGTCGGTCGAGACGGTCTCGGGGTTGTTGTTGATGATGATGGCCTCGTAGCCCGCCTCACGAATCGACCAGATGGCATGCACGGTCGAGTAGTCGAACTCGACGCCCTGGCCGATGCGGATGGGGCCCGAACCCAGCACGACAATCTTCTCGCGGTCGCTCACTACCGACTCGTTCTCGTCCTCATAGGTCGAGTAGAAGTAGGGCACGTAGGAGGAGAACTCACTGGCGCACGTGTCAATCATCTTGTAGACGGGGAAGATGCCGTGCTGCTCGCGCAGGCGGTACATGTCGTGCTCCGAGAGGCCCCACAGCTGGCCGATGTACTTGTCGCTGAAGCCCATGCGCTTGGCGTCGCGCAGCGTCTCGATGTCCTTCGGATGGGCCGCCACGACGCGCTCGAACTCGACGATGTTCTTGAACTTCTCGAGGAAGAACATGTCGATTTTCGTATTGTTGTAAATCAGCACCAGGTCGATGCCGTTGCGGATGAGCTGGGCGATGGCGTAGAGGCGGTCGTCCGTACCGTCCTTGATATACTCCAGCAGCCGGTCGCTCGTCCACGAGTCGAACTTCTTGTGGTAGATGTGGCAGACGCCCGTCTCGAGCGAGCGGACCGCCTTGAGCAGCGACTCCTCGACCGTACGGCCCACCGACATCACCTCGCCCGTGGCCTTCATCTGGGTGCCGAGCTTGTTCGAGGCGTCGGAGAACTTGTCGAAGGGGAAGCGGGCGATTTTGGTCACCACGTAGTCGAGCGTCGGCTCGAAGCTGGCCGGGGTGTTGGCCAGCTGAATCTCGTCGAGGGTCAGACCCACGGCAATCTTGGCGCTCACGCGGGCAATCGGATAGCCCGAAGCCTTCGAGGCGAGGGCCGACGAACGCGACACGCGGGGGTTGACCTCAATGAGGTAGTACTTGAACGAGAGGGGGTCAAGTGCGAACTGCACGTTGCAGCCGCCCTCGATTTTCAGCGCGCGGATGATTTTCAGCGCCGAGTCGCGCAGCATCTGGTACTCGCGGTTGGTGAGCGTCTGGCTCGGCGCCACCACAATCGAGTCGCCCGTATGGATGCCCACCGGGTCGATGTTCTCCATGTTGCAGACGGCGATGGCCGTATCGTTCGAGTCGCGCATCACCTCGTACTCAATCTCCTTGTAACCCTTGATGCTCTTCTCGATGAGCACCTGGTGCACCGGCGAGAGGAAGAGCGCATTGCGCATCATGTCGCGCAGCTCCTGCTCGTTGTCGGCAAAGCCGCCGCCCGTACCGCCGAGCGTGAAGGCGGGACGCAGCACCACGGGATAGCCGATGCGGGCAGCCACCTCGACGCCCTCCTCGATGGTGTTGGCAATCTCCGAGGGGAGCACCGGCTCGCCCAGCGACTGGCAGAGCTCCTTGAAGAGCTCGCGGTCCTCGGCCCGCTCGATGGATTCGAACGAGGTGCCCAGAATCTCGACCTGGCACTCCTCGAGGATGCCCTTCTTGGCCAGCTGCACCGCCAGGTTGAGGCCCGTCTGACCGCCCAGACCCGGGACAATCGCATCGGGACGCTCGTAGCGGATAATCTTGGCCACGTACTCGAGCGTCAGCGGCTCCATGTAGACCTTGTCGGCGATGTGCGTGTCGGTCATAATCGTGGCGGGGTTGGAGTTGGCCAGCACCACCTCGTAGCCCTCTTCCTTGAGCGCGAGGCACGCCTGCGTACCCGCATAGTCGAACTCCGCGGCCTGACCGATGACAATCGGGCCCGAGCCAATCACCATTACCTTCTTGATATCCGTTCTCTTAGGCATTTTTGTGCTCCTCCATCATTTTAATGAACTTGTCGAACAAATAGGCGCTGTCCTGCGGACCCGGCGCGCTTTCGGGGTGGTACTGTACCGAGAAGACCATCTCTTCGGGGCACTCGATGCCCTCGGCCGTATTGTCCAGCAGATTGATGTGGGTCAGCCGCAGCGGCGTACCCTTCAGCGAGTCGATGTCCACGGCGTAGCTGTGGTTCTGGCTCGTGATTTCGATTTTGCCCGTTGCGAGGCACTTGACCGGATGGTTGCCGCCGCGGTGGCCGAACTTCATCTTGAAGGTCCGGGCGCCGTAGGCCAGGGCCACCATCTGGTGTCCCATGCAGATGCCGAAGATGGGCAGACGGCCCTTGAGCGCGCGCACCTTCTCGATAACGGGCGTCACGTCGGCCGGGTCGCCGGGGCCGTTCGAGAGGAAGATGCCGTCGGGACGGAAGGCCAGAATCTCCTCGACCGTCGCATCGTAGGGCACCACCGTCACGTTACACCCCTTCTCGTTGAGCTTGCGGATGATGTTGTACTTGATGCCGCAGTCGATGGCCACCACGTCGTAGCGGTGGTTGGGCGTACGCGAGAACCAGCGCTTGCGGCAGCTCACGCGGGCCACCATGTCGTGCGGCAGGGCGTAGGCGCGCAGCCGCTCGAGCGCCTCCTCGCGGGGGGTCGAGGCATCGGTGATGATGACCTTCTGGCTGCCCTCGTCGCGGATGATGCGGGTGAGCGTACGCGTGTCGATGCCCGAGATGGCGGGGATGTCATACTCCTCGAAGACCTCGTTGAGCGTCTTCGTGTAGCGGAAGTTCGAGGGGATGTCGTTGTACTCGCGGACAATCATGCCGCCGATGGTGGGGAACTTCGTCTCGTAGTCCTCCTCGGCCGTGCCGTAGTTGCCGATGAGCGGGTAGGTCATCACCACCATCTGGTCGGTGTAGGACGGGTCGGAGAGAATCTCCTGGTAGCCCACCATCGAGGTATTGAAGACAATCTCGTTGATGGCCTCCCTGTCGGCACCGAAACCGTAGCCATAGAACTCGCGTCCGTTCTCCAGCACAATTTTCTTGGTAAAGGGTTTCATAGGAATTTTCGTTCTGGCCTCTCGCAGCCTTTATATTTGTTTTTGTCGTTTGTCGTTATTCGCAGCCTCCCGGCGCATCGCACCGCGCCGCCTCGCTGTTCCACCGCCTCGCCGTTTCACCTTGCCGCCGCGTCGCAGCCGCCGCACGGCCGTCGCAGCCGTATCACTGCCGCCTCCGTCGTCTCACTGCCGCGCCGTCGTCTCCGGAGTATCCCGGTGCGACCCCGATGTAGTCCCCGTGCGACCCAGGTGTAATTCCAGTGCGGTCCCCGTGCAGCCTTGGCCGGCTCCCGGTGTGGTCCCCGTGCAGCCCCGGCCCCGGGCGGGTCACTTCGTGAAGGAGGGGTCGCGGTAGGCTTCGCGCCCATCGACCACCGTAAGCATCGTACGCCCCTCGACCCGCCAGCCGGCGAAGGGGGTTGCATGCCCCTTCGAGAGGAAGTGCCCGGGGTCGATGTCGTACGAGGCGCCCAGGTCGATAACCGTAAAGTCGGCCGGAGCCCCCGCCTGAAGGCCGCCGCCGAGGCGGAAAATCCGCCGCGGGTTGAGCGACATGAGCGCCACCAGACGCTCGAGCGTCAGCACACCCGGCTTGACCAGATAGGTATAGAGCAGCGGGAAGGCGCATTCGAGTCCGACGACGCCCATCGCGCTGCCGGCCAGCCCGCGCGCCTTCTCCTCGGCCGTATGGGGGGCATGGTCCGTCGCGATGACCTCGATGGTGCCGTCGAGCACCCCTTCGCGCAGCGCATCGCGGTCGGCGCGGCTGCGCAGGGGCGGATTCATCTTGAAGCGTCCCTCCTCGTGCAAATCCTCGTCGCAGAGCAGCAGGTAGTGGGGCGCCGTCTCGCAGCTCACGGCAAGACCGCGAGCCCGTGCGCGGCGCACCAGCTCGACGCTCTCGCGCGTCGAGACGTGGCAGACGTGGTACTGGCACCCCGTGCGCTCGGCCAGCGCGATGTCGCGCTCGACCTGCCGCCACTCGCTCTCGGACGAGATGCCCCGATGGCCATGCTCATGGCAGTAGTCGCCGTCGTGGATGTATCCGCCGCGCAGCAGCTCGTCCACCTCGCAGTGGGCGACAATCGGCTTGTGAACCGCCGCCGCACGACGCATCGCCTCCTCCATGAGCGCCTCCGACTGCACGCCGCGGCCGTCGTCCGAAAAGCCGACGACGTAGGGGGCCAGCGCCGCGAAGTCAACCAGCTCGCCGGCTCCGCGCTGCCCCATCGTGATGCAGCCGTAGGGCAGCACCTTCACCCGCGCATCGCGGCGGATGATGTCGAGCTCGACGCCGAGCGTTTCGGGCGAGTCGGGCGCCGGATTGAGGTTGGGCATGGCGCAGACGGTCGTATAGCCGCCGTGGGCCGCAGCCGCCGTACCGGTGGCCATGGTCTCCTTCTGCGGGAATCCGGGCTCGCGCAGGTGGACATGCACGTCGACCAGTCCGGGCAGCAGGTGCCGTCCGCCGAGGTCGACCACGGCGTCGCAGCCCGCCGGGTCGCAGTCGGGGCCGATGCCGGCGATGCGCTCCCCGTCGACGACCAGGTTGCCCGTCACGAAGCGTTCGCCGTCGAAAATCGAGGCATTGCGGTACAGAGTTCTCATCGGAGTGTAAAAAAATAGGGCAACCGAAACAGTTACCCTAAATAAAACAAAACGCCCGAAAACGGAAGAGAATGGAACCCCGAATGCTCCTTTTGCAGCCAGACAGCGTGTGCCGCGAATATGTTCGGAGTCCAGTTCATGCGTTACGGGTTGTTACAAATCAACTGCAAAGATAGGGCTTTTCGCGGGGAGTGCAAAAGTTTTCGTCATTTTTTTGTCGAAAGCGGGGCTACTCCCCGTCGACGACAATCAGGTCGATGCCCGCCTCCTCGATGAGCGCGACGGTCTGCTCCGGAAGCCGGGCGTCGGTCACAATCACGTCGACATCCTCCAGCGAGCAGATGCGGCCGAAGCCCCGCTGCCCGAATTTCGACGAGTCGACCACCAGGATGCTCCGCGAGCAGGACTTCATCATCTTGCGCACGAGCTTCGCCTCGTCGATGGTCGAGGTGGTGATGCCGTATTCGAGGTCGATGCCGTCGGCCCCGAAGAAGAGCTTCGAGCAGATGCAGTCGTCGAGTCCGCGCGACGCCTCCTCGCCCAACACCGAGAGCGATGTTTTGTGGATGCTGCCCCCCAGCTGGACCACATGGACCTGCTCCGAATCGTTGAGCAGCACGCCCAGCCGCAGGAAGGGGGTCACGATGTTGAGGTTCTGCCACGTGCGGCGGCGAATCTCCTCGCCCAGCGCGAAGACGGTCGACCCCGACGAGAGGATAATCGAGTCGACGGGCTCGACCAGCTCGACAGCACGCGCGGCGATGCGGCGCTTGGCCTCGGGGTTCATCGTATCCTTGAGGTGCACGTCGGTGTCGGCCACGTGGGGATTGGTCGGACGGGCGCTGCCGTGCACCTTGTAGAGCAGCCCCTTGCTCTCAAGAATCTTGACATCCTTACGAATCGTCACCTTCGTCACTCCCAGCTGATTGGCCACGTCGGTGATGCGGACAAATCCGTATTTGTTCAAATTGTCGAGAATGTACTTGTGTCGTTCCGCAATACTTAACATAAATGCCGGTCTGATTCGTTTATTTTTATAAACAAATATAACAAATTAATCGAAATAATCAAAAAAATGCCCGAATCTGCACAGATTCGGGCACTCAGGCACTCCATCGGGACGCCTTATATGCTATATGCAAAGTGCGGTCTTCGGGCGCATCAGTTCGACTGCCCGGCCTGCGGCTCGTCATAGCCGTCGGCGCGCGCGCGCCACATCAGCAGGAATACCGCCATGCCGACGAGCGCCATGGCCAGAATCCCCACGTAGGCCAAATCCCAGCCGTAGTGCTGGGCCAGGTAGCCCAGGCCGACACCCGAGACGAGCGTGCTGGCGTAGCCGAACAGCCCCGTCAGGCCGTTGGCCGTGGCGGCGGCATGCTTGGTGGCCTGGTTGGCCGCCGCAATGCCAATGAGCGCCTGCGGGCCGTAGATGCAGAAGCCGGCGGCGCACAGCGTGGCGAAGAGCAGCCATACGGGGGCGTCGGCGGGGAGCCTCCAGAAGAGGAAGACGAAGAGCGCCGCACCCGCCATGCAGAAGACGCACGTACGGTGGGCGCGCCCCTTGAGCCAGCGGTCGGTGGCCCACCCCGCGAAGACCATGCCGGCGATGCCGGCAATCTCGAACATCGCCACCAGCCATCCGGCATGCTCCATGCTGACCCCCTTCGACTGGCTCAGCAGCGAGGGGCCCCAGTCGAGCACCGAGAAGCGGACGACGTAGACGAAGAAGTTGGCGATGCCCAGAATCCAAATCAGCGGGTTGCCGAAGACATGCTTGCGCAGGAAGGCGCGGTATTCGGGCCCCTTGGTGGCTGCGGCATCCTTCTTGTCCTTCGTCTCGGTCCCCTCCAGCTCGGGAAGGCCCACCGACGAGGGGGTGTCGCGCAGGAAGATGGCCAGCGCGATGGCTCCCGCGAAAGAGATGCCGGCCGGAAGCCAGAAGCACCAGCGCCAGGCCCCCGTATGGGAGGCTCCGACGCCCATGTTGCCCATGATGTAGCCGCAGAGAATCACCACCAGTCCGGCGCCAATCGAGTGCGAGGTGTTCCACCACGACATCTTCGTGGCCAGCTCGGTGGGGGGCACCCAGTGGGTCAGCAGCCGCGCGCAGGGCGGGAAGCCCGTCCCCTGCAGCATGCCGTTGACCACCCACATGATGCCCATGAAGAGTATCATCGTGTTGGTGAACTGCGTGCCGTCGTGTTCGCCCGTAAGCCAGTAGGAGACATCTTCGCCGAATCCGAAGGCGAAGTTCGAGAGGGCGCAGAGCGCCAGACCGATGGACATGTACCAGCGGGCGTTCATGCGGTCGGCCAGCACGCCGTTGACGAAGCGCGAGAGGCCATAGACCACTCCGTTGAGCGTCAGGAAGATGCCCAGACTCGTCTTGGAGATGCCGAGGTCGGCCTCCAGACCGGGCATCGCAAGCGAGAAGTTCTTGCGCACGAAGTAGAAGAGCGCGTAGCCCACCATCGTGGCGATGATGGTGCGCGTCTGCCAGTACTTGAAGCGCTTTTTCTGTTCGGGTGTCATTTCGGAATGAAAGTTTTTTCGATTTCGGTGAACAAAGATAAGAATTTCGCTTCGAATCGCGAAGCAAACCCTTCAAAAATATCTCCGGATGCCCCGAAAATCGGCCGCACGGCCCACAGCCGCACCCCCGTTGTCCCGCCGGCAGAGTGGTCCGATGCGGGGCAAACCTTCCGAAAAAGTTGCAAAAAGGCAAATTATCACCTATCTTTGGGGAGCTTTTGCCCCTCCCGCCCCGACCGCATGCAGCGCAATGAGGCGGCGGGCTGCGGAGTGCGGCCATGGTGCGGCCCGAGGTCGTCCGGGCTCCTCCTCCCGGGAGTACGGGCCTTCGGCACGGTATGCGGAAATGAAACATTTCGAAACCGGACGACTTCCCCGCAGGCCGCAGGACCGGAGAGCCGGGCTCCGACGCCCCGCCCCGCCGGAGCTGCGCAGCTAACACCGGAGCGCCGCACCGCCCGACGGCGGCAAGGCCTCGCAACAACGAACAAACACACCTCAACAACGATGAAGGAATTTCACGAATACCGCTCCGTCTACACCCACGACGAGTTGATGGAGCTTCTGCGCCGCATCCGTCACGTGGCGCTCGACATGGACGGAACCATCTACATGGGCATGTCGCTCTTCGACTGGACGCAGCCCTTCCTGGCCGAACTCCGCGAGCTGGGCATCGGCTACTCGTTCCTGACCAACAATCCCTCGAAGTCGATTGACGACTACCTGCGCAAGTTGGAGTCGCTCGGCATCCACGCCACGCGCGAGGAGATGTACACCACCACGCTGGCCACCATCGACTACCTGCACGAACACCACCCCGCCGCCCGCCGTCTCTTTCTGCTGGGCACACCCTCGATGGTCGCCGAGTTCGAGGCCGCGGGGTTCATCCCGACGGCCGACTCGCCCGACGACCGGCCCGACGCCGTCGTCGTCGCCTTCGACATGACGCTCCGCTACGAGCGGCTCTGCCGTGCGGCGTGGTGGATTACGCAGGGGCTCCCCTACATCGCCACCAACCCCGACCGCGTCTGCCCGACCGACCAGCGGACCGTACTGGTCGACTGCGGCTCGATTTGCGCCTGCCTGGAGCACGCCACCGGACGCCGTCCCGACATCACGCTGGGCAAGCCCGACCCCAACATGCTCTCGGGCATCCTCGCCCGCCACGGACTGCAGCCCGACCAGATAGCGATGGTCGGCGACCGCATCTACACCGACGTGCAGATGGCCCACAACGCCGGAGCGATGGGCGTACTGGTGCTCTCGGGCGAGACGACGCTCGAGGTGGCCGACCATGCCGACCCGCAGCCCCACCTGACGGCCGACAACATCGGAACGCTGGGCCGCCTGCTGCGCGAGGCGCACCGCTCGTAGCTCTGCCGGCATCACCCCTGGAAAAACGACTACGGTCCGCACTGCGGTGCGGACCGTTCGTTTTATCCATTGCGGAGCCTCTGCCGCCAGCACCCGCGCCCGGCCCCGGTTCCCAGCCTCAACACCCGGGCAGCGTCTATCATAGGCCCGACCTATCACACCATAGATAATACCGAACTCTTGCGAGGCGCTGCGATTCGTTCGGGGAGCAAAAATGCACTATCTTTGCCCCTTGAAAGAAAAACACGACACAACCATGGATTCCAACATACTCTACCCGCTGCTGATGACCCTCGGCGCCGGTCTGGCGACCGGCATCGGCAGCGCCATCGCCTTCTTTACGCGCCGGACCAACAAGCGGCTGCTCTCCTTCTCGCTCGGGCTCTCGGGCGGCGTGATGATTTACGTCTCCTTCGTCGAGCTCTTCCAGCAGTCGCAGCTCGCGCTGACGGCGGAGTGGGGCCAGCGGCCCGGAACTGCGATGACCGTCCTCTGCTTCTTCGCCGGCATCCTGCTCATCGGCATCATCGACCGCCTGGTCCCCTCGGTGGAGAACCCCCACGAGGCGCACCGCGTCGAGGAGATGGAGGAGCAGCCCCGCAACCCGAAGCTCATGCGCATGGGGGTGATGACGGCCCTCGCCATCGCCATCCACAACTTCCCCGAGGGCATCGCCACCTTCACCACGGCCGTCGACAACGCGACGCTCGGCGCGGCCATCGCCGTAGCCATCGCCATCCACAACATCCCGGAGGGCATCGCCGTCTCGATTCCCGTCTACTACGCCACGGGCGACCGCGTGAAGGCCTTCCGCCTGTCGCTCCTCTCGGGCGTGGCCGAGCCCGTCGGAGCGCTGCTGGCCTGGCTGGTGCTCATGCCCTTCATGTCGACAACGCTCATGGGGTGCATCCTCGCGGGCGTGGCCGGCATCATGGTCTTCATCTCGATTGACGAGCTGCTGCCGGCAGCCCGCGAATACGGCGAGGCGCACATCTCCATCTACGGCGTGGTGACCGGCATGGCGGTGATGGCCGTCAGCCTGCTCATGCTGGGCTGAGCCGGCGCGGCGCACAACCCCTGAAAAACCCCTTTTCTCAACATGGATATCTTTCTGCTCATTCTCGGACTGGCGCTCATCCTGGGCGGCGCCAACTTCCTGACCGACGGCTCGGCCGCCCTCGCCCAGCGCTTCCGCGTCCCGGAGTTCATCGTCGGACTGACCATCGTAGCGGTGGGCACCTCGACCCCCGAGCTGGTGGTCTCGGTGCTCTCGGCCGCCGCGGGCAACAGCGACGTGGCCATCGGCAATATCGTCGGGTCGAACATCTTCAACGTCTTCCTCATTCTGGGCGTCTGCGCCCTCATCGCGTCGCTGCCCCTCACGGGGGGCAACATCCGCCGCGACCTGCCCTTCCTGACCGCCGTCTCGGTGCTGCTGTTGCTGCTCACCTCGGACCGTCTGCTGGGGCTGGGCGAGGTGGATGCCATCGGCCGCATCGACGGCATCGTCATGCTGCTGCTCTACATCGCCCTCATCCGCTACACCATCCGCGCCGAGCGCCGCACGGCCGCTCAGGCAACGCAGACGACGCAGACGGAAAAGCCACAGCGGAGCAGGTCGCTGTGGCTCATCGTGGTGATGATTGCGGGAGGTCTTGCCGGACTGATCTTCGGCGGCGAGCTCTTTCTCGACAGCGCCACGGCCATAGCACGCGCGCTGGGCGTCAGCGAGTCGGTGATAGCCATCACGCTCGTGGCGGGTGGCACGTCGCTGCCCGAGCTGGCCTCGTCGGTGGTCTCGCTGCTCAAGGGAAAATCCGAAATGGCGCTGGGCAACGTCATCGGCTCGAACATTGCCAACATTTTGCTGATTCTGGGCCTCAGCGCGACGATTCACCCGCTGACGCTGGGCGGCATCACGCGCATCGACCTGCTGACCGTGCTGCTGAGCTCGGTGCTGCTCTTCGTCACGGCCTTCACCTTCCGCCGCAAGGCCGTCGACCGCTGGGAGGGCGCCATCTTCCTGGTGATTTACGCACTCTATATCGGATACCTCGTCAGGTAGCGCTCGATGAGGCGCGGCACGGCGTAGTCGTCGAACCGCTCCGCACGCACGCGCACCACCCCGTCGGGCAGCCGCTCGGGAAGGCGCTCCACGCGCAGCCGGTGGAACGTGGCGTGAAGCAGCTGGTGCGAGAGGCGGTGGGGAGGCATCGCCACCGAGGAGAGCCACATGCAGGCGGCGGCGCCCGTCAGCTGCGCGAACTCCTCCTGCGCGGGCAGCTCCGCCGCATCGAGCGGACGGTCGCGCTCCACGAGGGGAAACTCGTACAGGCCGCGCCAGATATCCCGCCCGTCGCGGCGGTGCAGGAGCAGCTCGTCGCCGCAGAGCACCACCACGTAGGCAAACCAGCGGTCGCGCACCTTCGTGCGCCCCTGCTTGACGGGCCGCATGGCAACCGTACCGGCCGCCAGCGCCAGGCAGTGTTCCGCAAGGGGGCACTCCCCGCAGCGGGGCTGCTGAGGGGTGCACTGCAACGCCCCGAAGTCCATGATGGCCTGATTATGAAGCGCCGCACGCCCGGGCGGCAGCAGCGAGGCAGCCAGCTCGGCAAAGCGGCGGCGCCCCTGCGTGGTGTCAATCGGAAGGTCGAGGTCGAAGAGGCGCGCCAGAACGCGGAAGACATTGCCGTCGAGCACGGCAAGGGGCGCATCCGAGGCAAACGAGCAGATGGCCGCCGCCGTATACTCCCCCACGCCGGGCAGCGCGCGGACCTCGTCGTAGCGTTCGGGGAAGCGGCCGCCATATTGTTCGGCAATCAGCCGGGCGGCGCGATGGAGGTTGCGGGCACGGCTGTAGTAGCCCAGCCCCTGCCAGAGCTTCAGCACCTCCTCCTCCGAAGCGGCAGCCAGGGCCCCCACGTCGGGAAAGCGTCCGACGAAGCGCAGGTAGTACTCCCGCCCCTGCTCGACGCGGGTCTGCTGGAGAATCACCTCCGAGAGCCAGATGCGGTAGGGGTCGCGCGTATGGCGCCACGGCAGGTCGCGTCCGAAACGGGCGTACCACGTACAGAGGATATCGGAAAAGTCGTTCACTTCGGGAAAAGGCTTCTTTCGGCGGATAAAGATAGGGATTTTTCCACTTTTCGGAACTATTTTTGGGGGGGGTGCAAGATTCACGAACCAACAAACACCACACCATGAAACGATATACGCTTCGACACGACCCGGCCCGGCAACGCTTCTCGTTCGACCTGGGCGACGGGAAGCAGGCCGTCATCGACTACCTGCGCAGGGGTGACACGCTGCACCTGCTGCACACGGGGGTGCCGTCCCGCTTCGAGGGGCAGGGCATTGCCGCAGAGCTGACGGAGGCTGTGCTCGCGGAGATTCGCGCGCAGGGGCTGCGGATAGTTCCCGAGTGCAGCTACATTGCCCGCTACATCGAGCGCCATCCCGAGTGGCGCCAACTGGTGGCCGGGCGGTCGTAACGCGACGTCCATTCGCCCGTCATGCGGGGTAAGTCGGCGGCAGCGGCACCTTTTTCCGGCGCAACGGTTCAGCTTGCCGGAAGCAGCGGCTATTTCATCTGTTTTCTTCAGCTTTTCGCCGCCGAAAAGTAGCAAAAGCCGCTCCGACCCGTCACGCGGGCGGCTGCCTGCGGCCCTGTGGGCGGCGTCGGGCGACTGTGCGGTTTTCCGGCAAACCTTCCCCGACGCTTTCCGCACCCCGGCCGCAGGCCTCTTCTTCGCCCTCGTGACATAGTCGGAGGTTTTCACCAACCGAAAAATTTTGCGTCGAAAATTTGGTTTATGTTATAAACTAATTTATATTTGCATCAGAGAACGGGAAGAACCGGGCCGCCGACCTGCCGGGAAAAGGCAGCCAAACGCGACCGGGACCCGAAAAAACACCAACCGCCTAAAATTGCAAACGATGAAAAAGAGTGTAACCTGCATGGCCGCGCTGCTCTGCACGGCGACCGTTCTGGGTGCAAACCCCGGAATCACAATCGCGAACCTCCGCACCGACCGGGGAAAGGTTCTCTGGATGCTCCGCGAGGCGAACGGAAAGAGCCAGATGGGCATCGAACAGCCCGCCGCTGGCAAGGCAACCATTGTTCCGGAGGCCATCAGCGCCGACTCAGCCACGCTCTACGCCTTCCTGGACGAGAACGGCAACTACACGCTCGACCGGAACGCAGACGGGATGCCGGCCGAGGGGTGCTGCACCCGCACCATCCGCCGGGAGGAGCTCGGCGACAGCGTCCGCGTGGAGCTCCGCTACGAATTCGGCCGGAAAAACCCCAAGGAGACTCCGGAGCAGGTGCCCGCCGGGGAGCCCGCCACAAAATAGACCGACCCTTCATTCCAAACACCAATCATAAAAAAGTCTGAACCATGGAAGAGAAACAACTGGATGCCCGGGAGAGCCTCGAACTCATCACCCGCATGATTCGCAACACGCGCCGGCGCCTCGAACGCAACTCCGAACGCCCGTTCCTGGTCTGGGGCTATACGACCGTCGCCATCTCGCTGCTCAACTACGCGCTCCGCATCACCGGGGCCGACCCGAACTGGAGCCTCACTTGGTTCCTGATTCCCCCGCTGGGCGTACTGCTCATGCGTCTCTTCCCCGCACGGAGGAGCACGGAGCCCCGCACGGAAATCGACCGCATCGTCAACGCCCTGTGGCTCGCCTGCTCACTCTCGCTCATTCCGATTTTCATCCTCGCACTGTGCCACGGCCTGCAATACCGCCCGAGCATCTATGCGCTCATCGCGCTGGTCATGTCGATTGGGACCACCGCAACGGGCTTCATCGTCCGCTCAAAGGTCTACACGACGGCCGGCCTGCTCGGCATGGCGGGAACCGCCGTACTCGCCCTTTGGGACTTCATGCTCGCAAGGCTCGCCGGCTCGCAGGAGATGGACAGCACGATGCTCCACAACGAGATTCTGATTTTCGCAGCCATCTTCGTGGTGATGATGGTCATCCCGGGCCACATCATCGGCTGCCGGAACCGACGCGAGGCGGCCGAAGAAAAATAGCCGCAGCCGCGCACCGCCGCAGACGAACGTGCCGCAACAAGCCGCAGCCGGACCTGCCGCGCCAACCGCCTCAGCCGCAGCCCGGCACGTCAAAATAAAAACTATTTCGTACCTTTGCAGAAACGGAACGCACCATGAAATCCGAAAAACCGGAGACCAATACTCTTTCCGAACAGGAAGCGTTCGAACTCATCGCCCGCGTCTTCGACCGCAACATGCGCCGCATGAACTTCGTAAGCGGCGAGCTCTTCATCGCGTGGGGAGCGCTCGCAGCGCTGACCGCCCTGGCCGAATATGCCCTGCTCCGCTGGACGGGCACGCCGCAGGTGCTCTGGAGCGCCATCATTCCCTTCACCGCATGCTACCTCTTCACCGTCGGGCGAAACCGCCGCAAGGGCATCGTCCGCACGGGATTCGACGACCTGCTGCTGCTCGTCTGGGGCTTCCCGGCGATGACGGCACTCGCCTCGGTCGCCTATGCCGTCATCACTCCCGAGAACACCGTCAACCCCGCGGGCATCGTCCAGCTGCTCTTCTCGGGCGCACTGATGGTCACCTCCGAATTCTTCCGCGGCAAGGGAAGCAACCAGTCGGGGTCGTTCGCCGCACTGGTCGGTCTGGGAATGGCCGGCTTCATCGCGACATTCACCTTCACCTTCCGCACACCGTTCGACCTCATATCGGGCGAATGGCTGCTGCAACTGGCGCTCTGGTGCACGCTGCTCGTCATGCTGCCCGGCTTCATCCTCCGACATATCGCACGCAAACCATGTTCAAGGAGCTGAATCCCCTGCTGCACTCCGAGTTGCGGCTCGCCGTGATGTCGATACTCATCGGTGTCGAGAGTGCCGACTTCGTCTTCCTGCGCAACGAGACGGGGGCGACGGCCGGCAACCTCTCCGTGCAGCTCGACAAGCTGGCCAGGGCCGGATACATCGAAATCGAGAAGGGCTTCCAGGGCCGCAAGCCCCGCACCCTCTGCCGCATCACCGACGCCGGCCGCGATGCCTTCGCGCAGTACGTCGAGGCGCTCCAGAGCTACATCCGCCCCCGATAGGCACCCAAGCATCCGCACAGCCGAAAGGCCCGCGCAACCGGGCCGGGCGCTCCGCTTTCGCTGCAACGCTCCGCCACAACCCGCCTCCCGCCGCTACGGGAGGCTGTTTTTTTCGGAGAGGAGTCGGGAGCCGGCAGCCGGCAGCCGCAGTCGGAACGCAAAGTTGCCGAACTGTAGCGGCACAACGCCGGCCCGAGGCAGCAAATGAGCACAAAAAAAGGCCGCCGCAGAGTTTCGGACTCCGCGGCGGTCTCTTTACATTTCAACCGGCAGGAACGGCTACTGGGCCTTCGAGGCGAGTTTCTCAATCTGCGCCTCGGCCTCGGCCGTCAGCTTGTCGGCCTGCTTGCGCGCCTCGTCGACCAGCTTGTCGCCGGCCTTCTCGGCCGCCAGCTTCGCAATGGGGTTCTTCGCCGCGTCGACCAGCTTCGTGCGCTGCTCCTCGGCAGCCGCAATGAGCTTCTCACCCGCCTTGCGCGCCTCCTCGCGCAGCTTGGCTGCCTGCTCCTGGACCGCCTCCGAGAGCGATTCGTTGCCGGTGAGTTTCTGCACCTGCTCGTCGATGAGGTTGCGGGCCGCCTCCTCGACCGCCTCCTTCACCCCGATGGTAATCTTCGGGTCGGTGAAGGTTCCGCCGATGCCGACGTTGACCTTCGAGAGGACGCCGCCCGTAGCCGAAGCGGGCAGGGCCACCTGGGCCGTATAGTCGATGCTCTGGTCGAGCCCCGTCGAGCCCGAGAGGTTGAGCGAGACGTCACCCATCTTCAGGTCGAAGGGCTTGGTGGTGAGCCGCCCCTGGCGAATCGAGAAGGGAATGACGACATCCTTGGCGCGGATGGAGCTCAGCGCGTCGTTGCCGAGCGTCTTGGCCAGCACCTCGAAGGCCTTGAGCTGCTCGATGTGGATGTCGGCCGAGCGCAGCTCGCCCTGGGCATCGAGCGACATTAGGTCGGGCTCCATCGCCTGGTCGAGGTTCATCTTCATGTCGAGCGACATGGAGTAGACACCGCCGGCCTTCTCGAAGAGCGGCACGATGCGCTGCACCATCTCCAGCTGCTCGAAGGTCCGGGCGTAGGAGGCGTCGGTGAAGCCGAGGTTGAAGGTGAGCGCCGGATGGGCGGCGTCGGCCGTCGAATAGCTGCCCGATGCGGTCAGCGAGCCGTCGAAAGCCTTCATGCGCAGTCCGTCGAGCGAAAGGGTGCCGTTGGCCACGCGCACCTCGCCCGAGAGCTGCTCAATGACCATCTTTTCGTAGAGGAGCTTGCCCACCTCGGTACGCAGCGAGAGGTTGAGGTTGCGCGGAATCTCGACCGCCTGAGCAGCCACGTCGCCCTCGGCCGGAGTCTCCTCCGCGGCGGGCTCTTCGGCCGCGTCGCCCCCGGCCGTTTCCGTCGAGGAGAGCGAGGCGAGGATTTCATTGAGGTCGAGCAGCTTCGAATTGACGTAGAGCCGTCCCGAAAGCGTCGCACCGCGCAGCAGATAGTCGATGTAGTCGGTCAGCTGGCCGTTGGCCGCAAGGTCGCTGCCGCCGATGGTCAGGCTCAGCTCGCCGAGCGTCATGGCCTGGGGCGAGATGCCGGCCGCGGCGCGGCGCAGGCCGATGGCGGGAAGGCCGGGCAGCTGTGCGTCGACGTTCTCGACCACGAAGTTGCCCGAGGCCGAAACCCGGTCGTAGCGGCGGTTCTCGACATCGGACATCCGTCCGGCGGCGCTCAGGTCGGCCTGGATGAAGCCCTTGAGCGACATGCCGTCCTCGAGCGGGTAGACCTCGCCGATGTCCGCAAGGTCGAGCTTGCCCTCGAGCGAGGCACGCAGGTCGGGGTCGCTGACGAGCGTCGTGCCGTGGAAGGTGGCTGCGAGCGAGTTGTCCCCCATCCGCAGGCCGAACGTCGGGATGTCGACCACCGTGCGGTCCATCACCCCGCCGGGGTTGGTCACGCTCGCCTGGATGTTGATGTCGGAGACCGCCTTGGGAAGCGAAGCATACTGGAAACCGCCGTTGCGCACGCCCAGCTCAAGGCCGAAGGCCGGCAGCTCGGCGCCGCGCAGCTCACCTTTGGCCCAGAGCGAGAGCGTCAGCTCGCCCGAAGCCGAGAGGCCGCGGTAGTTGCGCGTATAGAAGGCCGGGATGAGCGACAGCACATCCTTGAACTCGACGCGCTCGCAGCCCAGACTGAGGTCCATCGCCACGGCATCGTCACCCAGCTCGGCCCAGCCGTCGAGCGTCGCCTCGATGGCGTTGAGCCGCAGCTTGTTCTCCTTCAGCTCGAAGCGGTTCTTCTCAAGGTCGGCCGCCACATCGGCATTCAGCTCGATTTCGGCATTGCTCAGCAGCGTCACCACACCCGACGAGAAGGTCGTCTTCTCGGTGCGCATCCGCAAATCGAGCGTGCTCTGCGCCGCCGAGAAGTCGCCGCGCAGGCGCAGCAGCGGGAGCAGCGTGCGGAACGAGGTGTGCGTCGAATCGTCGACGTAGGAGAGTGCCGCGTCGGTGATGCGGAAGTCGCGCACCGAGAGGCTGAAGGCAGAGCCCGTGTCGGTGCTCTCCTCCTCCGCGGCAGCCTCCGCCTCGGGCTCCTCCTCCGAGGGTTTCATCAGCAGCCAGTTCACGCTGCCGTCGGCGAGCTTGCGGGCCCTCAGGTCGGGCTTCGCGATGAGCAGCTTGCGCACCTCCAGCCCCCCGTCACCGAGCAGCGACCAGGGGTCGACCACCACCGAGAGGCGCCCTACGGAGGCGATGGTATCCCCCTCGAAGGGGGCCACACCCACGAGCGTCACCCCCTTCAGCTCGAGCGAGGCGTTGGGGAAGTGGCGCAGCAGGCTGATGCCCAGCCGCTCGAAGTCGAGCCGCGGGACGAGCATCGCGTTGGCCTCGGTACGGACCAGTTCGGCAATCTTGCCGCGCAGGAAGATGGGGGCCGTCAGCACGACCACCAGCAGGACGGCAATGACCGTCACCGCAATTTTCAGAAACTTTTTCATAGGTCAACCTTCTTATTCATGTCGAAGCGGAACAGGGTGCTCCCCACCTCTTCGAATCCACATGTGCGATAGAGTGCATGGGCCGCACGGCGCGCGGGGTTGGAGGTGAGCATGAGGTGCTGCACCCCTTCGCTCCGGGCCAGCTCCAGGGCCTTTTCGACCAGCAGGCGTCCGACACCGCGGCCCCGCTCGCCGGCATCGACCACCACATCCTCGACCCATCCCTTGCGGCCCGAGGGGACGTCGTACCACACCAGGGTCAGCACCCCCACGATACGCTCCCCGTCGAGGGCGGCCAGCAGCGCCGAGCAGGGCTGGGCAAGCAGCCGCCCGAGCACCTCGCGCGAGGGCGCACGAAGCCCGCCGGAGAGCTGCGGAAGCAGCCGCGCAAGCGCCTCCTCCAACCCGGCGTCGAGGGTCGTCATCCGTCGAATTTCGAGAGCCATGGACACTATTTTTTACAAAGATAACTTTTTTGGAGGATTTTCGGACGACAATCTGCCAAAAAAAGCGTACTTTTGTCGCGCATCGGTTCCGCAGGGCGCACCTTCGGTGCGCGCGGATGAAAAGGGAATGCCGTGCGATTCGGCAACAGTTCCCGCTGCTGTAAGCCGCAGCAAACGCTCCGATACTCCTCAGCCACTGCCCCGCACCGGGGCGGGAAGGCATCGGAGCGGCGGCAAGTCAGAAGACCTGCCGGTGCACTCCATCGATAAGCGCCCCGCGGAGAATGGGGCCCGACGTCGTCCGCGCATTTCCGCCCGTCCGCGCCTGCCGTCCCGCTCCGCCGAAACGAACGAGGATGAAACGACTGCTGCACGCACTCTGGCGCATGCTTCCGGCCGCATGCGCCGCCACGCTGGCCGCCTGCATGGATTTCGGTCCGCTCGACGAAGAGCCCTTCGGCTTCTCGCAGGGGGGTGTGTTCATCACCTGCGAGGGCAACTTCGGCAGCGACAACGCCTCGCTCTCGTTCTACCGCGCCGATGCGGAGGAGGTCGAAAACGAGGTCTTCTCGCGCGCCAACGGCATGCGGCTGGGCGACGTGGCGCAGTCGATGGCCCTCCATCGGGGGCGCGGCTACGTGGTGGTCAACAACTCGGGCGTGGTCTACGTCATTGACCCGGCAAGCTGCACCGTCACGGGGCTCATCGAGGGGGTCGTCTCACCCCGCTACATCCACTTCCCCAACGACACGACGGCCTACATCACCGACCTCTACGACCCGCGCATCACGGTCGTGGACACGCGCTCGAACCGCATCCGCGGACGCATCGCCATGAACGGCCACAAGTCGACCGAGCAGATGGCCCAGTGGGGCGACGAGCTCTTCGTCAACTGCTGGTCGTACGACAACAAGCTGCTGGTGGTCGACCTGCGCACGGAACGGCTGGTCGACTCCATCGAGGTGGGGCCGCAGCCCACGTCGCTCGTCTGCGACCGCTACGGCAAAATCTGGACCGTCACCGAGGGACGCACCGAGGGGATTCCCGCCGTGCTCTACCGCATCGACGCCGCCACGCGCGTCATCGAGCGGAGCTTCCTCTTCCCCTCCGGCGACCACCCCTCGGAGCTGGTGCTCAACGGCCGGCGCGACACGCTCTACTACCTCGACCGCGACGTCTGGCGCATGTCCGTAAAGGATGAGTCGCTCCCCGCGACCCCCTTCCTCCCCTACGCCGGGACCACCTACTACGGTCTGGGGGTCGACCCGCGCAATTCGGAGGTCTACGTGGCCGACGCCATCGACTACGTGCAGCACGGCGTCGTCTACCGCTTCACGGCCCGGGGCCGCGCGCTCGACACGCTCCGCGTGGGCATCACCCCCAGCAGTTTCTGTTTCTGGCAACCTGAGCAAAATCAATAACGACATGAAACATACCCGCATCATCACCCTTCTCGGCGCCGCAGCGCTGCTCGCCGGCTGCAACTCGGGCGAATCGACCACCACCAAACGCGTCATCGAGCAGGCGGCCACCGTCTTCGAGTATACGCCCGCCCCGGGGCAGTTCATCAACGAGCCGCTGAGCGGCTACACCGACGTCACCACCCCCGAAAAGGCCTGCGCCTACGCCATGCAGCGCTTCGCCTCCCGGCTCTACGTCTCGCTCGGCGGCTGGGGCGGCTATCTGGTGGTGGGCTTCGCCGAGCCCGTGCCGCAGAACGGCGGCGGCGAGCTGCTCGTACGCGGCAACTCCTTCGTCAACTCCTCGGAGCCGGGCGTGGTCTACGTCATGCGCGACGAGAACGGCAACGGACTTCCCGACGACACGTGGTACGAGCTGCGCGGCAGCGAGTACGACCGCAGCACCCACGGCTACGCCATCACCTACACCCGCCCCTCGGGGGCGAACCAGCCCGTCGCCTGGCGCGACAACGAGGGCAAGCCGGGCGAAATCGCCCGCATCGGCGAACACACGCAGGAGAGCTACTACCCCGCATGGATTGAGACCGACGAACTGAGCTTCACCGGCGTGCGGCTGCCCGACAACATCGTCCGCAAGGAGGTCGAGGGGACCGAGTCGTGGACCACGGCCCCCTTCGCATGGGGCTATGCCGACAACTACTCGTCGCAGGACCTCATCGGCGGCTACAACACGCTCAACATCTCCGACGCCGTGACGGCCGACGGTGAGCCCGCCAACCTGCCGCAGATTGACTTCGTGAAGGTCCAGAGCGGCATCAACGCCTCGGCGCCGCTCATCGGCGAAATCTCGACCGAGGTCTGCGGCGTGGCCTGCTACCGCGAAGTCACCGAATAACCCACCCGCAACGCCCCGCCGTACGATGTCCCGCCGCCTGCTTCTCTCGATTGCGCTTCTGGCCGCCCTCCGACCCGCAGCTCGGGCCGCCGCGCCGGAGGACTCGCTCTACGTGCGCGACATCGAACGGGTCGAAATCACCGGCACGCGCCCGATGAAGGAGATAGGCGTCCAGCGCACGAAGCTCGACAGCATCGTCCTGCGCGACAACATCTCCTCGTCGCTGGCCGACGCACTGACCTCCGGCTCGACAATCTTCATCAAGTCGTACGGCCGCGCGACGCTGGCCACCGCCTCGTTCCGGGGCACCTCGCCCTCGCACACGCAGGTGACGTGGAACGGCATGAAAATCAACTCGCCGCTCTTCGGCCAGGTCGACTTCTCGCTCATCCCCGCCTACTTCATCGACAACGCCACGCTCTACCACGGCGCCAGCTCGGTGGGCACCACCGGAGGCGGGCTGGGCGGCGCCATCACGCTGGCCACGCGCCCCGGCGACGAGGAGGGATTCCACATGCGCTACATCCAGGGCATCGGCTCCTTCACCACCTTCGACGAGTTTCTCCACCTGAGCTACACGGGAGCGCGGTGGAGCGCCTCGACGCGCCTGCTGTGCAGCACCTCCGAGAACGACTTCCTCTACCGGAACTACCACACCAAGGAGTTCGAGACCGACGCCGACGGCAACATCGTCGGCACGAGCTACCCGCTCCGCCGCAACCGCAACGGCGGCTTCCGCGACATCCACCTGCTGCAGGAGCTCTACCACACCTTCGGCGACGGCAGCCGCCTCTCGATTGCCGCCTGGTACCTCGATTCGCACCGGGGCCTGCCGCTGCTCAGCTCGGACCGCAACGACGAGAAGTCGAAGAAGGACCTGCAGGACGAGCGGACGCTGCGCGCCACGGCAGGCTGGGAGCGGCTCGCAAACGGCCTGAAGCTCGACCTGCGGGCGGGCTACACCTACACCGACCTGCGCTATGAGCGGCTGCAGGACCCCGAGGGGCAGGGCAACTTCCTCACGATGACCGACTCGCGCAGCTACGTCCATTCGCTCTTCGCCCGCGCCGGAGCCGAATACGCCCTGCGGGAGAAGTGGCTCTTCACGCTCGACGTCACGGCCTCGCAGCACATGGTCAACAGCGGCGACTTCTCGCTCATCGACAACACGACGGGCGAGTATGTCCGACAGCTCGACGACCGCTCGCGCTTCGAGCTGTCGGGATTCGCCGCCGTGAAGTGGCGCCCCGTACCGCGGCTGGGCGTGGCGCTCAACCTGCGCGAAGAGCTCTACGGCGACCGCACGACGCCGCTCATACCGGCGCTCTTCGTCGACTGGCTCGCCTCGAAGCGGGGCAACGTCGTGCTGAAGGCCTCGGCGGCGCGCAACTACCGCTACCCGACGCTCAACGACCTCTACTTCCAGCCGGGCGGCAATCCCGACCTGCGCCCCGAGCAGGGGTGGACCTTCGATGCGGGGGGCGAGTTCTCGCTCGGCGGCCCGAGCCGCTCGCTCAAGGGGTCGCTCACCTTCTTCGACTCGGAAATCGACGACTGGATACTCTGGCTGAGCGACGGCGCCAAGTCGGGCATCTACACCCCGGTCAACGTCAAGCGGGTCCACAGCTACGGCCTCGAGCTGAAGGTGGACGCCCGCGCCGAGCTGGGGCGCCGCTGGAGCCTGCGCTTCGACGGCAACTACGCCTGGACACGCTCCATCAACCGGGGCGACCCCTTCAGTCCAGCCGACGAGTCGGTGGGCAAGCAGCTGGTCTACATCCCCGAGCACTCGGCCGCCTTCACGGCCCGGCTTCAGTGGCGCCGTTGGGTGCTGAGCTACAAATGGTGCTGGTACAGCACCCGCTACACCATGTCGAGCAACGACCGCGACCATCTGGGCTACGTGCCCCCCTACTTCATGAGCGACGTGGCGCTCGAGAGGCTGCTCTCGTGCCGCTGGGCCGACTTCACGCTCAAGGGGTGCATCAACAACCTCTTCAACGAGGAGTACGAGACGGTGATGGGGCGCCCCATGCCGCGGCTCAACTACTCCTTCTTCATCGGCATCACCCCCAAATTCGGCAAAAAACAATGAACATCCGCGAACGGCTCCTTGCGCTGGGCGAACCCGCCTACCGCGACTTCAGCGCCTCGCTGCTGCCCGGCGTCGAACACATCATCGGCGTGCGGCTCCCCGCGCTGCGGCGGCTGGCCCGCGAAATCGTGCGGGGCGACTGGCGCGCATACCTCCGCAGTGCGGAGGAGTACTACTTCGAGGAGCGGATGCTGCAGGGGATGGTCATCGGCTATGCGCCCTGTCCGGTCGACGAGTTTCTGAGCCTCACGGCGGCACATCTGCCCAAAATCGACAACTGGAGCCTCTGCGACAGCTTCTGCCGGCGGCTCCGCCCTGCCGAGCGCGAACCCATGTGGCACTTCATCGAGCCGCTGTTCCTCGCCGACGGCGAGTACGAGGTCCGCTTCGCCGCCGTGACGGGGCTCAACAACTTCACCGACGGGGAGCACCTCGACGCGCTGCTCCGTCATCTGGGCAGCGTCCGCCACGAGGGCTACTACGCCCGCATGGCGGTCGCCTGGGCCGTCTCGGTCTGCTACGCCGCCGACCCGGAGCGGACCGGGGCCTGGCTTGCCGGGGAGTCGGGACTGCCCGCATGGAGCTTTCGGATGAGCCTGCGCAAAATCCTCGAGTCGCGTCGCACCACACCTGAGCAGCGGGCCGAAATCCGGCGGCTCGGGACGCTGCACCACCCGTAGCGTCCGCCGGGCGGAGGGGCCGGACAGGCAAGGTGTGCCGGAACTTCGGACCGCCGACGCGGGCAGATGGAACGGACGGCACCGGGATGCAGGACCGGGCCGGACTGGAGTAGCAAAACGCAGAAAAGTCCGCCCGGGGCACAGGACGCTGAGGCCCATCCCGGCACCGATTCCGGCGCAAGCGTGGAGAAAACGGGCCGAGGTGCTCCACTTCTGCAAAAAAATGCTATCTTTGTAAAATCGCGGTCGAAACGTCGCGGCCGCATCACACGGAAAACGCCGCACAGCCCATGCGCAAACTGGTTATCATACCGACCTACAACGAGCGGGAGAACATCTCCGCAATGATTGACAAGGTCTTCTCGCTGAGCGAGCCCTTCGAGCTGCTGGTCATCGACGACGGCTCGCCCGACGGCACGGCCGCCATCGTGCGCCGCCGTCAGAAGGAGTTCCCCGAGCGGCTGCACCTCATCGAGCGGAGCGGCAAGCAGGGGCTCGGCACGGCCTACCTGACCGGTTTCGAGTGGGGGCTGAGCCGCGGCTTCGACCTCATCTGCGAGATGGACTGCGACTTTTCGCACAATCCCGACGATTTGGTGCGCCTCTGCCGGGCAGCCGAGCAAGGGGGCGACGTGGTGGTGGGCTCGCGCTACGTCGAGGGGGTCAATGTCGTCAACTGGCCGATGTCGCGGCTGCTGATGTCCTACTTCGCCTCGAAATACGTGCGCCTGGTCACCGGGCTTCCGCTCCACGACGCCACGGCGGGCTTCGTCTGCTACTCGCGCCGGGCGCTGGAGGCCATCGACCTGCACGCCATCCGCATGAAGGGCTACGGGTTCCAGATTGAGATGAAGTATACGGCCTGGAAGCTGGGCATGCGGCTCTGCGAGGTGCCGATTATCTTCACCGAACGGCGCCGCGGCTCTTCGAAGATGAGCAGCGGCATCTTCGGCGAGGCACTCTTCGGCGTGCTCGGCCTCCCCTTCCGCCGCATCCGCGGCCGTGCCGGCCGGGCATGACTGCGGGTCGGCCGCCGCACGGCCTTTTTTGCCCCTCCGGCCGTTCTCTCCTTGCCGCCCATTCCTACCCTGCCTTGACGCGCGGCCACACAACCACGCTACCTTACCTTGCCACATTGCCCCGTCTGTCGCCCGGCCCTGCCATCCGACCGTCCTCTTCTTCCTGTCCTTCCTACCCTGCCTTGACGCGCGGCCACACAACCACGCTATCCTGCCTTGCCACGCCGCCCCGTCTGTCGCCCGGTCTTTTCTGCCCCCGGCCGTTCTCTCCTCGCCGCCCATCCGGCCGCCCGCCGTTCCAGCCCTGCGGTACGACCCGGTCTGTCGCCCTGCCCGCCGCCCGGCCTCCTGACTTCACAGCCACTCCGTCACCCGTCCGTCCGCCGCTCCATCTGCCATCCCTATGCCCCCTGCCTTATAACCGCTCTCCGGTCCACGGCTCCGCCTTTCTAACGCCCCGAACTCCCCGCTCAGCCGCTCAGCCGCTCGGCCACCCAGCCGCTCGGCCACCCAGCCGCTCGGCCACTCTGGGAAATACCCCTCCCGGCGGTTTCGACCGACTCCTCCCGGCCGAACTGTCTCCCTCGGCACGCAATGCGGAAGATTTAGCCGGGAAAAATTCGTTTTTTCACGCCGAAGCGGTATCTTTGCAGCCGCAAAGGCAATGGTATCTGCCTCAAACCGCCGCCCGTTCGGGATGTGCTGATGATACCTGCATAAACGTGGAGCACACGCTCCACCCAGGCAGTCGTTATGGCGGTTCATAAATTCACAACAGATTGGTCGGCCCGGACGTGCGGCAAAACCCGCCGCACGGAGCCCTTCAGACACTTCACGCTATGGTAAAGACCCTCTTTTTCATCGGTGCCGGAAGTTTTGCCGGCGGTATTGCACGCTACCTTCTTTCGCGGCTCATCCAGAGCCACGCCGCCTCGGGCTTTCCGTGGGGGACGCTGGCGGTCAACGTCGCCGGCTGCCTGGCCATCGGGCTGCTCTACGGTCTCTTCGAACGGGGGAACCTGCTCAACGCCGAGCTGAGGCTCTTCCTCACGGTGGGCTTCTGCGGCGGATTCACCACCTTCTCGACCTTCATCCACGAGAACTACGCCCTGCTGGGCGGGCAGCAGTTCCTCCACTTCGCAGGCTACGCCCTGCTGAGCTTCGCCCTGGGCATGCTGGCCGCCCACCTGGGCCATCTGCTCGTCCGGGTCTTCTGACCCCGCGCGGCGCAGCCACACCGGCGGCCGACACGCTCGGCCCCTGCCCCACAAAACGACAAAAGGAGAGCCACCCCTTTCGGGATGGCTCTCCGCTCTTATCGGCAGTTGATGCTCCGGGGCACCGCAGGCGCGTCCGGCCACACCGGACCGCCGCAGCCGCCTTCCGGAACCTCTATTGAATCGTCCAGTTCTTGCTCAGCACGAGGTCGGGCGAGGCGAAGAGCGCCTCGAGCGAGGTGACGGCGCCGTAGCGCTCCGAGCTGTTGAGCGGCGAATAGAGAATCGTCAGGTTGGCCGTCTTCCACTCGAAATCATACTCGCCGCGCAGCGTCAGCGTATAGCGTCCGTCGGCGCCCACCGTAAAGTAGCCGATGCGCGTACCGTCCGTACGTTCGATGGTGACGAAGGCATCCTCCTCAACCGGCTGCACGGTCGCATCGCCGGGATTCGAGGTCTCGCCGTAGCTCATGACGCCCTCGATGGGCCGGTTGGTCAGCGTCACGCTCTCGGAGGTGAACGAGATGGTCTCGTCGGAGGAGATGCTCACCGTCTCGCCGCTCACAATCTCCTTCGTCACGAAGTGGAACGTATGCTGCGTCGATGCCGTAACCAGATATTCGTAGCCGACACGCCCCGTCTCGTTCACGGCCGTGAGCCCCTGGTCGCCATAGGCCGGGTCGGGCTCGAGGTTTCGGGTAGCGATGAAGCAGGTGTACTGCGCATTGCCCGGCGAGATGAACTCGGTGGTTTCGGAGGTGAAACCGCTCGTATCGAAGCTGACGGTCACGGGCACGCCCGGGCCATAGGGAATCATCTGCGTGCCATCCTCGCCCCGCACGTCGAAGTGGAAGGGGAAGTAGCCGTAGGTCGCAAGCTCCATCGTCGCCGAGGCATACTGCGTCTGCTCGTCGGCAATGCGAATCGGCTCGTCGCTTACGGCCACACGGGTCCGGAAGCGAAGCGTATAGACACCCTCGCCATCCCGGTCCGAAGCCTGGGGCGTATAGCGCAGGTAGCGGCCGTTGGCCTCCATCTCGGGGTCGCTCTCCATCTCCTCCATGCCGGTCTGACCTTCGGCCGGGTCGAGGTTGTTGGTATAGATGCGCACCGTGGTTCCGGGGTCGCCGGTCACGGCGGCGCCCGTCTCGGAGACGAAGCGGAACTGGAGCGTCAGCTCCGAACCGGCAATCTTCGGTACGAGGGCGTACTGGATGCGCGCCGTATAGTCGCGCAGGCCGACGAACTCGAGCTTCCGGCTGTCGTTGGTCACACGCAGGCGTTTGGTCACGGGCTCAAAATGCTCCGCCTCGAGGAGCACGGTGCTGTTGTTGTCGTTCAGGGCCCGGGTCGTGCGGAAGTAAATCCGGTGCGTGCCCGTCGTCTGGGCCTCATAGACGTATTTGTAGGGCCACTGCGTCTGCTCGCCCCACTCCTCATCGGGGTAGTCCTTCTGGAAAATCAACCGCAGCGGCGTCTCGGAGGTACCCGTAATCTCGTTGGCCGAGATGCGGCACTCGAGCGGCAGCAGCTCCTGGGGATAATCCTCCGGAATCTGGAAGACCAGCGTCACATCCTGGTCGCTCACGCTGCCGTTGATGCCCGAGCTAATCCAGACGGGGGTGAAGACGAAGGGGCGGACCAGCATCAGCGAGACCGTACGCGAGAGCGCTCCGGCACGGATGCTCAGCTCGGCATGACGCGCCGTGGCACCGGCGGCAAAGGGGACTATTTCGACCGTACCCTCACCCGTCCGGGTATCGTAGTTGTTGACCACCATGTCGGTCTGGGCCACACGGTCGTTCGAAAGCCAGCTTACCGAGGGGGCCGTGAGCCCGGTGGTCGAGCCGTCGAGGTTGCAATACCGGTAGGCAATCGTATAGCGTCCCTCGCTGCCGTCGAGCAGGTGGGTCGTCCGCTCGACCGTGAGCACGCGCTGACCGTCGGAGATGGTCGGCACCTCGGGCGAGACGGCCACATAGACGTCGTTGACGGGGACACCCTCCTTCGCCTCGGCGAAGGTCGCATAGGCGGGCGAGCTGGCCAGCGACTTGCGGATAACCACCTCGTACCACATGTTGCGGTAGATGGGCCACGGGGTCTTGTCCTCGCGCAGGAAGAGCACCTTGTAGTAGGACCACTCGGGGGCTCCCACGGCACGCCCCTTGACAATCAGGTAGGTCTGGTCGCCCTCGGGATTGGGGTCCTCGAAGATGTAGTGGTACTGGTCGTGGTCGACATCGGCGGCGTCGGTCGCCTTGACGGCATTGGTGGGCAGCGTCACGTAGAGGTTGGGATAGGAGCCGTCACCGGCCGTCGCATCCCACCCGAAGGTGAGCGACACGGGGTCGAACGGCGCTACGGTGCCGTTGGCGTAGGTGTTGCAGATGGAGAAGCCGTCGGTCTCGAACTCGCCGGCCAGGCTCTCGTCGACCCGCACCTCGATGCGCGCCTGGTTGCGCACCATCTGGATGTGGATGCTCTCGCCCGAGGTGAAGTCGCCCTCGTGGCGGTACTCCGACCAGTAGACCATCTTGCCCGAGGTGGACTCGAGCAGCGGAATGACCGAGGTGACGTAGCTGCCGACGTTCTGCGCATCGTCGAAGTTGTCGAGGTTGGCATTGGCCACGAAGTGGATGATGCGGGTGCTCGACGGAATCTGAAGCGTGAACTCACCCTCCAGCACGGGGGGGGCCGTCTTGACGTCGGCCCGCACGCGGCTGATGAACATGCCTCCCTCGCCGAAGCAGAAGGCATAGAGCGACTGGATGCCCCAGCCGTCGTTGTCGACGCTGCGCGTCTGGACGACCGTCATGTCGGGCACCGTCACGGTACCGGTGAGGGTGACCGTTCCGTCGGCCGACGGTGTCGGTCCGCCCGCCGACCGGGTCGGGTCCTCGCTGCAGGCCGCAAAGGAGGCTGCGGCCAGAAGGAATATCGCTGCAAAAAGACGTTTCATACGCTTTTCGATGTTTTACGTTATTTGTCGGCCTTCACGTCGCGCACGCAACGGACGGCGGGCTCACTCTGCGAGGTCTTGTAACCACCCCAGTCTATGCCGCTCTCCGAACCGAAATCGTATTTACTGATTCCGTACTTATTCTCGTAGGGGCCATCGGCGCACCAGTACCAATAGGCCCGGAAGGTCTGCTTCACGACACTCGGGTTAGGGTCTGCTGTCGTACCGGGTCGCTGATAGTAGGTCAACACATCCATCTCGGCGCGGGTAGGCAGACGCCAGTCATCGTAGACGGCTCCGGCCGCAGTCTTCTCTACATACTGTTTGCAATGCAGCTCGACCTCGCTCCGGTTGCCCCATGCTTTAGTGCAACCCAACTGCGAGGCAACCATCAGCGACGGAGAGACAAGCAGATTGTTGTCCGGAGTATTGACCGTATAACCATTGGAATCGGTCTGGGGAATACCCAAACGATGCTGACCGCTGGTCGAAGTCAAATACAGGTGATAGATACGCGCATTATTCAGGTTCACCGTAACCGGTTTTCCGCCAAACAGACTCCAGTCCGTATACAACTGGAGATTCCAGTCGTTATCGTGCCACCAGACATTTATCGGATTGTTGTAATAATATTGATAAATTACCGACTCTCCATTCGTTGCATTGGTCGAATAGACGACCATCGAGAAGAACTGCAGGTCCCAGAAGCCGATTACGTAACCGCCGCCCGAACCGGCGTAAACTCTATCATCGTCATTTGAATTGCGCGTAGGGGCCTGCTCATAGCTGAAGCAGCTGCTGTTGGGCTGTCCCAGCGTTCCGTCATCCACATAGGAGTACCACGACTGCTCCGAAGTGAAGTACTCCAGCGGATACTGCTCCACAAAGAGCGTATCGGTCACACCCTGCTGGTTCTCCACCGAGATGCGGATGTATTTCGGCACGTTGTTGGTCGGCGTCGCGCTTGCAATCTTCAGATAGCCCGTATATCCGGCCTCGTCCGACTGACTCAGCGTCGGGTAGAACTCGCCGGCCGCGACCTGCTGTTTCCGACCGTAATCGTCGAAATAGTAGGCCTCGATGACCCGCGTTTTGGTCGTCGCCATGTCGAGCGGGCTGGTCGAGATGAAGTAGACCGAATCCTGCGTGGTGTTGGCCATCGTAAGCGCATTGCGCTTGAGCACGAGGAACTGCAGGTCGTCAGGGTTGACGTCGATGGTGATTTTCTGCCAGTCGAGAATCTCGAACGTGCACTGCGGGTCGAGCTCGACAGGCACCTCGGGGGTTGAGGAGCCCAGCGTGCGCAGCGTCGCGCGTACGCGGTAGAGGTGGTTGCGCAGCAGCTTGTTGTTCGCATCGGCATCCTGCCCGTAGTTGAGCTGCACCTTGTAGTAGTTGTGCGACTTCTGCTCAACGGAGGCCTCGCCCAGCGGCTCGCCCGCCGCCGTATAGCGCTGCGTGCGGACCGTAATCGGAATGTCGACGTTGACAAAGGTCTCCTGGTCAATCGTATGTGCGCCGCTCCAGTCGTTGGGATAGCAGTAGAAGGAGAGCGTCGAACGGCTGTCGCCGATGACCTCGAAGCTGGTCCATGCCTCGTTCGTCACCAGATGGCCCTCCAGCTCGGCAAGCGAGAGCTCGTGTCCGGCGACCATGCGCACCCGGTCGGCCGCATTGTGCAGACGGCCGAGCGTTCCGCCGAAGAAGGCATACGTCGTCTCGACATATCCGCCGGGGTTGTCCGCCGCCGTATCATCGCTCCGCACGGGGGCGCCGATGGTCACCTCGACGCACACCTTCACGGCCGCACGCGTCAGCGGCACCGTGACCTCGACCAGATTGCCCGTGCCGTCGTTGAGCTGCGCGGAGGTCTCGCCCTCCATGAGCAGCGACTGGAGCGTCGACTCGGTCCGGCTCGTCAGCTGCGACGTCACGGCCACCATCTCGGCAAGTTCCGAACGGCTCGGCCACGAGGCCTCCTCCTCGGGGAAGGAGGCGTTGCCGTCCTCGCCGTCGCGGTAGTTGGCCACCACATGCACCTCGTAGGGCTGGCCCACGACGAAATCGGTTGCCAGTACCTGGCTCAGAGGCACCGGAGCGCCGTTCTGGGGGATGGAGAGCCGCTCGTAATGGAGGCACTGCTCGCCGTCGTAGATGAAGACGTCGGCCGTCTCGACCCGGCTTTCGGAGCCGGTGCCGGCCTCCTCGCCCTGGACCGTAGCCTCATCCCCGGTCGGGAACTGCAGGTAGATGCGTCCGCGCTCCGGCTGCCACTGCGACCGGGGCTCCTCCGTCGAGCAGGCCGTGAGGGCCAGCGCCGCGGCCGCGAGAATCATCGAATATCGGTATATTCGTATCATAATGCGTTCCTATGCTTTACTGTTCCTTCTGGACAATCTGGTATACGTGGGCATCGGTGCTGCCGTAGAGCAGGTCGGGGTTAATCAGCAGGGCCTCGAAGTCGGACGAACCCGCCTTCTGGAGCGAGATGACCAGACGCGTCGAGGGGTCGGTCATCGAGCCGTCGGCCCCCTGGACCTGATGGTAGGGCGAGGTGGCCATGACGCGGATGTAGGCCGGCTGACCGCCCGCAACCACGACGCCGTTCTGCACGCCGCCGTTGATGTCCGAGAAGGCGAAATCGGTCGAATTGGTGAGCGAAGCGTTCCACAGGGCCCCAACCGGCGCCGTGATGTAGAACTCGAAGGACTGCATGCGGGCGTCGCCCGGAATCTGGTCGTAGACCACCGTCAGCTCGCCGTCAGCGGTCGAGGGCGGGGTCATCGGACCGCATTCGAAGGTCGCCGTCGAGACGTCGCCCCACTCGATGTCGGACTCCTCGGTCTGCCAGTCGAGTACGTCGACCGAAACCGAAATACCCGACGACTTGACCTCGGCCAGCACACGGTAGATGGTGTTGCGCAGCAGCTTGCAGTCGGGGTGCGCCGCATCGGCAATGCGGCACGTGCGGGTCATCTCCATGCCGTCGACATCGAGCACGACCGTCAGTTCGGGAACATCGTCCGCAGCCGTCGTCCCGGGCACATACTGGAAGGAGTAGAAGCGCGCGGCGGGGGCCGTGGCGGCAGTCACCTCCGAGGGGCGGACACCGACCGTATAGTCGAGTTCGTCCTTCGTGCGGGTACGCGTGACCGGCGCGGCGGGCATGCCCGCATCACCGGGGCGCATCGTCGTATTGAGCACCTGACCGGCCAGCTGCACGCTGCGCACCTTCACCGAGCGCCCCGTAACCAGCTCCGGAGTACCGAAGACATGCACGTCGACGCGCGCCACCAGACGCACCAGCTCGATGCTCATCGCACCGCTCTGCGGCACCGCGGCCTCGCCCAGCATGAGCAGCTGGTCGGGCTGGAAGTCAAGCAACTTGGTCGCCACGAGGCTCGTCAGCTCGTCGTAGTTCATCGTCAGCGAGAGCGTGCGCTCCAGGTCGCTGTCCTCGTAGTTGGCGATGACCACCGCGCGCGTCGCCTCGACAGGCAGACGGAAGACCTCCTCGTAGGTATCCCGTCCGGGGGTAAAGCTCCTAAAGACGGTCTTGCTGTTGGTGCCGTCGTCGGTGAAGAAGTAGAAGACCAGGCTCCGGAACAGGTTGTCGTTCTGCGCCACGTTCTCGTCGGCCGCACGCGTGTCGAGCGAGACGAAGAGGTCGCGCTCGCCCACGGCACCGGCACCGCGCTCCTTCTGGCACGAAAAGACCGTGAGAGCCGCAAGCAGCCATATTCCTATTTTCAATGCATGTTTCATGACATACGCATGTTAGCAGGTTCCAACGCTCCCGCGTCAAAGGTCGGGAGTGATATCGACGATTTTCCAGCCGTTAATCCACACCTCGGCGACCACGTTCATCTCCAGCTTGATACGGAAGTCGAACAGGTCCTCACGGTCGAGGTCCTCCTGGGTCGCAAGCGCGGGATTCTCCATGATGGCTTCGATGAGCGACTTGCGGTAGATATCGGTATTCTGCTCCTTGTCGTGCACCACCAGCATGGACTGGCACGAGCGGTCGGCCATCAGTCGAAGCATCGACATCGTCTGCCGGCTCTCCTGCCCCGCATCGGTGCGGTCGTAGGGAGTATATGTCAGAGTGAGGGCTCCATCCCCCAGCGTATTGTCGGCGTTGTAGCGTCCGTTGGCCGAGGTGCAGTAGACCTCGAACCGGTCGTCAGCCCGACCTGCGGCAGAACCGTCGGTCGTATTTCCGGGTGTCGTATCGACCAGCGTGACACGCACGTCACTCGTATTCTTGGTCAGCGACACGGTATAGGTGTTGCTCCGCGTATAGTCGGAGACCACCCCTGTGATGATGCCGTGGTACAAATCATCCACGTCGGAGTCCACGGCAGGCTCACCGTCGACGCGGTATTTCAACATGAAATTCTCGATTCGGGTCACACCGGCCTCCGGTGCGGAGAAATCGGACGTGGAGTTGTCCCCCACGATGTAGTCACCCAGAGGTCCGGCCCACACCACGAGCGTATAGACGCCGTCGGGCAGCGGCAGCACCATCCGGTAGTCGTTGGTCAGATGTTCGCCCGCGTCGGAGTATGAACCGACGAATATTCCATTCTCGTCGAAGGCGTAGGTCGTCACCTTGTCGACCTCGGAGCCGAAGAGGTTCTCCTGCTCGCTGTTCAACGAATATTCGTACACCACGCCGACCCCGGGGCGGCAGCCCGAAAGGTCCTCCCTGATGCACCCCGCCGCACCCGACAGCAGCAGCGTCAGGGCGAGTCCGGTTATTTTACATCTCATTGACATTCGTGCGAATCTTAATGTGAAGCTTTTTTTGAAAAAGGGTGCGGAGCGGAGCTCGCCGCTCCGCACCCCGTATGACACAGGCAGAAAGGATGGACTACAACTCGGGAGTAATCTCCTCGACGTTCCACTTCAGCACCTCAACGGTAGCCGTAACGTACTTGGCCTCGATACCCGGCTGCGGGGTCAGGTTGTCGGTCGAGAACTGGATGTTGCTGATGCGGTAAATCGTACCCGGCTCGAAGTTGGTCACAGGGTCACCCGACTTGTTGAAGGTCAGCACCTCGACATACTGGTTGTTCTCCGTGATGTCGTCGGTATCGAGCACGTTGCGACGGGTAACCGTCTCGAGGTGGAGCACGATGTGCGAAGCCTCACCGGCTGCTACGGCATAGTCCCAGTAGGTGTGGCCCTCGGGAGCAACCTCTGCATTGACACCCTGAAGCTGAGCCGTGGTTGCGGGCGTGAACTCGGTGCACATGTAATCCGTGAACGTCGGCGTGGTCGACCAGTCGAGGTCAATCATCGTATCACCCTCACCTGCGATGGTGGCGTTCTGGTAGTAGTGGTCTACATAGATGCCCTTGAGCGTGAAGCCCTTCACGTCACCGGCAACGATGGCGTCGCCCTGAGCAGGCTTCGACGAGACCTTGGCAATCTGGATGCGGGCTACGCTCGGAGCAATCTGAACCGAGGTCTTGTAGTGGTTGGCACCGGCGTCGGGGTCAAGCTCGAAGGCCGTCGTGTTCGAGCCATAGAGGATGGCGCCTGCGATGGTCTGGTTCTCGAGCGAGAAGAGCGTTCCCTCAACGGTGCTGATGTTCGCACCCTTGGTGGCCGTAATCTCGGCTACGCCCTGGGCGTTGGCTACAACGTAGAGCTTCTGAGCGCTGGTCGAAACCTCATAGGGGCCATAAGAAGCCTTGGTCGAAGCCTCGTCAAAGTCCTCAGTAATCACGCCGCTCGACGTAGTGAAGATGAACTTCAGGTTGTTGGCAACCGGCGTATCCTCAGCGTCGGCGAAGGCACGCGTCAGAGCCGCGTTCTTCACGACAATCGAGACCTTCTTCACTTCACCCGTTCCCGGCTCGCCACCGACGTTCTCCTCGCTGGAGCAGGAAGCCATCATGGCAACAGCCATGATTCCGAATAAAATTTTCTTCATAACTTGATAAATTAAAGGTTGTTGTAAATTATTGTTTGTTTGGTTTACTGCAGGCTTGCATCCCCCTTCGCGGCCGATGGCCGGCATGTGTTCCACACCTTTCGGCCGGGGAGGCTCAGGTCTTGTCAATAGTTTTCGATTTGCTTCAGATTCTCACGCACCAGCTCCGCCTCGGCGGGGTCGCCCTCGGCAAGGGCACGGGAGAACCACTCGCGCGCCTTCTCTTCCTGCTGCTGCATCATCAGGCTCACGCCGATGGCGTTGAAGGCCCGCGGGTCGGACTCCACCTCACGCAGCATCTCGCGCGCCTCGGCATAGCGGCCCTCGCGGATGAGCGCCATGGCACGGTTGATGGTGTCGGCAGCCGTATCCTCCAGCACGTCGTAGTAGACCGAAATGTAGCAGGCGTTGCGCAGCTCGGGGAAGAAGTGCTTCATCATGTAGCGGTAGGGATTGCCCGCACGCAACCCCATCAGCTGGTGGTTGCGCCCCTTCTCGGCCGGCACGTTGTCGATGATGTCGAGCACCTCGTCGCGGTACTGCATGTCGGAGGCCTCGACCTTGCGGCGCAGCCCCTCCCAGTTGATGGCGCCGTTGATGAGCTCGAAATTCTCGCGCTTCAGCTCCGGAAGCTGCTGCATCAGGTAGTCGCGCAGCGCTTCGGCACGTCCCTGGCTCAACTCGATGTTAAGCTGCAGACGACCCTCGGGCGAGGCGTATCCCGACAGCTCGATTCGGTTCAGCCGACGGTCGGGGTCGTCGAGCACCGTATTCAGCGCCGCCATAATCTCCTCGAGCGTTGCGGCATTGTCGAAGGCGTCGACGTCGATAGAGGTGCTGGCCACCTCGTAGTGGATGACCATGTCGCGCTTCGAAAAGAGCCAGCGGCGGTTGGCCTCCTTCAACTGCGGGGCACGACGCGCCTCGAACGGCATGGCGGGGTCGGGCTCCTCGTAGACCTTCACGTCGGCCAGTTCGACCTGACGACCCAGCGGCGTGCTTTCACCGCACCCCTCGCAGCGCTGGCCTACGCCGAGCGACAAATCCTTCATCCACCGCTCGTAGGGGACCGTGCAGCTGTAGACCAACTCCTCGCCCGCCTCGACGCGGTTGGCATCGGGCGCCTCGCCGCGCTCGCCGCGGAGCAGCCGCTCCTGACGGTCGCGGAGCATCCGGCGATGGCCGACCACCTCGGCTTCGGGCAGACGGAGCGTATCGTCGCCGTCGAACAGATAGGGCGAAAGCACCGTCTTGAAGTTGCGGGCGGGGGTCCGCTTGTCGGACTCCACCGTGAAACGTACGGTAATCTGCTGGCGGTTGCGCTCAATCCGCTGCTCGGAGAGCTCAACCCGGTTCTGGCTCCAGGCAAGCAGGGGAAGGAGCACCCATGCCGCACCGATGGCATACTTGAGCGTCTTCATCACTTAATCATGTAAATTAACGAAATGCCGAGCTTCGTCGGTCCGAAATAGTGCTTGGTGCCCGCCTCGCGGAACGGTCCGCAGGTCACGCAGTCGTAACGCTTGTAGTCGAAATAGACATACCCCACGCCGATGGTCGCCTCGAGGTTCCAGCGGCGGCCCAGAATCCAGGAATAGCCGTAGGAGATACCCACGCCGGCGCCCCAGCCCTGATAGCGGTTGTCGCCCGAGGTATTGATGAGCGGAATGTGCACCGCACTTATATTATATTCGCCGTAACCGGCATGTACGCCGAAGAAGTGTCCCTGAAAGCGTTCGCAGAGCCAGTAGCGGAACTCCGGCTTGACCAGGAAGTGCTTCACCTTGCGGTTTTTGTCGCTGTTGAGCGTCCAGGGGTTGTATCCACCCGAAATGTCGAGCGTCGTTTTCTTTCCGAGCCCGAACTCAAATCCGGCATTGGGAGTCGTCGTCGCCCAATAAAGCAAATTGGTTTTAACGGCCACCTTCTCCACGCGCGTAGAGCGCTCCGTCTGCTGGGCCTTCACCGCGTGAAGCCCGCCGCATAACACCGCAAAAAGGAAAATGGACAGAATTTTTTTCATATACCCTTTTCGAAAAGTTAGCTGCCCCCGATGGAACAACGTTCTATCGGAGGTACTTTCGTGAGGGCAAAATTATAAATCCGTTTACTCAATTCAGAGGAAAAACGACAATGATTTGGTTCCATTTTAGCAGTAAAAAGGCCAAAATGGTACCGTAAAAACAAGGTGATTCCAAAAAGACAAAAAACTACTCTCTGACAGCGACCGGAGAATGGCGGCGGACATACTCCATGGGGGTCATCTCTTCGAAGCGGGAGAAATTGCGGAAAGCCGTGGTTTTGGACCGGAAACCTACGGCTCGAAAGCCCTGCTCGAGAGACTCAACCCTGCCCAATCCGACCAGACGTTTGAACTCCCGGATGCGGTAGTAGCCGACATACTCCTTGAAGCCGGCATACCCGGCCTCACGGATTGCCTGGGCCAGCGAAGTGCGGTTGGTATAGAGCATTGAAACGACATCGGCCAGCGTGAGTTCGGGATTCCGCCACGGTTCGTCGTGCTGCATGTAACTCTCCAGACGCGCATAGAGCGGACTTATCGATTTGGGCTCCGGAACGGCTCCGGGCTGCACGGGGGTGTCAGCTCCCGTTTCAGAGGCGGATTCAGAGGCTGGAAGCGGCCCGCATCCGTCCGCACAATCAGCTGACAAAGAATCCGTTACAGACTCAAAAGAGGTATTTACGCCCGGGGGGGGGGAATTTTTCCGCCCCGAAGCATTCGTGCACGCCGAAAAGCACCAGATAGACCAGCACACTGTCGAAAAGCAGGAAGTAGAGCTGCACGCCGAGCTGCGAAGGCATCGAACCGTCGAGAAAGACAAAGAGGTATGCGGGAATGAACCCAAGGCACCCCACCGCATAGACCCGTGCACAGGCCGAGTGCTTCTCGACGGCTACACGACACAGAATCCGGAACGACCGGATGGCATACCAGGGAATCGGCAGAAACATCAACAGACGCAGCCAGACGTCGGGGCGCGAAAGCACGCTCCACAGCGAAACGTCGAACTCCAATTCATGAAACTGCACCCCCGACAGACGGGCTATCAGATAGAGAAACAGCGGGAAGAGCCCTGGCAGAAGGACGCTCACCGAATTCCGGAACACGGTCCGGGGCGAGGTAAACCAGATTCGGGGCACCATGCAGAGTACCATGGTGACATATCCGCTCATGAGCGCCGGGCGCAAATCGAGCGGATGCAGCACAAGGCCGAAAGCCCACAGCTTGAGCAGAAAGAAGGCCGCCAGAAGCGCCATGAGCAGCGCAAGCGCCTGCATCTTCACATTCCCGCGGGCGCGAAGCCACAACACGCAGGCAAAAAGCAGATGCAGAATAAAGACAAAATGAGCTATGGAGTAAAATACCTTTGCGAACATAGCCACGAAAAAGTTCCATTTCGTCCGATTTTTACCGCTCCACGCTCATCTCCCGCATCGGACAGTTCATCCCTTCAAACGATTCCGTCTTACGAATATAAGACAAACTATTCAAAAAAACAAGTTTTGGTCTGTTAAAAATCAAAAAATCCCCCCCCCTCAATTTTTTAATACATTGATTTTCAATGTATTAAAAAATAATCGTCGTGACAAGAGCAAAAACGCGCCGAATTCACGTACCAAATTTCGCCCCAAAATGAACATGGCCGGAATCGTATACATTTATCATTATTGCCATCCATTTTCTCAAAAAAAATTGTTATCTTGGAAAGTTGAAAAGGGCGTCACCCGTCCCGAAACGGCGGGCGGGGCGCTCCAAAACCGGCCGAATCATGACTCCTCGTATCTTTCCACTTGCGAAACTCTGCCTGGCAGCCGTACTGCTGCTGGCTGCAACGAATTCGGGATGCATCCGTGACAACGACGACGACATCGCCGCGACGACGCTCGTCGGCGACGGTGAGCCCGCCCCGGACTTCACCGTCGAGATGCTTGACGGCACGTCGACGACCCTCTCGTCGCTGCGGGGCGAGGTTGTGCTGCTCACCTTCTGGAATACGTGGTGTCCCGAGTGCGGGCGCGAGATGGCGGAGGTTCCGCAGGAGCTCGCCCGACGCTTCGGCGGGAGGAAGTTCCTCTTTCTGCCCGTTGCCCGCGAGGAGAGCACAGAGACGGTCGGGGCCTTTGCCTCCACGCAAGGCTATGACTTCCCCATCGGCGTCGACCCCGACGGAAGCATCTACGGCCTCTATGCCACGCGCTATGTGCCGCGCAACATCCTCATCGACCCCGACGGCACGGTGGTAGCCAGCCGTGCGGGCTACTCGCCCGAGACGTTTGCCGAGCTGACCGCCCTCATCGAACAGCTGCTCCGGTAGGCTGCCCCGAACAGAGCGGCCTTCGCCCGCATACCCTCAACCCCGCTTTTCCGCCCCAGCATGCGTGGATGGCGTAAAGGGGGGAGACCCCGGGCGGGCCCCACGTCTTTCACGAAGACGGCTGGGACCAGCTCCACTGCTTCCGTTGCGCTGCGGCACAGATGTTGCGTGAATCGGGCAAACACCTTATATCCGATTCACACACCATGAAAACAACTCGATTTACGGGAATGCTCTCCCTGCTTGCGGCAGCGGCGCTGCTGCTCGGCGGATGCTCCAAGACAACCATCACCATCGACGAAGGGGGCAACACCTCCTCGCAAGGCTCCTCCGGCTCGTCGGACGACGGTACCGCTGCGGCCGACAACCTCGTGGGGTTCCACGCCACGGTCGAAAGCATCAACATGACCCGCTCGATGTCCCCCATTGCCGAGGGGACCGTCGTGCGGATATTCGCCTATCACGGCGGCACGGACGAGACCCACTCCACCTCGCCGATGGCCCGCGGCACCTATACGGCCCAGCAGGCCGGCATGCTGACGGGGCAGAGCGGCTACAAGATGTACCTGAGCAACGGCACCTTCGACTTCTACGCCGTCTCGACGAACAACGACCTGGTGCCGCCGACCTTCCAGATGGGCACCTCGGTGGCGCTCTCCAACGGCGTGGACTACCTCTGGTGGGGGTGCGCCGACTATGAAATCGACGGTTCGCAGGTGACCGTGCCGATTGTGCTGAACCACTCGGCCACGCAGGTATGCTTCGAAATCCAGGCCGGCACGGGGGTCGTGCTGCAATCCATCGCTTCGGCAACCATCACCGTGCCGCAGCCGGGCGCCAGCATGGACCTGACCACCGGCATCATCACCCCCGCCACGGAATACGCCACGCAGCCCGCCGCGATGGGCATCAACGGCATGAAGCTCCAATATACGATGCTGCCGCTGCAGACCACCTCGCCGATGACGCTCACGCTGACGCTCAACATGAACTACGACCCCACGCCCCACGTCTACACCGTCCAGGTTCCCGTACCCGACGGGGAGCTCCAGGCCGGAAATTCCTACCAGTATCTGGCCGTCATCGACGCCAACACGGTCACCTTCCCCTCGGTCGGCGTCACCGACTGGGTCGATGTCGACGAGACGGGCAATCCGCTCTACCCGCACTAACCGCTGCGGAGCACCCGCCACACGACGGTCCCCTGCTTCGGCGGTCCGGACCGCCGGCACGCCGAAGCTCCGAGTGCATACCATACCGCGCCGACAGCTGCCCGGACAGGGCGGCCGTCGGCGCATTGTGCATTCCCCGCGGGCAAGCGGAGGCCGATGGGTCGCGACAAGGTGTGCAGCCGGAAGACGGTGCCGGAACTCCGAGACATCAAGCATCGGGCTGCCGGAGCGTCGAAGCGTCGAAGCGTCGGGCGTCGGGCTGTCGGGACACCGGGGCTTCTTTGGAAGATGCAAAGGTCCGGCTCTCAGGGCAATTTATTTGCATTTCTCGGGAATATGAGCTACTTTTGCCGGGTATCGGCCGACCGTCCGCCCCCCCGACGGATAACCCCCTCCGATACGCCTCCGCACCTGCGCGGAGCCATCCGAACCCAATTGTTCAACCGAACGAAAACGATACGTCCGCAGTGCGTCTGCCGGCCGGAACCCGTCCCGAAGAGTCTGCTCACGGGCAAAAACGGCCGCCGCATTCTTTCCGCCTGGCGGTAAAGCGGATGCCCCGTTTTCGGGCAGAAACCGCAACCCAATGAAAATCGCAATCGTAGGAACCGGATACGTGGGACTGGTCTCGGGCGCATGCTTCGCCGAGATGGGACTCGACGTCACCTGCGTGGACACCAACCGTGAAAAAATCGACAGCCTGCTGCAGGGCGTCATTCCGATTTACGAGCCGGGGCTCGACGAGCTCGTCGCACGCAATGTCGGCGCAGGCCGGCTGCACTTCACCACCGACCTCTGCTCGTGCCTCGACCAGGTAGAGGTGGTCTTCTCGGCGGTCGGCACCCCGCCCGACGAGGACGGTTCGGCCGACCTCAAGTACGTGCTCGAGGTGGCCCGCACCTTCGGCCGCAACATCCGCAAATACACGCTGCTGGTGACCAAGAGCACGGTGCCCGTCGGCACGGCCCGCAAAATCAAGGCCGTCATCCGCGAGGAGCTCGGCCGCCGCGGCTGCGACGTGGAGTTCGACGTCGCCTCGAACCCCGAATTTCTCAAGGAGGGTGCCGCCATCAAGGACTTCATGTCGCCCGACCGCGTGGTGGTGGGCGTCGAGAGCGAGCGGGCGCGCACGCTCATGTCGAAGCTCTACCGTCCCTTCCTGATTAACAACTACCGCGTGCTGTTCATGGACATCTCCTCGGCCGAGATGACCAAATATGCCGCCAACGCCATGCTGGCCACGCGCATCTCGTTCATGAACGACATCGCCAACCTCTGCGACCACGTGGGCGCCGACGTGGAGATGGTCCGCAAGGGCATCGGCGCCGACGCACGCATCGGCACCAAGTTCCTCTATCCGGGCTGCGGCTACGGAGGCTCCTGCTTCCCGAAGGATGTCAAGGCGCTTGCCCACACGGGGCGCGAATACGGCTACACGATGGAGGTCATCGAGGCGGTCGAGCGGGTCAACGAACGGCAGAAGTCGATTGTCTACGAGAAGCTCTGCAAGGCGCTGGGCGGCGAGCTGAAGGGGCGTACCGTGGCGCTGTGGGGACTCGCCTTCAAGCCCGAGACGGACGATATGCGCGAGGCTCCGGCGCTGGTGGTTATCGACCGTCTGCTCAAGGCGGGAGCAACCGTGCGGGTCTACGACCCGGTGGCGATGGACGAGTGCCGACGCCGCATCGGCGAGCAGGTCATCTACACCCGCTCGATATACGAGGCGGCCGAAGGGGCCGACGCCGTGGCGCTGATGACCGAATGGAAGCAGTTCCGCATGCCGACCTGGTCGCGGCTGCACGAGGCGATGCGCGACAACATCCTGGTCGACGGGCGCAACATCTTCGACAAGCAGGAGGTCATCGCCGAGGGGTTCCGCTACTACGCAATCGGCAAATAGCCGGCCCCGTGCCGGCGACCCGGCGCGAACATGGTGCCGGGCGGAAGGCAGGAGGCAGGAAGCGGAAGGGCTGCCGGACCGAAGCCGGAAGAGACCCGGAACACATAAAGAGCGTGGGCAAGACCTGTTGGTCTTGCCCACGCTCTCTTTTTGCATATTACGGATAGACGGCTCCCGGAGCCTTGCGTGCTACTGCCCGTCATCCTCCCCGCGGGTGAGCCACTCGGGGGTCAGACGCGTGAAGTAGATTTCGAAGCCGCGCTCCCAGTTGCCCACCTCGGTCAGAAGGCCGATATCGCCGTCGGGCAGCACCGTGAGCGACGAATAGCCGGCATCACCGCTCCAGACGCTCCGCCGCACGGGCCACGTACGCCCCTCGTCGTAGCTGAGCAGCACCGAGACGTTGCGCCGCTCGACCGAATCGAGCGGAATCGAGTGCAGCATCCGATTGCGCCGGGCACCCTCGACGCGCAGCGTATAGCGCACGATATCGCCGTTGCAGGCGGGCGAAGGCATATCCTCCCACCGCTGCGGCTCGCTCCACGTCGCGCCGCGGTCCGCAGAAAGGGCATACTTGCGCCGCCCCTTGGCCGGATTGCGGATGCTCATCAGCCAGCTGCCGTCGGCCCGCTCGACGAGCTTCGCCTCGTCGCCGTTCATATCGACCGGCGTGGGCAGCAGGCGCCAGCTGCGGCCGCCATCCTCCGACATACAGACATAGTTGACCAGCGGCGGGGCCTCGCGTCCCGTACGGGCCGCCACGACGAAGAGCAGCGTCCCGTCGCGCAGCTGCAGCGCACGCCCCGAGGCGGCAAAGGCGCCGTACCACCCCCGCGAGAGGGGATTTGCGCAGGCCGCGCCCCACAGTTGGGGCGTGATGCATTCGGGCGCGGACCACGTCTGCCCAAAATCGCCGCTCCGGCAGATGTTGATGTCAATCGGCGCCTCGGGCGTCGACTCCCACAGCCCGCGCCCCGAGGCGAAGATGCAGAGCAGCTCGCCCGAGCGGGCATCGCTCACCAGCGCCGCATCGCCGTAGCCGCAGTCGCCGCGGTGTTCGGCAATCGGAATGACGGAGGACCAGGTACGGCCCCCGTCGGTGCTGCGCCGCGCCACGAGGTCGATTTTGTTGGGCAGGTCGCCCATCGACTCGAGCCGGCGGTCGGCCACGGCCACCAGCGAGCCGTCGTCGGCCGTCACCAGCGCCGGAATGCGGTAATACTTCGAACCACCGTCGCCGGGGGCGAAGAGGAGCGTGCTCACGGGCTCTTCGGGAGCCCCGGCACAGCCGCCGCACCCCAGCACGAGGGCGGCAAGCAGGATTCCGGACAAAATCTTCATCGCGTTCATCGCGGACGTGGAGGGTCAACGGCCACCGAGGGCGCTACTTGCGGACCTTGACAATAATCTTGCGAATCGACCCCTCGCCCACCATCGGAGCGTGGGCATCCTCGGGCAGCAGAATCGTGAACTGCCCCGGACGCAGCGTATAGTAGCACTGCGGCTCGTCGTCGTAGAAGCGGATGTCCTTCTCGGTGTCGAACTCGCCCAGCGGCTTGCGCACGTCGGCGCGGGGGCTCCAGCCGAAGGCCTCACGCTCGCCGCGGATGAGCACCTGGATGTCGATGTAGGCGTTGTGCACCTCGAGCTTGGCATCCACGGGACGCTTCAGCTCGACGTCCATCACGTTGACGTAAATATCGCGGCCGTCGAGTTCGTGGGTACCCGGTTCGATGGTCGTCCAGTCGATGCGGGCAATGTGTTCGAAGGCCCGGGCCATGCGGGGCGAAAGCGCGTTGTAGAGGGCGCTGTTCTGCAGTGTGTCGAGAATCATATCGGTTTGGTTTTAGTCGTTTTCATCGTTTCGCCTGAGGCGCACGACCACCGGCAGGTGGTCCGAATAATCGACCTGGGGCACCTCGTAGGAGAGGGGCTCAAGTCCGTCGGACGTGAGCACGTAGTCGATGCGCAGCGTGTTGAAGAAGCCCTGGAAGGTATAGGAGTAGCCGCGGCCGCAGCTGCGGAAGGCGTCGGTCAGCCCGCGCGCCATGCGGCGGTAGACGTACGACATGGGGGTGTCGTTGAAGTCGCCGCAGACAATCATCCGGTAGGGCGTCGCCGCCATCACGCTGCGAATCGTATCGACCTGCTCGGCCCGCAGCACGCTGTTGCGGCACAGGCGGGAGAGGATGCTGCGGATTTTCTCCTCGCGCGCCGTATCCGAAACGTAGCGGTGCGTGGTGAGGTATTTGGCGTCGTGCACCGTGATTTCGGTCGAATGGAGGTGGTTGTTGAAGACCCGGACGGTATCCTCACCCACCAGCAGGTCGGCCCAGATGGAGGTGCGGGGGATGATGGTCCCCGAGCGCAGAATCCGGTAGCGGCTCAGGATGGCCTGCTGGCTGCCCCGCTCCGCGCGGTTCTGCTCCTCGGTGCGGTTGCCGAGCGTCATGCGGTAGCGGCCGGCCAGCTGCGAGAAGGCCTCGCTCTCGGCCGCCTTCCGGTGGTCGAACTCCTGCAGGCAGATGATGTCGGGCTCCTGCTCGCCCAGAAGGCCGGCGATAGGCCCCTCCTGCCACCCCACTTTGGGATAGTAGAAGCCCCGGATGTTGTAGGAGAGCACCTTGAAGGCATCGCGGCCGTACTCCTCGGTCTCGTAGGCGCGGCGGAACTCGGGCTTGTAGTAGAGCCCCAGCCGGAAGAGCCCCGCCACGACGCAGACGAGCAGCATTCCGGCGCGTCCCCACCGCCAGCGGATGACCCAGTAGAGGGCCAGCAGCACGGTGGCGACGTAGGTCAGCGGCGCACCCAGCCCCAGAATCGGGAAAAACCGCGAGCCCGCCGGGTGGACGTAGGGCGCACACAGCGTCAGCACCATCGCCACGACGGCCAGATAGGCCAGCACCGTCATCACGACATCGAGCAGCAGCATCACCGCACCGCGGCGGCTCCGCTTGCGGCCGTTGCCGCTCCGGTATTCATCGTAATATTCGGACATACTCCGCAGGGTTGAACATCAGAAATCAGAAATAGATGTTTCCGCGCCGCTTCCAGTAGTGGAGCAGCAGGAATCCCCACAACATGCCTCCCACGTGGGCGAAATGGGCCACGTTGCCGCCGTAGCCGGTCCAGCCCAGGAAGAGCTCGATGACGCCGTAGATGATGACGAACCACTTGGCCTTCATCGGGATGGGCGGGATGAGCAGCACAATCATCGCGTTGGGATGCATCACGCCGAAGGCGAGCAGCAGCCCCATGACGGCACCCGAGGCGCCGACCAGCTGGATGTAGTATTCGCCCGAGGCCCATGCGGCGAGCATCTGGATGAGCGCCGCGCCGATGCCGCAGACCATGTAGTAGACCAGGAAGCGGCGCGAGCCGAGCTCGTACTCGAGTGTGCGGCCGAACATCCACAGCGCAAACATGTTGAAGAAGACATGCTCGAAGTTGGCATGCAGGAACATGTAGGTGACGAACTGGTAGGTGTGGAAGAGCGGGTTGCCCACCCAGAAGAGCGAGCCGAAGCCGAAAATCCACTTCCCCAGCGGCAGCAGCGCCGTGGCCATGTAGACCAGCACGTTGATGATTATCAGATTGAGCACCACGGGGGGTGTCTGGAAAGTGCGGTTCATAACGGAAAATCTCTTTTACTTCTCTAACGTTGTCCAGCCTCGGGAAGCGCATCAACGCCGTGCCGGGCCGCCATGCAAAGGTAACAAATTATCGGCGAAGTCACCCGAGCCGCGCGCGAATATCTTCGGCCGTGAACTCGGCCATGATGCGCTTGCCCGAGGGGGTAAAGCTAGGGTTGCCGCACGCCGCAAGGCGGTCGAGCAGCGCCTGCACCTCCTCCCGGGCAAAGGAGGCCTTCGCCCCGCGCGTTGCGCTGCGGGCCATGACGGCGGCCACCTTTTCGCGCCGGGCGTCAGCCGCCCCCACCGGCGTGTCGAACTGCTGCAGCAGCTCGTAGAGCAGCATGTCGACCCCTTCGGCCGAAATCTCGGCCGGGAGCCCCTTGACGTCGATGGAGCCGCCGCCCCCGAAGTCGAGGTCGAAGCCCAGCGCCGCCACCTCGACCGAATGCTCCTCGAGCAGCGCATACTCCTCCTCCGAGAGGAGCAGATGCTCGGGGAAGAGCAGCTGCTGGCTGGGCGCCGCACCCGAGCTCAGCGTCGCCAGATAGTATTCGTAGAGCACCCGCTCGCGGGCACGCCGCAGGTCGACTGCCACCAGCCGTCCGCCGTACGAGGCGGCGGCGTATCCGCCCGCCAGCGGAATGGCCCCGGCAAAGGCGGGCGCCCCGCCGTCGAGCTGAAGCTGCTGCTGCTCGCCCACCGACGAGGAGACGAACTCCAGCTCGCTCTCCTCCTCCCCTGCGGTGCCCTGCTCACTCGGCGAGACGATGTCGTCGAACTCCTCGGCCGAGGCTCCGCCGTCGAATGCGTCAAAAGCGGTGGCACCCGGCGAAAGGCTCCGCCAGGGGGCCGCATCGGCCTCGTCCGGCTCCCCAGCCGGGCCGGCATCGGAAGGACGGAATGCCGGAATGCCGGCACCGCCCGGCTGCCGGGCTCCGGCGCGCGGCGCGAAGGAGGCGGCGCTGTCGGCCACCTCCGTCGAGGCGTCGGGCACCGTATAGGGGACATCGAAGCCCGTGAACTCCTCGTTGGGGTCGGGAGCCGTCGGGTCGATGTAGGATTCGCGGAAGGGGTTGTAGTCGAGGTTCGACTGCGCGGGGGGTTCGCTGTAGAGCGCGCCGCGGCGCAGCACCGGAATCTCGACCGTACGGTCGCTGTCGAAGTCCATCATCGGCACGGCGCCCGTCTTGGCGAGCGTCTCGCGCACGGCAGCGTTGATAATCTGCCATACGGCCTCCTCGTCGGCGAACTTCACCTCGGTCTTCTGCGGATGGACGTTCACGTCGATGCGCGCCGGGTCAACCGTCAGGTAGAGGAAATAGGAGGGCGCGCAGTTGCCGGGGATGAGCTTCTCGTAGGCCTTCATGATGGCGCTGTAGAGGTAGCTGCTCTTGAAGTAGCGGCCGTTGACGAAGAGGAACTGCTCCGTATTGCGCTTCTTGGCGGCAGCCGGCTGGCCGATGAAGCCCTCGACCGAGGCGATTGAGGTGTCGGCCGAGACCTCCAGCAGATTCTGCTTGATGTGGCGCCCGATGACGTCGACAATGCGCGTGGCGAGCGTCGCCGCCCTCAACCGGTAGAGCGGGGCGTCGTTGGAGTAGAGCTCGAAGGCGACCTGCGGATTGCAGAGCGCCACGCGCTGGAATTCGGCCTTGATTTGGTTCGACGACGTAGTGCTCTTCTCCAGGAAGCGGCGCCGCGCCGGCACGTTGTAGAAGAGGTTGCGCACGAAGAACTGCGACCCCACGGGGCAGGCCACGGGCTCCTGCGAAACGAAGACGCCGCCGTTGATTTCGGTGCGCGTACCCACCTCGTCGCCCTCCTGGCGCGTGCGCAGCTCGACCTGCGAGACGGCCGCAATCGAGGCGAGCGCCTCGCCGCGAAATCCGAAGGTGTGCAGCGCATAGATATCCTCGACCGAACGGATTTTGCTCGTCGCATGGCGGTCGAAGGCCATGCGGGCATCGACGGGCGACATGCCGCAGCCGTTGTCGACAATCTGAATCAGGTCGCGGCCGCCGTCGCGGAAGTTGACCTTCACCTCCGTGGCTCCGGCATCGATGGCATTCTCCATCATCTCCTTCACCACCGAAGCGGGGCGGTTGACCACCTCGCCGGCCGCAATCTGGTTGGCGACAACCTCGGGCAGAAGTCTGATTTTGTCTGCCATCCGTCTACTCCTCCCCCTGATAATCGTTCGGCACCACCGTGATGGGCTGCGCCTGCCACTCCACGTCGCTCACACCGCGCTGGTCCAGCTCATTGGCCGGCCGGCGCTGCTCGACAACCTGCTCCTGACGCTCGCGGGCCGAGCCCTGCACCCACAAGAAGAGGCGGGCCAGACGCGGGAAGAGCAGCACGATGATGAGCAGCATGACGACCACGCCGAGTATCATCTTCCAAATCTGGCGGCGGCCCGACCGCTCCTCCTCGGAACGGCGTGCGGCACGTGCCTCGCGCTGCGTGCGAATCAGCTGGCCGGGGCGGTACTCGCGCTCCTCGTCCTCCGACCGTTTGCCGAGCAGTTCGGCACGGCGCTGCTCGCGGGCCTCCTTTTCGGGGTCGTAGTAGCGCGGTATGTAGTTGAATTTGTTCGGATGCTTCTTGTAGGGACCGAAACCGGACATAGCTTCAAGTGTTTGGTGGTTGCACAAAAAAGGGAAAAATCCGCCCCTTTACCCGGTAAAGGTACGAATTTTTCCCGCCATTTATTATCCGCTAACGGAAGAAACTCTTCATCCGCTCGAAGATATTCTGATTTTTGACCGATTCGGCCTTCTGGAACGAAGGCTGCTGGGCCAGCTGCTCGACCAGGCGCTTCTCCTCGGAGGTGAGCTTCGAGGGGATGGTGATGTCGACCACCACCAGCTCGTCGCCGCGGCCGTAGCCGTTCACGTCGGGCAGACCCTTGCCCGCCAGACGCAGCACCTTGCCCGCATGGGTTCCCGGCGCAATCTTGATTTTGGCGCGGCCGCCCACGGTCGGCACTTCGACCGTACCGCCCAGCAGGGCCGTCGTCACCGTGATGTTCAGGTTGTGAATCAGGTCGTTGCCGTCACGCGTCAGTTCGGGGTCCGGCTCCTCCTCGATGAGCACCTGCAAATCGCCGTTCACGCCGCCCTGGCGTGCCGCATTGCCCTTGCCCGAGACGGTGAGGACCATGCCCTCGCCCACGCCGGCCGGAATCTTGATTTCGACCACCTCCTGACCGCGCAGCGTCCCTTCGCCCTTGCACTGGTCGCACGCGGCCGTGATGACCTTGCCCGTACCGCCGCACGTGGGGCAGACACCCTGCGTCTGCATGCGGCCGAAGAAGGTGTTCTCGACGCGCGTCACATAGCCCGTACCGCCGCACTTCGAGCAGGTTGCATAGGAGTTGGCATCCTTGGCACCCGTGCCGCCGCACTTGTCGCACGCTACGGTCTTGTTGATTTTGAGCTTCTTGGTCACGCCGTTGGCAATCTCCTCGAGCGTCAGCTTGACCTTGATGCGGATGTCCGAGCCGCGGTTCACGCGCCGGCCGCCGCCCGTCGACGACGAGCGGAACCCTCCGCCGCCGAAGTGGCCGCCGAAGATGTCGCCGAACTGCGAGAAGATATCCTCCATCGAGAAGCCGCCGCCGCTGAAGCCGCCGAAACCGCCGGCTCCGCCGCCCGCCGCGCCGCTCATGCCGGCATGGCCGTACTGGTCGTAGCGCGCACGCTTGTCGGGATTCGAGAGCACGTCGTATGCCTCGGCCGCCTCCTTGAACTTCTCCTCGGCCTCCTTGTCGCCGGGGTTCTTGTCCGGGTGGTACTTGATGGCCGCCTTGCGGTAGGCCTTCTTTATTTCGTCTGCGTTAGCGTTCCTGGCAACGCCCAGGACCTCGTAATAATCCCTTTTCTCTGCCATGGTTCTACTCTCCTACAACAACTTTAGCGAATCGCAGCACCTTGTCGCCCAGCATGTAACCCGTCTGGACCACATCGATGACGCGACCCTTGTTCTCTTCGCCGGCCGCGAACTTGGCCACGGCCTCGTGCAAATCGGCGTCGAATTCGTTGCCCTTGGCCTCAATCTCCGTCACGCCGCGCTGACGCAGCGCCTCGGTAAACTTCTGGGCAATGAGGTTGACGCCCGCCCGCAGCGCCGCAATGTCGTCGCTCTTCTCCATCGCCTCGACGGCGCGCTGCACGTCGTCGCGCACCGGCAGCAGCGCCAGCAGCACGTCGCGACCGCCGGTCTGCACCAGCTCCATCTTCTCGCGCAGCGTACGCTTGCGGTAGTTGTCGAATTCGGCCTGCAGACGCAGGTACTTGTCGCGCCACTCGGCGATTTCGGCCTCGAGGTCGGGCTTCTGCTCCTCCTTCGCGGCCTCGGCCGACTCCTTGTCGGAAGCCTTCTTGTCGGCTGCATCCGCCTCTGACATCGTGTCATGCGCGGCCTCACCGCCGTCTGCCATATTGGCACGTGCGGACTCTTCGCCGGCAGGTTCACCGCTCGCTCCCTTGGAGCCCTCGCGGTCCTTAACCTCCTCGTTATAAACTTTTTCCTGTTCCATATATCTGTGTTTTTTCATATTTTCCGACATCTATGGCACAAAATGCATACCAAGCGGCCGAATGCGTTATCCAAGGATGAAAATGGCAGGCCGCCGGTTCAGCTCGGGACGCGGATGCGCGCGCCACTCCCCCACCGTACGGGTCTCGACCAGCTCGCCCGGCGCCGTGAGGTCGGCCGCCACCGTCAGGCGCGTCTCCGGGGCGCAGACCGTGAGCAGCTCCTCCAGCAGCTTCACGTTGCGGTAGGGCGCCTCGATGAAGAGCTGCGACTGATGCTCCGTGCGGGCCCGCCGCTCGAGCGCGCGGATGGCGCGCTGCCGTTCGGGCGCCTTGACGGGCAGATAGCCGTTGAAGGCGAACGACTGTCCGTTGAGACCCGAGGCCATCACCGCAAGGATAATCGACGAGGGGCCCACGAGCGGCACCACGCGGATGCCGCGGCGGTGGCACGCCTCGACCACCAGCGCCCCGGGGTCGGCCACGCCCGGCACGCCCGCCTCGGAAATCACGCCGGCCGAGCGCCCCTGCTCGAGCGGCCGCACCAACTCCTCGACCTCGCGGCCGGCAGCCGTATGTTCGTTCAGTTCGCGGAACTCCAGCTCGGCGATGGGGCGGGCGACGCCTGCCTTCGAGAGGAAGCGCCGCGCCGTGCGGACGTTCTCGACGATGAAGTAGTCGAGCGCATCCATCACGGCCCGGTTGGCCGCGGGAAGCACCTCCCAGGGTGCCGTTTCGTCCGAGATGGGACAGGGAATCAGATAGAGCGTGCCCTTCCGCACGGGTTGCGATGTCATGGTCGGTCCTTTTTAGATGTTACTCCTTGAGATAGATGCGCTTGACGCGGCCCGACACGGAGGTGAGCACCTCGTAGGAGATGGTGCCGAGTACCTGGGCCATCGTCTCGGGGTCGTTGCCCGGCTCGGCCGAGAAAATCACCGCCTCGTCGCCCTCCGCAACGCCGGGGATGTCCGTCACGTCAATCATGCAGCTGTCCATGCAGATGCGCCCCACGATGGGGGCCGGCATCCCCTTGACGCGCATCGACCAGCGGCCGCAGCTCAGATGGCGGTCCAGACCGTCGGCATAGCCCACGGGGATGGTCGCCGTCACCGTATCGCGGTCGAGCTTCCCGGCACGGCCGTAGCCCACCGTATCGCCCGCGCGGAGGTGTTTGAGCTGCACGATGCGGGTCTTGAGCGTCGCCACGGGGCGCAGCGCCGGATTGTGGCGCCAGCCGAAGCCGTAGAGCCCGATGCCCAGCCGGCACATGTCGAACTGCGCCTCGGGAAAGCGCTCGATGGCGGCCGAATTGGCCGTATGGCGGATGACGCCGTAGGGCAGCGCCTCGGCCAGCTGCGAGCTCATCCGCGCAAAGCGGGCAATCTGGACCCGCGTGTACTCGTCCTCCTCGGGCATGTCGGCGCAGTTGAGGTGCGAGAAGATGGTGGCCACCTGCACCTGCGTCGTCGCACGAAGCCGCTCGGCAAGGTGCGGGAGCTCCTCCTCGACAAAGCCCAGACGGTGCATCCCCGTGTCGAGCTTGATGTGAATCGGATAGCGGCTCTCGCCGGCCTGCTCGGCCGCCGCCTCGAAGGCCTCGAGCGAGTGGAAGCTGTAGATTTCGGGCTCCAGACGGTTGGCAATCATCACGTCGAAGCTGTCGGCATCGGCGTTGAGCACCACCACGGGCATTGTGATGCCCCGCTCGCGCAGCAGCACCCCTTCGTCGGCAAAGGCGACGGCCAGGTAGTCGACCCCTTCGTGCTGGAGCATCTGCGCCACCTCGAAGTCGCCCGTACCGTAACTGGCCGCCTTGACCATCGCCACCAGACGCGTGCCGAAGGAGAGCTTCGAGCGGAAGTAGTTGAGGTTGTCGCGCATGGCGTCGAGGTCGACCTCGAGCACCGTCGTATGGCTCTTGCGCGAGAGGGCGTGGGCCAGCTTCTCGAAGCGGTAGTCGCGCGCCCCCTTGAGCAGCACCGTGCAGCCGGCCACCGCCTCGCGCGGGATGCGGGCGATGCACTCGTCGGTCGAGGCGTAGAAGGAGCGCCGGCAGTTGAAGAGCCCGGCAAAGCGGCGCAGCCGCGGGCCGATGCCGATGAAGTACTCCACGCCGGCCCGCTCGACCATGCCGGCCACGCGGGCGTAGAGCTCCTCGTCGGGCAGGCCGCTCTGGGGGATGTCCGACAGCACGAGCGTCTTGCGGCGCGAGAGGGCGATGTTGTGGAGGTAGTCGAGCGCCAGCGCCAGCGAGTTGAGGTCGAGGTTGTAGGCGTCGTTGACCAGCACCGAGTCGTTGATACCCTCCTTCACCTCGAGGCGCATGGCCACCGCGGGTGCCGAGGCAAAGCTCGGGGCCGGATAGCCCATCACGGCACAGAAGGCCTCGACAATCTGGGCGTTGCGGCGCGAGGCGGCGTTGCCCACGACGCTCTCCGCCACCTCGGGGAAGCGGGCGGCATCGACCGGCCGGCGCTCCGGGAAGCGGGCCTCAATCATCGCGCCGAGCGGCTCGTAGTAGCTGTGGTAGATGATTTTGCGGGCGCTGCGGGCCAGCACCATCTTCTCGTCGCACTTCTGCTCGAGGCTCAGGAAGTTCTCCTGGTGGGCGTCGCCAATCGAGGTGAAGACCACCTCGTCGGGGCGGATGATGCGCTCCAGACGCGCCATTTCGCCCGGACGCGAGATGCCCGCCTCGAAAATCGCCAGCTCCTCGTCGCCCTCGAGCATCAGCACCGAGAGGGGCACGCCCAGCTGCGAGTTGTAGCTCTTGGGCGAGCGGTAGAACTTCACGCCGGCGGGCAGCTCCTCGACAATCCACTCCTTGATGACCGTTTTGCCGTTCGAGCCGGTGATGCCCACTACCGTCCCGTGGAACTGCGCGCGGTGGTAGGCCGCCAGACGCTGCAGCGCCGCAATGGCGTGGTCGACCACCACGAAGCCGCACGTGCCCTCCTCGAGCTCCTCCAGGCGGCGTTCTACCAGAAAGGACTTCACCCCCCGGCTCTGCATTTCGCGCACGAAGTCGTGCGAATCGTGGTTGGCGCCGCGCATGGCGACAAACATCGGGGCCGAGCCGAACTCGCACGAGAGCGAGCGGCTGTCGGTCACCACCGAGCGGACCTCGGCGTCCGCCCCGTACAGGCTGCCGCCCACGATGGCGGCAATCTGCGAAAGAAGGTATTTCATGAACGAATCACTAAACTAAAAGGTTCCATCTCTTTGTTCCGGCCCTTTGCGTCGGGCAGTTGCCCGGGCATTCGCTCGGACAGCAGCCCGGACAGCTGCTCCGGGTCTTGTTCCGGCCCTTGCTCCGGCCTTTGACTCCGGCCTTTGGCCCCGGCCCTTGCTCCGGCGCCGGCACTCCGCAGTCCGTTTTCCCCCCCCCGAAGGGAGCGCGGCCCCGAAGGGAGTGCATCCTGCCGCCCGCTCCGCCGGCCGGAGGGCGGAAGGCAGAGTCCGGAGGGCGCAGCGGCGCCGTCGGGTCAGTTCGTATCGAAGGTCACCACCGTGATGCCGGCGCCGCCGCGGTCGGCATGCTCGTCGACGGCGCTCACCACCTCGGGCACCGTCCGCAGGTAGCGGCGAATCTCCTCCTTGAGCGCGCCGGTGCCCTTTCCGTGGAGGATGGTCACCGAGCTTACGCCCACCATCAGCGCATCGTCCACCAGGTCCTGCACCGCCTCGAGCGCCTCGGCGGCCCGCATGCCCCGCACGTCGATGTGGTCGCGGAAGTTGAGCTTGCGCGCCGAGATGTCGACCGAGATGCGGGTCCGCGCCGTCTGGGGACGCGTCGCCTCGCGGTACTCGTTGTTCGAGACCACCTGCAGCCGCTCCTTCTCGACGGTCGTGAGAATCTGCCCGAAGGCCACCTGCGCCCGCCGTCCCTTGATTGACTGCACCACGCCGACCATCTCCTGCCCCGCCATGCGGACCTTCGAGCCGACCTCCACCTCGCGCGGTTTGGGCGCCTCGGCCGGTGCCGCATCGCTCTTTGCCGCAGCCTCCTGCTCGCGCCGCTCGGCCCGCCGCTGGCGCCGCCGCTCGATGCGCTCCATCTCGCGCGCCACCGAGGCGTCGTGCTCCTCGTCGTCGCGCTGCTCGACCGTATCGCGGAACTCCTCCAGCTCCTTGCGCGCCATGCGCGTGAGCTCCTTGTCGGCCTGCGCCTCGCGGATGGTCTTGATGGTGTTCTCAATCTGGCGGTTGGCCTCGGCGACCAGCTCCTGGGCCTCCTGCTTGGCGCGGCGGATGATTTCGTTCCGCTCGGTGCGGATTTTCGAGAGCTGCTCGGCATAGTTGCGCTCCAGCTCCTCGACCTTGCGGTCCGTCAGACGGATGCGCTCGCGCTTCTGCGCCCAGTAGTGCTTGTCGCGCGCAATCTCGCGCAGCTGCTTCTCGATGTTGATGTGGTCGCTGCCCGCCTTCTCGCCCGCCTCGCGGATAATCTCCTCGGGCAGTCCGATTTTGCGGGCGATTTCGATGGCGAACGAGCTGCCCGGCTTGCCCATCTCCAGACGGAAGAGCGGCCGGATGTGCTGCACGTCGAAGGCCATGGCGCCGTTGGCAATCCCCTCGGTGCTGGCCGCATAGTATTTGATGTTGGCGTAGTGGGTCGTGATGACGCCGTAGCACCCCTTCTCGAGCAGCCGCTCGAGGATGGCCTCGGCGATGGCGCCGCCGATGATGGGCTCGGTGCCCGAACCGAACTCGTCGATGAGCACCAGCGTCTGAGACGACGCCCCGGCAAGCATGTGCTTCATGTTGAGCAGGTGCGACGAGTAGGTCGACAGGTCGTCGTCCATCGACTGCTCGTCGCCGATGTCGATGTAGATGCTGCAGAAGACGGGCAGCTCGGAGACCTCCGAGGCCGGGACGAGGTATCCGCACTGGAACATGTACTGCACGATGCCGGTGGTCTTCAGGCAGACCGACTTGCCGCCGGCGTTGGGGCCCGAGATGACCAGGATGTGCTTTTCGCGGTCAAGCTGCATGTCGAGGGGCACCACCTCGCGCCCCTGGGCGCGCAGCGTCTGCTGCAAAAGAGGATGGCGGGCATTCCGCAGCACGAGGCGGTCGTCGGTCGAGACAATCGGCCGTCCGCAGCCGTTCTCCGAGGCCCAACGCGCCTTGGCCCGCACCATGTCGACGTCCGAGAGGTAGTCGCCCGAGGCGGCGATGAGCGGCGCATCGGGGCGGATGGAGTCGGTGAACTCGGTGAGGATGCGGACAATCTCGCGCCGCTCGGCATACTCCAGCTCGCGCAGCTCGTTGTTGATTTCGACCACCTCGACCGGCTCGACGTAGAAGGTGCGGCCCGTGGCCGACTCGTCGTGGATGAAGCCCTGCAGCTTGCGCTTGTTCGAAGCGGCGACGGGAATCACGGGGTGTCCGTCGCGGATGGAAATCTGGGTGTCGGCATCGACGATGCCCGCCCCCTTGGCGGCAGCCAGCACCTGCTGCAGCCGCTTGGCCGCCTGCCCCTCGCGTTCGCGGATGGAGCGACGCACCTCCTGCAACACGGGTGAGGCGCTGTCCTTCACCTCGCCGAAGTTGTCGACAATCGAGTCGATGCGCCGCACAATCTCGGGGAAAGCCTCCACCCCGCGGCTGCGGGCATAAAGGGCCGGATAGCGGCTCTCGCCCCGCGTCTGGATGAACGAGACAATCGCCCCGACGGCCGCAAGGGCCTGCCGCAGCGTGACCACCTCCTCCACGTCGAGGAAGGTACCCTCGACCTGCAGCTTGGCCATCACGCCGTCGACATCGGGGAAGTCGCCCGAGGGGAAGTCGCGCTCGAGGTCGAGCAGCTGGCGCATCTCGTCGGCCAGCGCCAGGCGCCGCTCAATCTCGCGGGCCGAGGTCGAGAAGCCCTCGGCAGCGAGCTTCTCGCGGGCCGCCTGCATCGTACAGCCGGCGGCCACCTGCTCTCGGATTCGGTCGAAACCGATTTTCTGTTCGAAAGTATCCGGATATATCATAAAACAAACTATTCTAACAACGGAACCACACGCTACAGCGGAGCCATACGCGCCCCTTTCTGCCGGGCCGCCCCTGAACGGGGAGCTTCTCCCGCTTCGAAGGCCGCCCCTCTTCATGAATCAAACCCCTCCCGAGGAAGGGGTTTGCATCACATTGTATCGTATCCATCTGCCGCCTGCCGTCCCGCTCCCGCGCTCCGCCCCGGAACGAACGCTGCGAGACGCCGCAGGTCCACATCGTCTCATCAATCGTTTCCATCACCTCTCTATCGCCACCGCAGGCCCCGATGTCTCGCCGGCTCCAGCCGCAGCTGCCCGAAAAGGACAAGTCGCCCTCCGCGCTCCGCGGCACCGCCTCGGCTACTGCTGCGCGGCGCGCTTGAGCGAGTCGCGCTCGGCACGGGCCGCCTCCTTCGCGGCACGGCGCTCGGCACGGGCCTTCATCTTCTCGGGGTCACGCCCGAAGAGCGAAAGGTGGACGTAACGCGCCGGGTACTGCTTCAAATCCTCGAGCAGCGTCGCGAGGTTGCCGCTCGCCTCCGTGAGCGAATCGTAGAGCGCCGCATCGCCCACCAGCTTGCCGAGCGTCCCCTGCTGCTCGTTGAGCTTCTCGAGCAGGGCGTTGAGCTCCTCGACCGAGCCGGCCAGATTCGAGGCGAACTCCTGCTCGGAGAGCTCCCCGGCCATCGCATTGACACTGCGCAGGATGCTGTCCACGCGGCCGGCATTCTCGCCCAGCGTCCCGGCGAACTCCGACAGTCCGCCGATGGCTTCGTGCAGATGCGTCCGCTCGGCGGCGAGCAGCTCGTCGACGTTGCCCGTGATGGAGTTCAGATGGGTCATCGTCCCCGAGAGGCTGGCGGCATTCTCCTCCAGCAGGCGGTTGATGTTGCCCAGCGTCTGCGACAGGTCATCGGTCAGCCGCGAAAAGCGCTGCTTGAAGAAGTCGAGCTCCGAGTCGGCCATGTCCATCAGGTCACGGTCGCGGCTTGAACGAATCGTATCGCCCGCCTCGAGGTAGGTCGAGGCCGCGCCGTAGCTCACCTCGATGGCCTTGCCGCCCATCAGGCTCTGGCTGACAATCTTGGCCTCGGAGTCGGTCGGAATGCGGTACGTACGGCGGATGGTGAGCTGCAGCACCACCTTGTCGCTCTTTGCCGGGTCGAAGGCGATGCCGGTCACCGTACCGATTTTCACGCCCCGCATCATGATGGGCGAGGCGGCCTGCACGCCGTTAATCTGGTCGTAGGCGGCATAGTACTCCACGTTGCGGCTGAAGATGTCGATGCCGCTCAGGAAGCGGATGCCCGCCCATGCGGCGAGAATCATCGTGACGGCGAATATTCCGATTTTGGCTTCTCTTTTCACTTTCATGGCTCAAATGCTTTATTTGACAATCCGGCCCCCGCTGCAACGCACCACGAAGGCATCGGGGAAGCTGCGGCGCACCTCGCGGAGCGCCTTGCGGGCCTCCTCCTGGGTGCGGTACTCCCCCACACAATATTTGTAGCGGAAGCTCCCCTCCGCATCGTACTGCTTCACCTTGTTGCGGTACTTGCCGAACTGCGACGAGGAGAGGGCAACCTGCCGGGGGCTCGCAAGCACCTGCACCGCGTAGCGCACCTCCGTATCGGCACGCTGCGCAGCCTCGGAGCCGCTCTTCCGCTCCCCGGCCGCCTGAACGGTCTCGGGCGCCGGCTCCTCCTCCGCATCGGCCTCGTCGAGCTCCGGAAGCTGCGTGCCGCGCAGGTAGGCGTCGTAGTCGCGCACGGCGTTGTAGAGCGAGCGGGCGATTTCGGCCTGTCCCTTCTCGGACTTCATGTAGGCCATCTCCTGGGGGTTGGACATGAAGCCGATTTCGGTCAGCACGCCCGGCATGTCGGTGGCGTAGAGCACGCGCAGCAGCTGGGGCTTGATGCCCCGCAGGTGGCGTCCCGCCTTGCCGTAGCGGCTCTGGATGCAGCGGGCCATCGCCATGCTGTACTCGCCGTAGGTGAACTGCAGGTTCTGGATGTAGGCCCGCACGATGGCCGCCGTCCGCTCGTCCGACATGTCGATGAGGTCCTCGCGGTTGCTCTCGTAGAGGGCGTTCTCGTTGTAGCGCTGCTCCTTGGGCGTCTCGCCCATGATGAGCGTCTCGACACCGCGCGCCGAGGTTGCCGCCGCCGCATTGACGTGCACCGAGACGAAGAGCTCGCCGCCGGCGCCGTTGGCAATGTCGGCCCGCGCCTGCAGGTCGTCGAGCAGCGTAGCGCCCAGCTCCTTGTCCGTCTTGCGCGTATAGACCACCTTCACCCCGGGCATCCCCTGCTCGATGAGCCGCCCCAGACGGAGCACCACCGCCAGCGTGAGGTCCTTCTCGTAGACCTTGCCGTAGTGCGCCCCGGGGAACTTGCCGCCATGGCCCGCATCGAGCACGATGACCTTGAGCCCCGGCGCAATATTTTCCGCCTGCGCACCGTTCATAAGAACGGCGCACAGCGCAAAGGCCACTGCTGCAAGAAATCTTCCCCGCATATTGTGAGGTGAATTGTTAGCTTTCTGTAAATTTTTACCTATCTTTGTCGCGCCCCGAAAATGCCTCCCGGCAGAGCGAAGGACACCCCTCGGAGGTGTTTTGCCGACTTGTCGGCAAAGGTACGTAATTTTTTGAAAATTTGGAGAAATTCCGGGTAAAATATCTCGTCTCGGCAGCCGTCGTCCTGCTCTTCGCGCAGCTGGTCTTCGGCTTTCCGGCCTCTCCTGCTGCGGGAGCGGCCCCGTTGCGTGATACCCTGAACCCTGCCTCCGACTCGGCCCGCGAAGCCATCGCCCGCCAGGAGACCGCAACCCCCGAAGAGCCGCTGAGCCGCCGCGAGCGGCGCCGCCAGCAGCGCGAGGCCCGCGAAGCGGAGCGCCGCCGCGCCGCCTTCGATTCGCTGCCCCAGCAGGAGCGCGACTCGCTCTTCAGTGCCTCGGTCGACTCGCTTGTCGAGCAGAAGAGCGCGGCCCCGCAGCGCGACTCATCGAAGCGCAAGGGCGGCAAGAAGGGGGGCGCCTTTCTCGAAGACATCATCTCGGGCCAGAACACCGACTCGCTGGTCTACGACGTGCGCAACAAGACGGTCTACGTCTACAACGAAGGCAGCGTCTCCTACCAGAACAGCAGCCTGAAGGCCGACTTCATGCGCATCAACATGGACAACAAGCTGATTTACGCATACGGCAAGGCCGACACGGTCGAGGGGAAACCCACGGTCACCAAGCCCGAGTTTTCGGAGGGCAGCGAGTCCTACGCGATGGACACGATTGTCTACAACATCGACACGAAGAAGGCCAAAATCAAGGGCGTGGCCACGCAGCAGGGCGACGGCTGGCTGGTGGGCGGCAGTGTGAAGAAGATGCCCGACAACACCATCAACATCGAAAACGGCAAATACACCACCTGCGAAAATACGGACCACCCGCACTTCTATCTGGCAATGACCAAGGCGAAGGTGATTCCCGGCAAGAAGGTGGTCACCGGTCCGGCCTACCTCGTCATGGAGGATGTGCCGATTTACTTCCTCGGCATCCCCGAAGGCTTCTTCCCTATCAGCAGCGGCCCGAAGTCGGGTCTGCTGATGCCCACCTACGGCGAGGTGGCCACCAAGGGCTTCTACATGCGCGACATGGGCTACTACTTCACGCTGGGCGACCACGCCGACCTGGCCGTGCGCGGCGGTTTCTATACGCTCGGCTCGTGGGAGGCCTCGGCCGCGGCGCGCTACATCAAGCGCTACAAGTACAGCGGCAGCTTCAACGTCCAATACTCGAACAACAAAATCGGCGAGAAGGGCGAACCCGACTACACCAAGAGCAGCGACTTCAGCATCCAGTGGACCCACTCGCAGGATGCCAAGGCCAACCCCGGTTCGACCTTCTCGGCCTCGGTGAACTTCCGCACGAGCGGCTACAACCGCTATGCGGCCACCAACCTCAACGACATTCTTGCCACGCAGACCAACTCCTCGATTTCCTACTCGAAGAACTGGGCCGGCACCCCCTTCTCGCTCTCGGCCAACATGGCCATCTCGCAGAACTCGAGCAACAAGACCATCTCGGTCACGCTCCCCACGCTGGTCTTCAACGTCTCGCGCATCTACCCCTTCAAGCGCAAGGAGCGCATCGGCAAGGAGCGCTGGTACGAGAAGATTTCGATGCAGTACACCGGCAAGATGACCAACTCGGTCTCGGCCACCGAGTCGGAGCTCTTCTCGAGCAAGACGTTCGACAACATGAAGAACGGCATCGAGCACTCGATTCCCGTCTCGGCGTCGTTCAACCTGCTCAACTACATCAACATCTCGCCGTCGTTCAACTATACGGAGAAGTGGTACTTCAAGAAGCAGGAGTATGAGTGGAACCCCGTCACCAACCGCACCGACACGCTTGCGCCCCAGTACGGATTCTACCGCCTCTACAACTACACGGCCAACGTTTCGGCCTCGACGACCATCTACGGCATGTACGACTTCACCAAGAAGCGCAAGGACCGCAAGCTCCAGGCCATCCGCCATACGCTGACCCCCTCCATCGGCTTCTCCTACGCCCCCAACTTCGGCGACCCGCGCTACGGCTACTACCGCATGCGGCAGACCGACTCGCTGGGCAACTTCACCACCTATTCGCCCTATGCGGTCAACGCCTACGGCGTCCCCAGCTCGGGCCAGCAGGCGGCGATGACCTTCTCGCTCTCGCAGAACCTCGAGATGAAGGTGCTCTCGAAGCGCGACACCTCGGGCGTGAAGAAAATCAAGCTCATCGACGAGCTGCGTCTGAGCGGTTCGTACAACTTCCTGGCCGACTCGATGAACCTCTCGAACATCAGCATCTCGTTCCGTACGACGCTCTTCAACAACTTCGGCATCAACCTCTCGGCCACGCTCGACCCCTACCGCGTGACCCCCGAGGGACGGCGCTACAACAAGCTCTTCTTCCCGGGACGCATCGTCTCGACGGGATGGTCGTTCGGCTACACCTTCAAGTCGCGTGACGACCGCTCGCAACCGGCCGTCAACGACATCACCAGCATCCCGCCCGAGTACATGAACCCCTTCTACGACCCCTACGGGTCGATGGACCCCGTGCTGCGCCGGCAATACATGGCCCAGACCTACTACGACTTCTCGCTGCCGTGGAACTTCGGCTTCAACTATACGGTCAACTACTCGGTCTCCTACGGCAACTATCCGCCCAAGGGCTACCGGGCCAACGTCTCGCAGACCATCGGCTTCAACGGCAGCGTCAACATCACCCCCAAGATGGGCGTCACGTTCCAGGGCGGTTACGACATTGCCAACAACAAGCTCACCACCTCGTCGGTCTCCATCACGCGTGACCTGCACTGCTGGCAGATGTCCTTCTCGTGGATTCCCTTCGGATACTACCGCAGCTGGAGCTTCAACATCGGCGTGAAGGCCGCCTCGCTTGCCGACCTGAAGTACGACAAGAGCCAGAGCCGCTACGACAACATGTACTGATGCCGGGGGGGGCCGACAGGAGCCGACAGGGACGGACGGTTGCCCGGTGGGAACGAACCGGGGACCGACACGAACAGACAGAAACCCGGCGAGATGAACAGAAGCCGGCGCGGCTGGATGCCGGAGAGGCAGCGGCACAAAACATAAAGCGGACACTCGTCGGAGTGTCCGCTTTTACATCTTCCGGCCCGCCTGCGCGCGGAGGCAGCTCTCCGCACGTAGGGGCCGAGGCAGGGAATTAGAGCCGCTGCCGGACTGCCGGATGGCCGGCAAAGGCACCGCGGCCCAGCTTGACGCCCGAGGAGCTGCCCGCAGCCGACCCTTCGGAAACCGCATCGATGTCCAGACGCTGGATTGCGGTGGTCACCAACCCCAGCTCGCTCACGCCGAAGACCAGTACCGAGCACTTCGTCCCGGGCAGAACGGAGAAGCCGTGGTCGATGGCCGAGACGGTCGCCTTGCCCTTCGAAAGAATGCCGGGGGCGAACCAGCTCGAAATACCCTCGTACTGCTCCATCGAGAGCACCAGCGCAAAGGCATAGCCGTAGTCGCCGCCGTTGTCGGCCACCACGTCGCTCTGGGGGAAGGCCACGTAGTAGTGTTCGGTATCGTCCGAGGGGGTCACCTCGACCGTCACGTTAACCGTATTGAACGGCTCGCCGGTCTCGGAATCGGTCACCTCGACCAGCTCCTGGCCGGTCACCTCAACGTCGAACGTGCAGTTGCTCGTCGCCTTCCACTCGGGCGTGGTGAAGTTCTTGATGTAGAGCGGCGTGGTGACACGTACGGGCCCCTCCTCGTTCGAGGAGTCGAACTCCACGCCGTAGGCATAAAGCATGTAGTCCACACCGGGATTCAGGATGCGCGTATCGTAGACGCTGTTGCCCGTTTTCGAGGCCTCCTCCATCCACTGGTACCACTTCACCCAGGGCATGGCGGCCGTCATCGCCTTGTAGTAGCCGAAATCATACCCCTCGATGAAGGCCATGTCGGAGTCGTAGGCCAGATACTTCTCGACGGGAATCTGTGCGAACTGATAGAGCAACGCTCCGTCCTTGGGCTCGACCCGCAGCCGCGCCGAGCGATAGGTGAGGTTCTCGACCGTCAGGGCAATCGGCGCCTCGCTCGTCGTGATGTCGACGCTGGCGAAGGCCGAAGCCGAGAGCGTCACACCCTCGGCGGGCAGCGCCTGCACGGAGAAGCGGTAGGTCGTACCGAGCGAGAGCGTACGTCCGCGCTCGCCGCCCAGCTCGACCGACGTTGCGGCAGTCTTGCCCGACAACAGAGGGTGGAGCTCCTCGCCCACCACCTCGTCGAGGCGGTAGGCATACTCGGCGGCATCCTCCACGGCCGACCACCCGAAGGCGAGCAACACGGGCTCCGTGGAGCGCTCCTCGCTCTGCCCGATGGCGGGAGCCGCCAGCGACAGATTACCCTCCCCGTCGGAGGAGTCGCAGGCGACGGTGCCGAACAGCAATACAGCCACTACCCAAACCTTGAACCAACCATTAACCAGATTTTCTATAAGCATTGAAACTTTTAACAGGATGAATAAAAAAACCGGCCGTCCCCGACAACGGCCCGGCAGCGTGCACCGAGTGATATCAAGGGCGGTCTGATGGAGACAAAAATAGGACAAATCATCGGAAAAATCGACCAAAACAGGTAAAAAAGTAAGGGGATGGCCGCTTTTGCAGCCATCCCCTGCCTTTCAAGACAGAGGGCAATCCGCCCGTCCGCCCGCCGATTCAAAGACGCGTTACGGGCGAGGCCTTGCGCTCGAACGTATTGGCAAACCGGAAGGCGGGCATGCCGAGCGCCAGCACGGCGCAGACGCGGCGCCCGTCAAGACCCAGAAGCTGCTCCAGCGCCCCCTTCTGGCGGCGTCCGGCCACCAGCACGAAGCCCATGTATATCTGACTCACACCCAGCGCCTCGGCCATGAGCGAGGCGTTCTGGCAGGCCAGATTGGAATCCTCGACCGCAAAGCGGCTCTTGAGCGGAGCGTGGATGAAGAGCACGGCCGTCGCACCCCGCAGGATGGGGTCGCGCCCCTCTGCATACTGCTGCTTCATGCGGCGGAAGGCGGGCAGATAGCGCGCGGCGTCGGGCATCAGGAAGCGCACGAAGGGGCGCATGAGCGGATGCGACAGCAGCCGCGCCGTACGGTCGAAGACTCCGAGCGTGAACTCCGTCACGGCGCGCAGCTTCGCGGGGTCGGTCACCAGCGTATAGCCCAGTTCGCGGGCGTTGGAGGCCGTCGGGGCGCAGTCCGCCGCGGCGACAATCCGCCGCAACGCCTCCTCGGGCACGGGCATGTCGGTCAGCGCCCGATTCGAGCGGCGTGCCCGGATCAGCAGTTCGACCGCATCGGCCGACGGCAGCGCCGCGCGGTCGAGCGGATGGATTGTCCCGGCCGGGAAGAGCTCATGGTCGATGGCCGACGCGGGGCAGACCGCCACGCAGTGGCCGCAGCCGATGCAGCGGTCTGGCCGCTGCACCGTAACCGGCATACCGGGCTTCTCCTGCTCCAGAATCTCGAAGGGGCAGACCCGCACGCAGCGGCCGCACCGGATGCACTTGTCACTAATCTCAATTCTCATTGTCGTCGTTTGTTTTACCGCACGTCGCCTACCGTCTTCGGGTCATGCCGGTAGCGGAAGACCAGCGCGAAGACCAGCGCCACGACCAGTGCATAGCCCGCAAAGATGAGCCACGAGGTCGACCAGCCGGCCACCATTGCCTCGGCATCCGTCTGCGAATAGACGAAGCGGTTGACCACTGCCTGCGCTCCGAGCGTGCCGATGGTGGCGCCGATGCCGTTGGTCATAATCATGAAGAGCCCCTGGGCGCTCGAACGGATGGCGACGTCGGTCTCCTTGTTTACAAAAAGCGAGCCCGAAATGTTGAAGAAGTCGAACGCCACGCCGTAGACAATCATCGAGAGGATGAACATCCAGACACCGGGACCGGGATTGCCCAGTCCGAACAGGCCGAAGCGCAGCACCCAGGCCAGCATCGCCATAAGCATTACGTTCTTGATTCCGAACCGCTTGAGGAAGAAGGGAATGAGCAGAATGCAGAGCGTCTCCGAGACCTGCGAGAGCGAGATGAGCGCATTGGCGTGGTTCGCGCCGAAGGTCGAGGCAAACTGCGGAATGTCACGGAAGCTGGTGATGAAGGGGTTGGCAAAGCCGTTGGTTATCTGGAGCGAGACACCCAGCAGCATCGAGAAGATGAAGAAGAGCGCCATCTTGCGCTGCTTGAAGAGCGTGAAGGCGCGCAGGCCAAGCGCCTCGACCAGGCTCTTGCGCTCGCCGCCGCGGCTGACCGGGCACGAGGGGAGCGTCATGGCGTAGACACCCAGCACCAGCCCCAGCACGGCGCACTGCACGAACTGCATGTAGGTGGTCTGGAAGCCCGCCGCGTCGCACACGAGCATCGAGCAGATGAAGCCCACGGTACCCCACACGCGAATCGGCGGGAAGGACTTCACCGTATCGTAGCCCGACCCTTCGAGCACGCAGTAGGCCACCGAGTTGGAGAGGGCGATGGTGGGCATGTAGAAGGCGACGCTGAGCGAGTAGAGCGTGAAGAGCACGCCGAACGAGACCCCTTCGCCCGTAGCCAGGGCGTAGTAGCCGGCCGCCCCCATGAAGAGCGCAGCCAGCAGGTGGCAGATGCCCAGCAGCCGCTGCGCCGGCACCCAGCGGTCGGCAATGATGCCCACGATGGCGGGCATGAAGAGCGACACGATGCCCTGCATGGCATAGAAGATTCCGATATGCGAGGCCAGTCCCACGCCGACGAGGTACGACCCCATGGAGGTCAGGTAGGCTCCCCAGATGGCGTACTGGAGAAAGTTCATTACGGTAAGGCGGAATTTAATTCCCATAAAAACAACGGTTTAAGGTTACATTTGCGTTTTGTGTCGGTTTGTCGTCCAAAAAAAGTTTAAACAAAAATACATTTTTTTTGCGATTTTCTTTGCATTTGCAAAATAAATATCTACTTTTGCATCACCAAAACGTCATTGAGCTATGGTGTAATGGTAACACAACAGATTCTGGTCCTGTTATTCTTGGTTCGAATCCAGGTAGCTCAACAAAACCGCTCCTCTTCAGGAGCGGTTTTCTTTTTCCCCGGAGCCGTCGCAAACCCCGACCGACCCGGCGTTACAGATGCTCGGGACGCCCCCCCGCACCACGCTCCTGCCGATTGACCGTTGACCGCGCGGCCCCGCTGCTCCACGGCGAGGCGCAAGCCTTTCGCGAACCTTTGCCCCACCACCGACAACCTCCCGACCGTCGTTCAACCCTCACCTATTTATAAGAGCGCAGCCGCATCTTCCGCCGCAGAGGGTGCGCCCGCCCCGAACGAAGCGCCGCTCCGTTACCCCTGCACGCTCTGCTGGCCCGGCACACTTCGACTTCCCGGCCCGCTTCGACATCCCTGCGCACTTCGACTTCCCGGCCCGCTCCGACACCGGCCCGCTCCGCAAACAAGGCTCCAAAACGAACCATTCTGCACCCGATGTCGGGAAAATGTGCCGAAAATGTACTTTTTTACTCCGAAAGATGCAGAGTAAACCTTTTTTTACTACATTTAGCACGAACAAATCATCAAAATCAACCCGCTATGAAACAGCACCGCTTCTTCCATGCCCTGCTGCAAGGGCTATTTGCCGGCTTCGCCGCCGTTTCGCTCCTGACCGGATGCAGCGACTCGAAGACCGACTCCCCCACTCCCACCCCCAAACCCGACCCGGACCCCGACACCCCGACGGCCGTCACCTTCGCCATCACGCTCGGCAGCTACGACCAGCAGGGTGTCTCGCTCAAGGTCACCCCGTCGGACGAGCAGGCGTCGTACTACTGCAACCTCTTCGAGGCGTCGACCTTCGAGGAACTCTCCGACGATGCCCTGCGCGCCTTCATCAAGGGGCTCGAGGCCGAAGCGTCGCTCCTGCACACCGGCACCGGGGAGTTCACCCTTGCGCGTGAGCTCACCCCCGCCACCAAGTACCGCATTCTGGTGGCCGGCCACGACGCCACGGCAGGCTTCACGGGAGACTTCGCGCTGAGCGAACCCTTTGAGGTGGAGACTTCGGCCGAACCCGAGCCCTTCTCGTTCGAGGTCAAGGAGGTCACCTTCAACAGCGCCTCCATCCTCGTCAAGCCGCTCGACGCCTCGATGTCCTACTTCATCGACGTGCGCGATGCCGCTTCGGTCGACCAGATGGGCGACGAGAAGCTCGTCGAGGAGCTGCTGAAGCTCTACGGAGGCGCCATGGCCTTCCTCTTCACCTATCAGGGCGAGAAGACCATCTCTTCGGGTGTCGACTTCGGCTCGCTGCAGCCCGACACCGAGTACTACGTCTCGGCCTTCGGCTACAACGAGGCAACGAACAGCGCATCGACCAAGCTCGCCAAGATGAAGTTCAAGTCGGCCGCTGCGGGCGACCCGACGCAGAACTCCTTCACGTTCGACATCGCCGACGTCACCGCCAACGGCGCCAACATCACGGTGCACCCCTCGGACGCCAGCGTGTTCTACGTCTGGGACGTCATCACCGAGGCGAACTACAAGAGCTACGGCCAGAACAACGACGGCCTGCGCAAATACCTGAACAACTACATCGAGAGCCAAATCAGCACGTCGTTCCCCACGCGCGAGGATGTCGTTGCGGTCTGCGGCGTGCGCGGAGAGAGCAACTTCGGCTACGAGTCGCTGCTGCCCAGCACGACCTACTACATCTGGGCCATCTGCGTCGACGCTTCGGGCAACCCGACGGCCGACCCGGCGCTGAGCGAGTCGTTCACCACCAAAGAGGAGGTGGTCTCGACGGCCACGGCCACCCTCGTCTTCGACAAGTACTACGACGGCAGCGAGCTCTACAAGCTCGACCAGAACCTCTACGCCAGCTACAACGGCAAGGCCTACGTCCCGGCCACCGTGGAGCGTTCGGCCGACGCCACGACGTGGTACACCATCTACACCTCGACCAACCTCATGGACACGGAGACCTACACCGACACGGTACTGCGTTCGATTCTCGTCAAGCAGGGGACCGAAGGGGTCGAGACGCCCCATTACGCCGTCGCGTGGGATACCGAGGTCTACTTCCTCGCCGTGGCGAAGGATGCCGCCGGGAACTTCGGACCCGTCTTCCGCAAGAGCCTTACCGTCAGCCTCGACGGAGCATCGCCCGTGAGCGAGCTGACCGGTTCGGCCCGTCCTGCCTCCAGACCGCTTGCCACGCGGCCCCTCGTGCAGCAGCTGGTCAACAAGCTCCGATAACAGAGCCTGCGTGACAGCACGCGAGGTACAACCCGCCGATTCCGGCACTTCAACGCACAAGACCGCTTCCCCTCCGGGAGGCGGTCTTTTTTTGGAGAGGCCTTGTGCCGCAAAAGCACCACCCCACTTCTCGCCTCGACGCCTTCTTCCACAGCAAGCCCCGAAGCGCAGCTTCACAGGCAGGAAGGAAGTTGGGCCGGAACGCGCACTGGAATTCACACCGAAACGCGGACCGAGACGCAGGCCAGAACACAGGCCAATGCACACCGAAACGCGGACCGCAATAGAGGCGGATATGCACACCGGAATCGGGCGCAGAAATCCGACGCGAAAATCCGACGCGGGCCAGGCATCGCACCGCCTGAACACACCGCCCGAACGCACCGCTCCCCCTCTCCTCTGTCGCAAAAAAAGGGCAGCCACCCCGAAGGGTGGCCGCCCGTAACGGACGCCGCACACGGTGCGGCCCGCAGGGTTCCGACATACGGCTACTTCTGGTCGCTGCCCAGACCCATCTTCTCAATCAGCGCCTTGGTCTCGGGCTTGTGGCCGCGGAACTTGACGTAGAGGGTCATCGGGGGCTCCGTACCGCCCTTCGAGAGGATGTTCTCGCGGAACGAGTCGGCAACCTCGCGGTTGAAGATGCCCTTCTCCTTGAAGAGCGAGAAGGCGTCGGCCTCGAGCACCTCGGCCCACTTGTAGCCGTAGTATCCGGCCGCATAGCCGCCGGCGAAGATGTGGCCGAAGGCGGGCGACATGGCCGTACCGGCAACGACGGGCAGCACCTGCGTGGGGGCCATCGCCTTCACCTCGAACTGCTCTACATCACCCTCGTAGGGCTGCTTGAGCGTATGCCATGCCATGTCGGTCATGCCGAACGAGAGCTGGCGCACGTTGGCGTAGGCCGCCAGGTAGTTCTGCGCCGCCACGATGCGCTCGACCAGCTCGGCGGGCATCGGCTCGCCCGTCTCGTAGTGGACGGCCCACAGGTCGAGGAACTCCTTCTCGGTGGCCCAGTTCTCCATAATCTGCGACGGGAGCTCGACGAAATCGCGGTAGACGTTCGTGCCGGTGAGCGACTCGTAGGTACCCTTGCCCAGCATGCCGTGCAGCGCGTGGCCGAACTCGTGGAGGAAGGTCTCCACTTCGTCAAAGGTCAGCAGCGAGGGCTTCGTCTCGGTGGGCTTCGTGAAGTTCATCACCAGCGACACCAGCGGGCGGGTCTCTTTGCCGTCGACCACCTTCGTACCGCGGTATTCGGTCATCCAGGCGCCCGAGTTCTTCGAGGCGCGGGGGAAGAAGTCGAGGTAGAGCACCGCCAGGAAGTTGCCCTGCTCGTCGGTCACGTCGTAGGCCGTCACGTCGGGGTGGTAGACCTCGACCTGCTCGTTGGGCGTAAAGTTGAGCCCGTAGAGCTTGTTGGCCAACAGGAAGACACCCTTCTTCACGTTCTCGAGCTTGAAGTAGGGCTTCACCATCTCGTCGCTCAGGGCATACTTCTCGTTCTTGTACTTCTCGCTGTAGTAGGCCCAGTCCCAGGGCATCAGCTCACCCTCGAGCCCCTGCGAGGCGGCATAGGCGTTCAGCGTGGCGTAGTCCTGGTCGGCGTAGGACTTCGTGGCCTCCAGCAGCTCGTCGAGGAAGGAGTTGACCGTCTGCGTATTCCCGGCCATGCGCTCCTCGAGCACGTAGTCGGCATAGGTCTCGTAGCCGAGCAGGTTGGCGATTTTCAGACGCAGGTTGGCAATCTGCTTCAGCACCTCGCAGTTGTCGAACTCACCGCCGAGCGCACGCGAATTGTAGGCGCGCCAGAGCTGCTCCTTCAGCTCGCGGTTCGACGAGTAGGTGAGGAAGGGGACGTAGCTCGGCGCATGGAGCGTCACGGTCCACCCCTTCTGACCGCGGGCCTTGGCCTCGGCGGCCAGCCCCTCGCGGACAAACTCGGGAAGTTCGGCAACGGCCTTCGGGTCGGTGATGTTGAGCTCGAAGGCGTTGGTGGCGGCCAGCTCGTTCTGGTCGAACTTGAGCGTCAGGCCGGCCAGCTGGGTCGAATACTGGCGGTAGAGCTCCTTGTCGGCATCGGAGAGCGCCGCGCCGTTGCGGGCGAAGCTCTTGTAGCTCTTCTCGAGCAGCATCTTGTCCTCCTGCGAGAGGAACCATCCCGGATGCTCGTAGACGGCCTTCACGCGGGCGAAGAGCTCGGGGTTGAGCGCGATGTCGTTCTGGAGCGCCGTCAGACGGGGCTGCACCTCGGCGGCGATGCGCTGCATCTCCTCCGAAGTGTTGGAGCTCAGCAGGTTGTAGAAGACACCCGAGATGCGGTTGAGCAGCGCGCCCTGACGCTCGAGCGCCACGACCGTATTCTTGAAGGTGGGTTTGGCGGGGTTGTTCACAATCGCCTCGATTTCGGCCCGCGAGCAGGCGATGGCGGCATCGAAGGCCGGTTCATAGTGTTTGAGCTCGATTTTCGAGAAGGGCGGCGTGGCGTAGGGGGTATCCCACTCGACCAGCAGCGGATTGGTCTTGTCGAGCTCGGGCAGCTGTGCCTTGGGGAGCGAATTGTCGGCGCAGCCCGCCGTCATTGCGGAGATTGCCATGATTAGAAGTGCTTTTTTCATAAACGTTCCTGGGTTAGGGTTCTTTCCGATTGGGTTGCATTACTTTTTGAGCGTGGTCTTGAGACGCGCCGCCTGCGTGGGGCGGGGCCGGGCGCCGAGCGAATCGACGCTGCCGGCAACGGGATGCGCCGGGGCGTCGGGCATCGCCACGCTGTCGGCCGTCTGGGGCGGTTCGATGAAGCCGCGGGCCACGAGCAGCGCCGTCTTGTCGGGGTCGGCGTCGCGGAAGGCGCGGTAGAGGCTCATGCCGTCCTCCGAGCCGCCGCGTGCGAGCAGCTGGCGGCGGAAGCGCTCGGCCAGACGCCGGTTGAAGAGGTCGCCGCTCTGCTTGAAGGCCTGGAAGGCATCCTTGTCGAGCACCTCGGCCCAGATGTAGAAGTAGTAGCCGGCCGAATAGCCGCCGTCGAAGATGTGGCTGAAGTAGGGATAGCGGTAGCGCGGCTCGATTTGAGGCATCAGGTTGCGGCGCACGCGCAGGGCGTCGTGCTCGAAGGCCTCGACGTCGAACGGCTCGTACTTCTCGATGGAGTGGATGTCCATGTCGGTCAGGGCGGCGGCCACCAGCTCGGTGGTGTTGAAGCCCTGGTTGAAGTATTCGCTGCGGCGGATGCGGTCAATCAGGTGCTGGGGAATCACGTCGTCCGTGCGGTAGTGGACGGCGAACTGGCGGAGCATCTCGGGCTCGGTGACCCAGTTCTCCATAATCTGCGACGGAAGCTCGACGAAATCGCCCTCGACCTCCGACAGGCCGCGGTACTTCACGTCGTGGAAAAGGAAGTGGAGCGCATGGCCGAACTCGTGGAAGAGCGTCTTGGTCTCGTCGAGGGTCAGCAGCGCCGGAGTCGAGCCGGTCGGGCGGGTGAAGTTGCAGACGATGCTCAGCACGGGAGCCACGCGCTTGCCGTCACGGTAGACCTGCTCGACGTAGTTGCCGCACCATGCCCCCTGGCTCTTGCCCGGACGGGGGAAGTAGTCGAAGTAGAGCACGCCCAGATGGGTTTCGTCCTGGTCGAGCACCTCGTAGGCGCGCACCTCCTCGTGGTAGACGGGGGCGGCAATCGGCCGGAAGGTGATGCCGTAGAGGCGGTTGGCCAGGAAGAAGACGCCGCTCTGCACGTTGTCGAGCGAGAAGTAGGGGCGCAGCATCTCCTCGTCGAGCGAGTAGTTCTTCTTGCGCAGCTTCTCGGCATAGTACCACCAGTCCCACGACTCGAAGGTCGCGCCGGGCAAATCCTCGTGCAGCAGTTCGGTCATCTCGGCCAGCTCCTCGGAGGCGCGCTTCAGGGCGGGCTCCCACACCTGGTCGAGCAGCGAGTAGACGTTCGACACCGTGCCGGCCATCTCGTCCGCCACGACATAGGCCGCATAGGAGGGGTAGCCCAGCAGGTGGGCCTTCTCCGTACGCAGGCGGATGAAGTCGTTGATAAGCTGCTTGTTGTCGTACTGGTCGCCGTGGTTGCAGCGGTTCAGGTAGGCCTTGTAGAGCTCCTCGCGCAGCGCCCGCTTCGACGAATAGGTGAGGAAGGGGATGAGGCTCGGCTTGTGGAGCGTGAAGACCCACTTGCCGCCGCGGCCCAGCTCGTCGGCCTTCTCGCGCGCGGCGTCGCGCACGCCGGCGGGCAGTCCGTCGAGGTCGGCCTCGTCCGAAATCTCGAGCACGAAGTTGTTGTTCTCCGCCAGCAGGTTGCTGCCGAAGCGGACGGCCACGCGCGTCAACTCCTCGTTAATCTCCTGGAGCCGCTTCTTCTGGGCCGGGTCGAGCAGCGCGCCGCTGCGCACGAAGCGGTCGTAGGTCTTCTGCAGCAGGCGGCTCTGCTCGGCGTCGAGGCCGAGCTCGGCGCGCCGGTCATAGACCGCCTTGACGCGGGCGAAGAGCTGCTCGTTGAGCAGAATCCGGTCGTTGTGGGCCGAGAGCAGCGGCAGCGCCTCCTCCTGGATGGCCTGCATCCGCTCGTTGGTCTCGGCGCCGCAGAGCATCTCGAAGACCAGCCGCGTCTGCGCCAGCATCTGGCCCGAGTTGTCGTAGGCCAGAATCACGTTCTCGAAGGTCGGCTCGTCGTTGTTCTCCACGATGGCGGCAATCTCGGCATCGTGCAGCGACATGCCCCGCTCGAAGGCCGGCATGAAGTGCTCGGAGCGGATTTTATCGAAGGGAGGCGTCCCGTAGGGGGTTTCCCACTCGGTGAAGAAGGGATTCTCGCCGCTCTGCTTCGAAGAGCCGCATGAGGCGAGCGTCATGAAAAAGGTACTCATCAGTAACAGTCCCGTAAAACGTTTCATCGTCGGTGAAATTCCTGTAAATTTTACTTAACTTTGCAGCGGCGCGGCCCCGGGCGGAGCGTTGCCTCCGCAAAGATAATCATTTATACCGATTATGCAACTCCGGAGCGCCTGCACGGCTCCCCCTGCGGGCGGAAAAAGCCCCGCGCCGCAGCCGTGCGGCCCCACCCCGCCGCGCGGCAGACAGACCATACCGAACAACCAGACATGCAACTCTTCTACGCTCCCGACATCACTCCGCCGCTCCACACGCTGAGCGAGGAGGAGTCGAAACACTGCGTGCGGGTGCTCCGCCTCGCATGCGGCGACCGGCTCCACATCACCGACGGGCGGGGTGAGCTCTACTGCTGCGAGATTGTCGACGACAACCCCCGGCGCTGCACCGTGCGCGTCGTCTCGACGCAGCACGAATTCGAGAAGCTCCCCTACGCCCTCACCGTGGCGTGCGCCCCGACCAAGAATACCGAGCGCTTCGAGTGGTTCCTCGAAAAGGCGACCGAAATCGGCATTGCGGCGATTCTGCCGCTTGAGACTGAGCACAGCGAGCGCCGCCTCTTCAAGGCCGAGCGCAGCGAGAAAATCATCACGGCGGCCCTCAAGCAGTCGCTCAAGGCCTACCGCCCCCTGCTGGCCCCCCTCACCCCCTTCGCCGAGGCGGTCACGCGCCCCTTCGCCGGGCGGAAGTTCATCGCCCACTGCGCCCCGGCCCTCTCGCCCGCCGGCAAGCACTATCTGGCGCAGACGCTCCGCGCGGGTGAGGATGCACTCATCCTGATTGGTCCCGAGGGGGACTTCTCCCCGGCCGAGATTGCGCTGGCGCTCGACCACGGCTTCGAGGAGATTACGCTCGGCGAACAGCGGCTGCGCACCGAAACGGCGGCCGTCGTCGCCACGACGATGGTCTCGGTGGTCAACCACCTCGCCGCCCCCGACAACGAATAGACCGCCCGGCGGACAACAACACCCTTACACCCCATGCACGAACTGTTTGAACTCTTCCGCAGCTTCTTCCGAATCGGCCTGTTCACCTTCGGCGGAGGCTACGCCATGATTCCGCTCATCCAGGCCGAGGTCGAGCGCCACGCCAACTGGCAAATCGGCCGCACCGAATTCCTCGACCTGCTGACGCTGGCCCAGACCGTCCCGGGCCCCATCGCCCTCAACACGGCGGTCTTCATCGGCTACAAGTCGCGCGGCTACGCCGGCGCCGTGGCCACGACGCTGGGCATCATCGTCCCCTCGTTCGTCATCATCCTGGTCATTGCGCTGCTCTTCGCCGACGTCCGCCACAATCCGGTAGTTGACGCCGCCTTCAAGGGGATGCGTCCGGCCGTGGTGGCCCTCATCATCGGGCCGGTCATCTCGCTGGCCCGCGGCATGCACTGGTCGATGCTCTTCGTCATCGCCGGCACGGCGCTGGCCGTCTGGTACCTCGGCTGGTCGCCCATCTACATCCTGCTGGCCGCCGCCCTGACGGGCATCGGCTGGGTGCTCTACACTTCGAAAAAAGCCAAGAAACAAAACGACCGATGATATTTCTCCAACTCTTCATCAGCTATCTGAAAATCGGCTTCTTCGGATTCGGCGGCGGCTACGCCATGCTGTCGCTCATCCAGAACGAGGTGGTGGTCCAGCACGCCTGGCTCACCAACGCCGAATTTGCCGACATCGTGGCCATCTCGCAGATTACGCCCGGCCCCATCGCCATCAACTCGGCCACCTACGTCGGCTACTCGGTGGGCATCGAGGCCGGCAGCCCGTGGTTCGGACTGCTCGGCGCCTTCATCGCCACCTTCGCCGTCAGCCTCCCCTCGCTCATGCTCATGCTCCTGCTCACGCGCTTCTTCCTCAAGCTGCACAACAACCCGCTGGTCGAGGGGGCCATGAAGGGGATGCGCCCGGTGGTCATCGGCATGATTGCCTCGGCCGCCCTGCTGCTCATCGCCCCCCACAGCTCCGAGCCGGGCGACCAGAACTTCATCGACGCCTGGAGCTGGGTGCTCTTCGGCGGCGTCTTCATCGGCTCGCTGCGCAAGGTGAACCCCATTCTGCTCATCATCCTCTCGGCCGTGGCCGGCATCCTCATTTACTACGTCTTCTGAGCCGCCGCACGCCGCCTGATACCACCGAAAAAGGCTCCTCCCGACGCATCGGGAGGAGCCTCTCTTTTTCCTTCGTCCCGCTCCGCAGGGACGCCGCCCTCAGGGGCGGCTCAGCGCACGAAGCGGTAGTAGGTGCCCAGCGGCAGCTCCTTGCCGCCCCGGTCCGTGAAGGTCAGCTCGCCCCACTCCTCGTCGCGCGGCGCACCGAAGGCCTGACGCACGGCCGTGCGGGCCAGCGTCGACGAGAGCCCCATCGAGTAGAGGTTGAGCACCAGAAAGGCGTGCGCCGGCGCCAGCAGCCGGGCGCAGCAGTCGAGCATCTCGCCGATGTTGTCCTCCAGAATCCACTTCTCGCCGTTCGCGCCGCGGCCATAGGCGGGCGGGTCGAGGATGATGCCGTCGTAGCGGTTGCCGCGGCGCACCTCGCGCTGCACGAACTTCAGCGCATCTTCCACAATCCAGCGCACCCCGTCCAGACCGCTCAGCTCCATGTTCTCGCGGGCCCACGTCACCACCTGCTTCACCGAGTCGACATGCGTCACCTCGGCACCCGCGGCACGCGCCGCCAGCGTCGCACCGCCCGTATAGGCGAAGAGGTTGAGCACGCGCAGCGGCCGCTCCCCGGCCCCTTCACCGCCGGCCGCGGAAACCGCACCGGCCGCCTGACCGTTTCCGGTAGCCCGACCCTCCTCGGCGGGCACGGCGCCGCTCCGGCACCGCGTGCGGCAACAGTCGTAGATGAAGTTCCAGTTGGTCGCCTGCTCGGGGAAGAGGCCCACGTGCTTGAACGAGGTGAGTCCCAGCCGCATGCGCAGCCGCATCGCCCCGTAGGCATACTCCACCGTCCAGCGGTCGGGCATCTTCGGTGCAAGGCGCCACTCGCCACGCTCCTCCTGACGGGCATCGCGGCGGAACGAGGCGTCGGCCAGGCGCCGCCACTCCTCCTCGGGAAGCGACGGATGCCAGATGGCCTGCGGTTCGGGACGGCGCGTGACGAAGCGGCCGAAGCGCTCGAGCTTCTCGAAGGCGCCCGAGTCAATGAGTTCGTAGTCCCGGAAATCGGGGGTGAGTTGTCGTTGCATGGTTTTCGGAAAGGGAAAAAGGGAGCGGCCGCCGCCCGGTACGGACATGTACGGAGGGCACCGCTCCCGTGGATTCGAAGCTCTTATTTGCGCACCGGCGTCATGATGAAGCGGAAGGTGTAGTCACCGTAGGGCAGGCGGTACTGCTCCATGGGCAGCGCACCCCAGCTGTCGATGCAGCCGAGTCCCATCTGGCACAGGTCGAAGTTCACGAAGGTGGCACCACCGCCGACCAGCTGGCCCGAGTGGCGCTGCGGCGGGAAGTTCGTCACGTCGAGCTCCGCGGTGGCGTAGGGCAGCGCCGAGGCCGAGAATGGCTTCTCGGCGCGGAGCTCCAGACCCGAGCCTGACGAATCGAGCACCGCCCAGCGGCGCAGGTCGCTCCGCGTGCCCGACTCCTGCGGACGGACATACTCGTCGTGGTACTGCTCGTCGACCCGCTGCTCGTAGAGGCCGATATCGGCCGACGAGAGGCGGTCGGCATAGTTCTCATGGGCGCCGCGGCCGTAGTAGCTCAGGCGGTTGTAGCGCGGCTGCAGGGCCATGCTCATGCCGAAGCGGAAGAGGTTCGGAACCTCGGCCCGGGGGCCGGCCTCCATCCGCTCGACCACCTCCATCCGCCCCTCGCCGTTGATGCGGTAGCTCATCGTGAGCGTCGCCCCGACGGCGGGCATCGTATAGCGGCACTCGACGCGGGCCACACCCTCCTCCACCGTCGCGTCGAACGACTCGAGGCGCAGCTCGGGCTCTTTCCAGACGGCGTACTTGTACTGAAGGCCGGCGCCGAGGTCGTTCTCGGTCGGGGCGCGCCAGAAGTTGGGCCGCAGCTCGCTGTCGCGGGCCAGCAGTTCGCGCCCCTCGACGCAGTAGGAGCTGACGAAGCCCTCGCGCGAGAAGAAGATGCTCCAGTTGTCGCCCTCGACGCGCTTGCCGCGCTCCCAGACCGTAAGCTTCACGCCGCGGTCGCTCTTGGGCAGCACGCAGGCCGCCGCGCAGTCGTAGGGGCGGATTTCCAGCTGCTGACGGGCCACGACCGTGCCCGGGTCGAGCAGCGGCTGCTTCACCTTGAGGCGGTAGGCGACGTCAAGCAGCAGCTCGCCGGAGGCGGGGAACTCCCCGGCGTTGAAGCCCAGCGCATAGACGCGGCGCGACTGGGGCGCGACGTCGAGCTCCGTGATGCGGCCCGTACGGATGACCGCGCCGTCGGCCTTGAGGCTCCACTCAAGCTCGTAATCCTCCAGCCCGATGAAGAAGTTCTCGTTGTAGACCTCCACTTCGCCCTTCGACAGGTCGACGGGCGAGGTCCAAATCGACTGATACTGGCGCTGCACCTCGTAGGCGTGGGGGTGCCACGTCCGGTCGGCGGCGATGATGCCGTTGTTGTTGAACGAGTTGTCCGTAGCGTCGTAGTTGTTGAAGTCGCCGCCGTAGCAGAACGACACGCGGCCGTTCGGCTCGTAGCGCGCAAGGCCCTGGTCGACGAAGTCCCAGATGAAACCGCCCTGGTAAGAGGGGTACTTGCGCACCAGGTCCCAGTACTCCTTGAAGCCGCCGAGCGAGTTGCCCATCGCATGGGCATATTCGCACTGAATCAGCGGCTTGGTCGGATTCGACGTGCAGTAGCGCTCGCACCACCGGTAGTCGCAGTACATCGGGCAGATGATGTCGGTGAAGTCGGACGGGGTCTCGAGGCTGTAGTCCACCGCACGCTCGTAGTGCACCGGACGCGAAGGGTCGTAGGCCTTGAGCCACTCGTAGCAGCGCTCGAAGTTGGGGCCCATGCCCGCCTCGTTGCCCATCGACCAGATGATGACCGAGGGGTGGTTCTTGTCGCGGCGCGCCATGCGCTGGTTGCGCTCCAGGTGCATCCGGGCATACTTCGGCTCGCGGGCCAGCGTCTGCTCGCCGTAGCCCATGCCGTGCGACTCGACGTTCGCCTCGTCGAGCACGTAGATGCCGTAGCGGTCGCAGAGGTCGTACCAGACGGGGTCGTCGGGATAGTGGCACGTACGCACGGCGTTGATGTTGAGCTGCTTCATGATGCGGATATCCTCCACCATCCGCTCGCGGCTGACCACATATCCGCCCAGCGGGTCCATCTCGTGGCGGTCGGCCCCCTTGATGAGGACCGGCTGCCCGTTGACGAGCAGCTGCGCGTTGCGGATTTCAACCCGGCGGAAGCCCACCGGCTGCTCAATCCGTTCGGTCGTCCGACGGCCGTCCGAGACGGCCAGTTCGAGCGTATAGAGATACGGAGTCTCGGCGCTCCACTTGACGGGGTTCTTCACCGCGAGCCGCACCTCGGAGCGGCCCCCCTTCGGCTGCGCGCTCCCCTCGGCCACGGCGACGCCCGACGCATCGCGCAGCGTCAGCTCCACGCGGCGCACCGTGGGGGTGGTCTCCAGCGCCACCCGCAGCGTGGCGTCCGTGTAGTCGTCGTCGAGCTCCGGCGTGACGAAGAGGTCCTCGAGGCGCGCCTTCTCGCGGGCACGCAGCTCGACGCCGCGCGCAATGCCCGAGAAGCGCCAGAAGTCCTGGTCCTCGAGGTAGGTGCCGTCGCACCAGCGGAAAACCTGCAGCGCCAGCAGGTTCTCACCCTTGCGCAGATACTTCGTCACATCGAAATCGGCCGACAGCTTGCTGTCCTCGCTGTAGCCCACAAAGCGGCCGTTGAGCCACACGTAGACATTCGACGTGGCCGAGCCGATGCTCAGGCTGACATCCTTGCCCGCCCACGATTCGGGCAGGGTGAAGGTCCGGCGGTAGGAGCCCACGTGGTTCTCGGCATCGGGCACCTCGGGCGGGTTGTTGACGAAGTTGCCGCGCCAGGCGTAGCCGATGTTGACGTAAATCGGGTCGCCGTAGCCGTTCAGCTCCCACATTCCCGGCACGGGCATCCGCCCCCACGAGGCGTCGTCGTAATCCGCGCGTTCAATACCCGAGGGGCGCTCCGAGGCGTTGCGCACCCAGTGGAAACGCCATACGCCGTCGAGCGACATCCGCTCGCCCGCCTCGAACGAGGCGCGCATCGGCAGACGGTTGACCTCGTTGACGGCCGGGTCCTGCCATTCGCGGCCCGTCTGGGCCACCGTGGCGAGGGGGCCGCACACGGCCGCCAGCGCCCAAAGCATCAGAAGTCTCTTTTTCATTTATCGGTTTGGTTTCGGTTTGTCGGTCTTCTCGTCGCGCGGACGCTCGGCAGAGCAATCCACCAGGCTCATCTCGCACCGCGCGCAGTCGAAGCAGAGGCGGTAGCGGTGCGAGCCCCGCTCCAGATAGAGGTCGCCCCGCAGGCGGGGGTGCTCCTTCAGGCATTCGCCGATTTCGCGGCGGATGCAGTAGGCCGAGCGCATCACCGTATGGCCCGCCGTCGAGGGGGCGAGGTCGAGGCCGCGCTCGATGCGGCGCACGCCGTGGGCCCGGTAAAACTCTTCGGCCAGGTGGTTGGTGACGTTCTCCTCGGCCGTCAACGTATCCGACGGATAGCGCGCCGTGCCGTCGTCGGGCAGGATGCGGTGCGTGCGGGGAGCCTCGATGCGGAGGCGGCGCAGCCCGTCGAGCGCCTCGCGGCGCAGCTCGCCGAGGAGCGATGCCGGCACGAAGCGCACCGGCCCCTCGATGCTCACGTCGCGCACCTCGAAGATGGTGTCGCCGCAGCGGGCCGCCTGCGTGCGGAGCGTCCGCTCCATGGCGGCGACGTCGCGCGCCTCGTCGAAGGGTCCGTCGTGCCCGGCCGAAGCCTCGAACCCCTCGCAGTCGCGGTAGCTCAGGCGAAGCCCCCCGTCCATGAACTCCACGCGGGCCGTCACCGGAATGACGCGGCGCGTGCGGCTCCGCTCGAGGACCAGGTTGAAGCGCCGGTCGAAGTTGCGGTAGAGCTCCACCCCGGGGCGGATGCCCTCCATCCGGTTGGGGGTGATGCGCCGCCCCTCGACCGCGTTGACGTTGGTTCCCGAGGGCCCCCGTCCGGTCACGAAGCAGATGCCGTCGCCGGGTGCCAACTCAACGTCGCCATCGAGGCGGAAACTGCGCGCGTCGCACGAGACGACGCGCCCCACGTACTCGCCCACCGACTTCGGCGTATCGAACGACGCCACACCGGCGCTCCGGCCGGCGAAGAAGTACTCCGAAGCGCCGCGCGTGAAGCTCTTGGCCGGGTCGGGACGGAAGTCGGGACGGCTCACGCCCACCGACGAGCGGCGCAGCTGCGGACGCGCGGCCAGCGCCTCGTCGACCGCGCGGCGGTAGTAGGCCACCACGTTGCGGATGTAGTTGATATCCTTCAGACGCCCCTCGATTTTGAACGACGTGACCCCGGCGTCGAGCAGCTCGCCGATGTGCCCCGAAAGGTCGAGGTCGCGCACCGAGAGCAGATGACGGCCCGACAGGTAGCTCCTGCCGCGGCCGTCGGTCAAATCGTAGGTCAGCCGGCAGGGCTGGCTGCAGGCGCCGCGGTTGCCGCTGCGCTCCGACATCGAGCGCGAGAGGAAGCAGCGACCGCTGTACCCCACGCAGATGGCGCCGTGGACGAAACACTCCACGTCGGCCTTCGTGGCGGCCGCCACGGCCCGAATCTCCTCGAGCGAGAGGGCCCGTTCGAGAATCACCCGCGCAAAGCCGCAGTCGCCCAGGAAGCGGGCCTGCTCCGGCGTCATGTTGCACATCTGGGTCGAGGCGTGCAGCTCGACGGGAAGCTCCATGCGCCGCAGCGCCATGTCCTGCACGATGAGGGCGTCGACCCCCGCGGCGATGAGCGCACGGGCCTCCGCCTCGGCGTCGGCCAGCTCCCCGTCGAAGAGCAGCGTATTGAGCGTGGCGTGGATGCGCACGCCGTATTGATGGGCGTACTCCACGGCGCGGGCCACCTCCTCGACCGGGTTGCAGGCGCCGCGGCGCGCACCGAATTTCGAGCCGCCGATGTAGACGGCATCGGCGCCGTAGTCGACGGCGGCCATGGCGGATTCCAGGTCCCGGGCGGGAGCGAGCAGTTCAACGCTTTTCACGAGGGTTTCGGATTGATTTTCGGATATGACTTCAAGGGAACAAAGATACGCTTTTTTTCCGGTTCACGCCCGATTTCGGAATATAATCGCTAAATTAGCCTCCGCAACCAAAACCCCCACCGCACCATGACCACTCCCCTCCGAATCGGCGGCGCGCTGCTGCTCGGCGCAACGGCCTCGCAGCTGACGACCGCCTGCTCGCCCCGCAACGCCGAGGCGCCCCGCCGCCCCAACGTGCTCTTCATTCTGGCCGACGACCTGGGCTACGGCGACCTGAGCTGCTACGGGCAGCAGCGCTTCGCCACGCCCCACATCGACTCGCTCGCGCTCACGGGCATGCGCTTCACGCAGTGCTACGCGGGCACGACCGTCAGCGCCCCGTCGCGCTCGTGCCTGCTTACCGGCACCCACTCGGGCCATACCCCCGTGCGCGGCAACATCGAGCTGCCCCCCGAAGGGCAGTACCCGCTCCCCTACGGCGCCGCCGAGCTCTTTCGCATCTTCAAGCAGTCGGGCTACACGACGGGGGTCTTCGGCAAGTGGGGGCTGGGCTTCATCGGCTCGACGGGCGACCCGGCCAACCAGGGCGTCGACCGCTTCTACGGCTACAACTGCCAGCTGCTGGCCCACAGCTACTACCCCGACCACTTGTGGAGCGACTCGACGCGCGTCGAGCTGCCGGGCAACGACGGGCAGACCCCCTACGGAGCGGGAAGCTACGCCCCCGACCTGATTCACACCGAGGCGCTGCGCTTCCTCGACGAGCGCACGGCCGACGAGCCCTTCCTGCTCTTCTACCCCACGACCATCCCCCACGCCGAGCTGATTGTCCCCGAGGACAGCACCATCCTCCGCCTGCGGGGCCGCTTCGAGGAGACCCCCTACCGGGGCATCGACTCGGGCCCCGCCTTCCGCCGGGGCGGCTACTGCTCGCAGGAGTATCCGCGGGCGACCTTTGCGGCGATGGTCACGCGGCTGGACCGCTACGTGGGCGAGCTGGTGGCCAAACTCCGCGAAAAGGGGCTGCTCGATAATACCGTCATCCTCTTCGCCAGCGACAACGGGCCCCATCTGGAAGGGGGCGCCGACCCCGACTTCTTCGACAGCAACGGCCCGCTGCGCGGCTACAAGCGCGACCTCTACGAGGGAGGCATCCGCGTGCCGCTGCTCGTCTCGTGGCCGGGACACGTGGCCCCCGGCAGCCAAAGCGACTTCGTATGCGCCTTCTGGGACCTGCCGGCCACCTTCGCCGAGCTGACGGGACGCGACGCCCCCTCGGGCGACGGTCTGAGCCTCCTGCCGCTGCTCGAAGGGCGAATGGAGGAGCAGGCGGAGCACGACTACCTCTACTTCGGCTTCATGGAGCTCGACGGGCGTGAGGCCGTGCGGCAGGGGCCCTGGAAACTGCTCCACCTCGACATCCGCAGCGACGCCCCGCGCTACGAGCTCTACAACCTCGACGAGGACCCCGCCGAGGAGCACGACCTGGCGGCCAGCCATCCCGAAAAGGTCGCCGAGCTGCGCCGGCTCATGGAGCAGGCCTACGCCTCGGACCCCTCGTGGCCCCTCTTCGGGGAGTGAGCCCGGGCGGAAAGCGCACTTCGCCTCAGGCCCGCACGACGGAGGCCCGGCACGACCAAGGGAAACGGCCGCACGGACCATCCGCCTCCGCAAGACTGCCGCGCCGCGGGAGACCGGCCGCACCTCCTTGCGAAAAATAAGCTCTGCCATCCAAAAAACGGGGCCCGGAGCGCCACTTTGAGGCGATTTTTACTAATTTTGCAGACTGAAAAGGGAATACACAACAAAACGAAGATACCATGCTTACAATCAAGCAACTGAGAGAAGACCCCCAGGCCGCCATCCGCAAACTCGCCAAGAAGGGCGTGGATGCAGCCCCGGTCATTGCCAAAATCGAGAAGCTCGACGACCGCCGCAAGGCCATCCAGGTCGAGCTCGACAACACGCTCGCAACCCAGAACAAGGCGGCCAAGGAGATTGGCATGCTGATGAGCCAGGGCCGCCGCGAGGAGGCCGAGGAGCGCAAGAGCTTCGTCGCCGGACTCAAGGAGCAGTCGGCACGCCTCAACACCGAGGCCAAGGAGGTGGCCGAGGAGCTGCAGGCCGCCATCGTCTCGCTGCCCAACTTCCCCGCCGACATCGTCCCCGAGGGACGCACGGCGGCCGACAACCTGGTGGTCAAGCTCGTCGAGAGCTACACCAAGCTGCCCGAGAATGCACTGCCCCACTGGGAGCTGGCCCGCAAGTACGACATCATCGACTTCGACCTGGGCGTGAAGCTCACCGGCGCCGGATTCCCCGTCTACAAGGGACAGGGCGCCCGTCTGCAGCGCGCGCTCATCAACTACTTCCTCGACTGCAACACCAAGGCCGGCTATCTGGAGGTCGAGCCTCCGGTGATGGTCAACGAGGCGTCGGGCTTCGGCACCGGCCAGCTGCCCGACAAGGAGGAGCAGATGTACCACGCCACGGTCGACAACTACTACATGATTCCAACGGCCGAAGTGCCCGTGACGAACATCTACCGCGACGTGATTCTCGACGAGAAGGACTTCCCGGTCAAGATGACCGCCTACACCCCCTGCTTCCGCCGCGAGGCAGGCTCCTACGGCAAGGACGTGCGCGGTCTGAACCGTCTGCACCAGTTCGACAAGGTGGAAATCGTCCAGCTCTCGCTGCCCGACCGTTCCTATGAGGCGCTCGACGGCATGGTGGCCCATGTCGAGTCGATTGTCCGCTCGCTCGGCCTTCCCTACCGCATCCTGCGGCTCTGCGGCGGCGACATGTCGTTCACCTCGGCGCTGACCTACGACTTCGAGGTCTACTCCGAGGCGCAGAAGCGCTGGCTGGAGGTTTCGTCCGTCTCGAACTTCGAGTCGTTCCAGGCCAACCGCCTGAAGCTCCGCTACAAGGATGCCGACAAGAAGATTCACCTGGCCCACACGCTCAACGGCTCGTCGCTGGCCCTTCCGCGCATCGTGGCCGCCATGCTCGAGGACTTCCAGACGCCCGACGGCATCCGCATCCCCGAGGTGCTGGTACCCTACACGGGCTTCGACATGATTCGCTAACCCACGCCGCCCGACCCCACAGGGCGGTGCCGGACCCCGAGGCCTGGCCCGTCCGGCGGCCGGAAAGCGTCGACACGACAAAGTGAGGCCGAGAGGATGCAATTCCCCATTACGGGAGATTTGTTTATCCGAGATATTTGCTTATCTTTGCTGACACAACACACATTAACCAATAAAATTTACTGCAATGGCTTACAAAATTACCGACTCCTGCGTAGCCTGCGGCACCTGCATCGGTGAGTGCCCCGTTGAGGCCATCTCGGCCGGCGACATCTACGTGATTGACCCCGACAAGTGCATCGACTGCGGCACCTGCGCCGGCGTATGCCCCTCGGAGGCTATCGTATCGGAGTAACACGAAGATTCGAATAGAAAATGCACCGACCGGTTCGTCCGGCGGTGCATTTTTTGTTTTTGTGGCCGGGCGGTGACTGGCAGACAAGCCGACGACAGGCTGACGACAGGCAGGCGGACGGCAGACGACGGCTACACTCCGCCCGCAGCCGGCCGGCATCGTCCCGTCTGACGGTCTTCGGCCGCGGACAGACGGCGGGCGACGGACTGGCGACAGACAACGGACGACGGTGACCGGGTGACCGGGTGACCGGGCAGCAAAGAACAGCGAATGGCGGACAGCAATGGCCGGGCGGTGACCGGCGGACTGGCAGCGGGCGACGGACAGACGGGCGACGGCAACACTTCGCCCCGCGACCGTCGGCAGGCCCTTGGGGCATCAGCCCCGAGACAGGGGTTCGGATACAAAATCAAGGGTGCGTAAAAAACAAGTGAGCGGATACAAAAAAGGGAGGAACCCCAGTTGGAGTTCCTCCCTTGTCGTATCGCCCGCTAAGGAGCATGCTTCTCCTCGCGGAGCCTATTTTGCCAGGATGGCCGTACGAACCTCCTTGCTGAGCAGACGTACGGGATAGCCGGCCTTCTTGGCCTGGGGAGCTGCAAAGTAGGTGTGCAGACCCTTGCTCGAAGCTGCCGAACCGCTCTTGGTGAGCGTGTAGGGGCCAATCGGGTAGTCTTCGTCGGTGAAGCCGTCAGCCGTCTTGTAGAGGTAGAACGAATCGGCACCCATGGCGAAGAAGTCAAACGTATAGACGGGAACCACGTCACCGGTCGAAATCTCAATCGACTCACCCTCGAAGGTTGCCGTATTGCCGTCCTCAGACAGCGTACCAATCAGGCCGTAGTAGTCACCCGTAACAACCGTCCAGCTATCGTTGTAACCGCAAACGCCCAGATAGGTTACCATCAGCGACTCGCCTTGCGGGCCGGAAACCTCACCGAGCTCCTGACCGTTGACAAAGTAGAACTTGCCGTCCTCGCTGTTGAAGATTGCACCGGCGGGCTGCTGTGCGGCAACAACCGAGATGCCCCAACCCGTTATGGCATAGGACTGGTCGGCATTAAGCTCTGCAATGCTTACCGTGAACGAAATAGGCTTCTTGCTGGCAAGCGAGCTCGTACTGGTCACGTTCCACGTGCCAATCCATGCATTGTAGGCGTCGCTGCCCGTGCCCGGCGTTACGCTGCCGCCGCCACCGTTGGCCGTCGTTGCGGTTGCCGACTTCACGGCCGACTCGGTGCCGTTAACGGCATATACGGCGCAGGTATACTCCGTGTTGGGCTCCAGCTGCGTGAACACCAGGTCGAGACCCTGGCCCAGAGCGTTCTGAAGCTGCGAGCTGGTGAGTGCATTGCCTTCGGACTGAACCAGCTCCTCGAGCGTTGCGCTGTTCAGAGCGTTATTGAGTTCCGAGGTCGGTACCGTGAGGTATTTGGCCGACTCGGCATTCTTGAGCGTGAGCTTGAAGGTCAGCGAAGAGCTCTCCGAACCGGAGGTCTGAGCGCCGGTCAGCGTGATGGTCGGAGCCGTCTTGGGATCATCCCCGCCGCCGGGATTGGGGTTGGGATTGGGGTTGTCGTCGTCACCACCGCAAGCCGTGAAGACTCCGGCTGCAAAGATACCCATGAGGGCCATCTTGAAGAAATTCGTCATTTTCATACACTCGGGATATTTAAATTAGACAATGAAAATCGAGTATTAAGGGTTTGTTCACAAACAACGCTTTCACAAATATAGGAAAAAAACCTCCGATATATCACTGCCGTTTCTTTTTTTTTCGACAATTTTATTCACAATTCCGAAGCCGGGCCGTCGGGATAGAGCAGGTACCCAAGACGCATCGTGCGGTAACGGAGCAAATCGTCGTGCCAGCGGGCGCGCATCTGCTCCTCCGTGGCCCCCTCGAGTATCAGCGGACGGAGATACCCCACACCGACCAGCTTCTCGAACATGGGGGTGAAGAAGCGCTCGCCGAGCTCCAGCCCGTGACAGGCCTCGAGCAGCCAGCCGAGCGAGAAGCCTACCCCGGCGGCCTCCTCCTCGGAGAGCTTCCTCAGGTCGCGGCCGTGGCAGAGGCGCCCCTCGAGCGGCGGATGGGCCGCACCGGCCGTCGGGCGGGGCGTGAAGGAGAAGTCGCCCGCAAGGTCGGGGTGGCCGTAGCACTCGAACGGGCAGTCGGTGCCGCGCCCCAGGCTGACGACCGTCCCCTCGAAGAGGCAGAGCGAGGCGTAGAGGTAGACGGCCCGCTGCGTGCGGAGGTTGGGCGAGGGGGCGACGGGCAGCCGGTAGGGGGTAGCGTGCGTATAGCGGCGGCAGGGGACCACCTCCAGCGAGCAGGGCGGCGTCCACCCCTCGCCCACCGCCATCCGGGCAATCTCGCCCATCGTCAGGCCGTGCAGCACGGGTAGTGGCAGGGCTCCGACCCCCGAGCGGTACTTCATGTCGAGCACCGGGCCGTCGATGTGGCGGCCGTTGGGGTTGGGTCGGTCCAACACCACGACCGGAATTCCGTAGTCGGCGCACGCCTCCATCATCCGCAGCATCGTTATATAATAGGTATAGAAGCGCAGCCCGACATCCTGCAGGTCGACCACCAGCACGTCGAACGAGCGCATCGCCTCGTCGGAGGGGCGCTGCGTCCGGCCGTCATAGAGCGACCGAATCGGGACGCCGGTGCGGGCATCGACCGAGCTTTGGACGTGGGCCCCGGCGTCGGCCTCGCCGCGGAAGCCGTGCTCGGGCGAGAAGATGGCCCGGAGGTCGAAGCCGCATTCGTGGAGCAGGTCGACCAGATGGACCCACCCCTCGCCGGCGGGCGTCATCGCAAGCTGCCGCGAAGAGGCCGCAGGGGTTGCAACGGAGGTTGCAGCGGAGGTTGCAGCAGAGGTTGCAGCAGAGGTTGCGGCGGAAGCATGTGCGGCGTCGCCCAGCTCGGAGCGGAGGGCCACCGAGGTATGGTTGGCCAGCACGGCCACGCGCCGGCCGCGCAGCAGCGGGAAGTAGGCCGCCGTATCGGTCATGCCGACCAACGGTCCGGCGTCGGTCGTCGCACGGGAAGGAGCCGCTGAAGCCGGCCCGTCACACGCCGTCTCCACGTACGGCAGCAGCACCGCAGCGGCGGCCGTCTGCACCGCAACAAGGGCGCAGAGGCCCGTACACAACGCCGCAAGGAGGCTCCGCAGGCCCCGGCGGCAACGCAAGGTTGTCGAATGGTTCATCGCTTCAACACGTTTCAGAGGTTGTCCATGAAAAAAGATGCCGGCTCCTGCGACGAAGGCCCCGTTCCGCCGACGGGAACGGGGCCTTCGCGCATTACACTCCGGCCGCTGCGCTACGCCTCGCCGCCGAACTCCATCAGGTAGGCCTTGATGAAGGCGTCGATGTCGCCGTCCATCACCGCATCGACATCCGAGGTCTGCACCCCCGTGCGGTGGTCCTTCACCCGGCGGTCGTCGAAGACGTAGGAGCGAATCTGCGAGCCCCACTCGATGCGCTTCTTCGAGGCCTCCAGAGCCTGCTGCGTCGCCATGCGCTTGTCCAGCTCGCGCTGGTAGAGCTTCGACTTGAGGATGCGCATCGCATTCTCGCGGTTCATCAGCTGGGAGCGGGTCTCCATGTTCTCGATGAGGTACTCCACCGGTTCGCCCGTATCGGGGTCCTTGCCGTGGTAGCGCAGGCGCACGGCCGTCTCCACCTTGTTGACGTTCTGGCCGCCCGCACCGCTCGAACGGAAGGTGTCCCACTCGATGTCGGCCGGATTGACCACAATCTCAATCGAGTCGTCGACCGCCGGCGAGACGAAGACCGAGGCGAAGGTTGTCTGGCGCTTGTTGTTGGCGTTGAAGGGCGAGAGGCGCACCATGCGGTGGACGCCGTTTTCGCTCTTCAGATAGCCGTAGGCATAGTCGCCCTCGAACTCCAGCGTACAGGACTTGACGCCCACCTCCTCGCCGGCCTGGTAATCGAGCACCTTGACCTTGTAGCCGTGGGCCTCGCCCCAGCGCGTATACATGCGCATGAGCATCGAGGCCCAGTCGAGCGCCTCGGTGCCGCCCGCACCGGCGTTGATGTCCATGATGGCGCCCAGCTTGTCCTCGTCGCGGCGCAGCATGTTGCGCATCTCGAGTTTTCCGATGCGCTCCATCGTCTCGGCGTAGTGGGCGTCGAGCTCCTCCTCGGAGACGACCCCCTCCTTCACGAAGTCGGGCATCAGCTCGAGGTCCTCGACCAGCTTGTCCACGGCATCGTACTCCTCAATCCACGCCTTGATGCCCGCCACCTTGCGCAGCTGTTCGCGCGCCTTGGCGGGGTCGTTCCAGAAGTCGGGCTCCTGGGTCTTCTCCTCCTCGTTGCGCAGGTCTATCCGGCGCTGTTCGATGTCGAGACAGCGGTAGAGCGTATCGCGGCGCGCGGCCGCCTCCTTGATTTGTTCGGCAAGTACCATGATGTTTCAGAATCGGGTTTTGAGCTTCCGCGACGCAAATTCGAGGATGAAGTCGGCCGTTCCCTCCTCACCGCCGAGCGTCGACGAGTTGACACACAGGTGATAGGTGGCCGCTTCGCCCCACGTGCGGGAGCTGTAGTAATTGTAATAGTCGGCGCGGCTGGCGTCGGTCCGCCGCATCCGCGTGCGCGCCTCCTCGGGCGTGATGCCGTGCAGGCGGCAGAGCCGCTCGATGCGGTCCTCCTCGTCGGCCGAGATGAAGACGTTGACCGCGCGCGGATGGTCGCGCAGGATGTAGTCGGCGCAGCGTCCCACGAAGATGCACGACTCGCGTGCGGCCAGGTCGCGAATCACGTCGCTCTGGATTTTGAACAGCGCGTCGTTCGACAGCACGTTGGCCACCGTGGCGTTGTCGCCGCAGAAGGGGGCCCTCAGGTAGTAGACCAGCGACGAGAGCATGCCGCGCGACTCCTTCTCGTCGGCCTTCTCGAAGTGTTCGGGACGGATGCCGCTCTGGTCGGCCGCCAGGGCGATGAGCTGCTTGTCGTACATCCGGATGCCGAGCCGGCGGGCAAGAAGCTCGCCGACAGCCTTGCCGCCGCTGCCCAGCTGGCGGCCTATGTTGATTACGAACTTGTCCATATCGCGTTATTTTTGAGGTGCGGAGTCCGGCCCCACCAGGCGCCTGAATCCGCGCAGTTGATGCATCAGCATGAGGAAGGCGACGATGCTGGCCAGCAGGTCCGACAGCGGCATGGCGCACCATACGCCCCAGCTGCCGTTCCACTGCGTATACTGGTCGAAGAGCGGAGGCAGCAGCACGAGCCCCGGCAGCAGGAAGAGCAGCTGGCGCGAGAGCGACAGGAAGATGGCCTTGCCGGCCATGCCGATGCTCATGAAGAAGTTGGTGGCCACCATCTGGAAGCCGATAATCGGGAAGCAGACAAAGGTGATGCGCATGCCCTCGGCCGCCAGACGCACCAGCTCGGCATCCTTCGTGAAGAGCGAGACGGCCAGCCGCGGCATCAGCTCGCCCAGCAGGAAGCCGCACGTGGTGACGCACGTGGCGCCGATGGCCGTCAGCTTCAGCACCCGCAGCACGCGGTCGTACTGCTGCGCGCCGAAGTTGTAGCCGGCGATGGGCTGCATGCCCTGGTTGAGCCCCATGACCACCATCACGAAGAAGAAGGCCACACGGTTGACGATGCCGTAGGCGCCGATGGAGAGGTCGCCGCCGAACTCCTTGAGCCCCTTGTTGATGAGAATCACGATGAAGCAGGCGGCCAGGTTCATCAGGAAGGGCGACATGCCGATGGCCAGGATGTCGCGCACGATTTTGGCATGGAGGCGGTAGATGCCGCGCCGGAAGTGGAGCAGCTCGCGCCGGTCGGAGAGGATGCGGAACTGCCACACGAGCGAGATGACCTGGGCAAGCACCGTGGCGATGGCGGCGCCGCGGATGCCCCAGCCGAAGCCGTAGATAAAGAGCGGGTCGAGCACCGTATTGATAACCACCGTATTGATGGTGGCGTACATCGCCTTGCGCGGGTGGCCCGAGGCGCGCAGCACGGAGTTCAGCCCCAGATACATGTGCGTGATAACGTTGCCCAGCAGAATCACGGTCATGTACTCGCGCGCATAGCCCACCGTCGCCTCGCTCGCACCGAAGAAGTAGAGAATCGGGTCGAGGAAGAGCAGCGTGACGATGCTGAAGGCCACGCCGATAATCAGATTGAGCATGAAGACGTTGCCCAGCACCTTGCCGGCCGTGTCGTAGTCGCGCTGTCCGAGGCGCATCGAGACGAGCGTCGCGGCACCCACGCCCACCAGCGAGCCGAAGGCCGCCGCGAGGTTCATCAGCGGGAAGGTGAGCGCCAGACCCGAAATGGCGAGCGGGCCCACGCCGTGGCCGATGAAGATGCTGTCCACCATGTTGTAGAGCGACGAGGCCGTCATGGCAATGATGGCCGGCACGGCATACTGCACGAGCAGTTTGCGAATACGCTCGGTTCCGAGCTCCATGGCCGCTCCCCTTATCTCCGTCATAACTTCTTCTCTCCTTTCTTTCCTTGCGTTGTCTCTTCCAGATGCGGATGCCCGCAGGCACCCCGTTGTTTATTTTTCATTCAGGGGAGGAACCCCGGGCTCTCTTCCCGGCACGGACAGTCCCGTGGCGGAGCACTCCGGACGGATGGAGTCTCCGCCCCGGAGACCCTGCCCTCCGGAGAGCACACCTGCGCCCCGGCGGATGGATGCCGGGGCAGGGGTTCCGCAGCGCTACTCGAGCTCCCAGTCGCTGCCGTCCTTGCGGTCCTTGACGCGGATGCCGGCGGCGGAGAGGCCGTCGCGGATGCGGTCCGACGTGGCCCAGTCCTTGGCGGCACGCGCCTTGAGACGCTCCTCGAGCAGCAGCTCGACCAGCGGCGTCACGTAGTCGCGGCCCGAAGCGGCGCCGGCCGCCTTCTCGTCCTTCAGTCCGAGGATGCCGAAGACGTAGCGGTGCACCGTCGTGTGAAGCGCCTTGAGGTCCTCGGCCGAGATGCGCTGCTGCCCCTCGGCAATCTGGTTGATGATGCGCACCCAGTCGAAGAGGGCCGAGATGACCATCGGCGAATTGAGGTCGTCGTCCATCGCCGCGCGGCAGCGCTCCTCGAGCTCGGCCGGATTGACCGTCGAGGAGTCCGACGCCTTGAGGCGGTCGAGCGTCTCGACGGCCTTCATCAGACGGTCGAGCCCCTTCTCGGCGGCCTGCAGCGCCTCGTTCGAGAAGTCGAGCGTCGAGCGGTAGTGGGCCTGCAGCACGAAGAAGCGGATGGTCATCGGCGAGTAGGCCTGTGCCAGAAGACGGTGGCGCCCCGTGAAGAGCTCCTCGAGCGTGATGAAGTTGCCCAGCGACTTGCCCATCTTCTGGCCATTGATGGTAATCATGTTGTTGTGGACCCAGTAGCGCGCCGAATCGTGGCCCAGAGCGGCCGTCGACTGCGCGATTTCGCACTCGTGGTGGGGGAACATGAGGTCCATGCCGCCGCCGTGGATGTCGAACCGCTCGCCCAGATAGCGCGTCGACATGGCCGAGCACTCCATGTGCCAGCCCGGGAAGCCGTCGCTCCAGGGCGAGGGCCACCGCATGATGTGTTCGGGCGAGGCCTTCTTCCAGAGGGCGAAGTCGTAGGAGTGGTGCTTGTCGCTCTGGCCGTCGAGCTCGCGCGTGTTGGCGACGATGTCGTCGAGGTTGCGGCCCGACAGGCGGCCGTAGTTGTAGGCGGCGTTGTACTTCTCGACGTCGAAGTATACCGAACCGTTCGACACGTAGGCGTAGCCCGCATCGAGAATCCGCTTGACGAAGGCAATCTGCTCGATGATGTGGCCCGAGGCGCAGGGCTCGATAGAGGGCGTCTCGACGTTGAGCGCATCCATAGCGTGGTGGTAGCGCTCCGTATAGTAGTGGGCCACCTCCATCGGTTCGAGCTGCTCGAGACGCGCCTTCTTGGCGATTTTGTCCTCACCCTCGTCGGCGTCGTGTTCCAGATGGCCCACGTCGGTGATGTTGCGCACGTAGCGCACCTTGTAGCCCGAGGCCTTCAGGTAGCGGAACAGCAGGTCGAAGGTCACGGCCGGACGGGCATGGCCCAGATGGGGGTCGCCGTAGACCGTGGGGCCGCAGACGTACATCCCCACGCGGCCGGGGGTAATCGGCTCGAACACCTCCTTGCGGCGGGTGAGCGTATTGTAAAGCACGAGTTTGGAATCCATAGTGTCGGAATATTTTGCTACAAAAATAGGAAATATAATTCAGAGTGCGCCCAAAATCCGACAATAAATCCTACCTTTGCCGCGCCCCGACGGCCCCGCAACGCGCCGGCGGGGCCCTTTCGAGGCGACAGCGGCGGCAACGGCCGCAGAGGCTGCCGCCGCAAATCCCGCAGATTACAACACGCATGACATTCCACGACTTGGCACTGACGGCCCCACTGCAGAGGGCCGTCGAAGCAATCGGGTACGATACCCCCACCCCCATTCAGCAGCAGGCCATTCCGGCCGTGCTGGCCGGGCGCGACCTGCTGGGCTGCGCCCAGACCGGCACGGGCAAGACGGCGGCCTTCGCGCTGCCGCTCATCCAGCTGCTCGACTCCTCGCCCGCCCCGCGCGGACGACGCCCCGTACGGGCTCTGATTCTCACCCCCACGCGCGAGCTGGCCATCCAGATTGACACCTGCTGCCGCGACTACGCCCGCTTCACGCGCATCCGCCACACGGTCATCTTCGGCGGCGTCAGCCAGCGGCCCCAGGTCGAGGCGCTCCAGCAGGGCGTCGACCTGCTCGTCGCCACGCCGGGCCGCCTGCTTGACCTGCTGGGGCAGGGGTGCCTCACGCTCGACGCCGTGCGCCACTTCGTGCTCGACGAGGCGGACCGCATGCTCGACATGGGCTTCATCCACGACATCAAACGGCTGCTGCCGCTGCTGCCCCGCCAAAAGCAGACGCTGCTCTTCTCGGCCACGATGCCTGCCGACATCGCCGCGCTGGCCGAACAGCTGCTCCACGACCCGGTGCATGTGACCGTCACCCCGCCGGCCTCGGTGGTCGAGACCATCCGCCAGGAGGTCTACTTCGTCGAGAAGCCCGACAAGAGCGCCCTGCTTGCCGAGCTGCTGCGCCGGGCGCCGGAGCGCTCGACGCTCGTCTTCGCCCGCACCAAACACGGCGCCGACCGCATCGCCCGCACGCTCACGCGCAGCGGCATCCCCGCGCGGGCCATCCACGGCGACAAGTCGCAGGGCGCCCGGCAGAAGGCCCTCGGCGACTTCAAGTCGGGCGAGCTGCACGTGCTGATTGCCACCGACATCGCCGCGCGAGGCATCGACATCTCGGAGCTGCCGCTGGTGGTCAACTACGACCTGCCGGAGGTTCCCGAGACCTACGTCCACCGCATCGGCCGCACGGGGCGCGCCGGATGCGAGGGGTGCGCCTTCTCGTTCTGCTCCGAGGAGCAGCGCCCGCTGCTGCGCGACATCGAGCGGACCATCGGACGCGCGATTCCCCACGCCGCGCCCCTCGCCGGCTTCGAGCCCACCGTCGAACCTGCCCCCGCACCGGAGCCCTACCAACCTGCCCCCGCAAAGGGCCCGGCCGCAAAGGGCTCTACGGCAAAAGCCGCCGGGGCTGCTCCCGCAAAGGCTGCCGCCAAGGGGCAGACCGTTTCCGCAAAAGCTGCAGCCGGAGGCGACCGGCCTGTCCCCGCAGCCTCCGCCCGACGTGCGGAGCACCCCACCGCTGCGGCACCCCGCCCCTCCGATGCGCAGCAACAATCCGGCACCCGCTCCGATGCCCGCCGAAGCCGTCGCCGTCGCACGGGAACCCACGCCGCACCGGCCGCAACCGGCCCCTCCGCACATGCCGCGCACCCGGTGCACCCCGCAGCGAAGAGCCAATACGCCGCAACCTCTCCACGCCCCGCCCGTCAGGAGCGGCAGGAGCGTCAAGAGCGGCACGTGCATCCGGAGCATCAGGAGCGCCCCTGCGCGGAGCGCCCTGCCCGACACCGCAGCCACCGCCGTCCGGCAAAGCGGTGACGCGTGCCGTCGGGAGTGAACTTCCGGGGCAGAACAAGCCCCTCCGGCGGCGGAACAGGCGGCACCCGACAAAACAGCGGTCCCCGGCGGCAGGGCTGGCCTCCTGCCGGCCGGTTGCGCGGCACCCGAACGACAAAATCGGCCCCGAGCATGGAACTTTCCGCCTTTGAGGGGTAATAACGATTGATTTTCGCCGTTAAATGATTACATTTGCAGGAAAAACTTGAGCTCAAATCCGATATGACATTTTTCAAACGCTGGAACAACATCGTCGGATGGGCGGTATTCGCCATTGCGGCGTTCGTCTATCTGAAAACGATGGAACCCGTCTCAAGTCTCTGGGACTGTTCGGAATTCATCGCAACCTCCTACAAACTCGAGGTGGGGCACCCTCCCGGAGCTCCCCTCTTCATGATGCTGGCCCGTCTGGCCACCCTCTTCGCGCTGGGCAACCCCGACTACGTGGGGATGGCCGTCAACGCCATGAACTCGCTGGCGAGTGCCTTCTGCATCCTCTTCCTCTTCTGGACCATCACGCACCTTGCACGACGGCTCGTCACGCGTGACGGCCGCGAGCTGACCGTCGCCTCGACGTGGGCCGTGCTCGGAGCCGGCATCGTCGGCGCCCTGGCCTACACCTTCACCGACACCTTCTGGTTCTCGGCCATCGAGGGCGAGGTCTACGCCCTCTCGTCGATGTTCACCGCGCTGGTCATCTGGCTCATGCTCAAGTGGGAGGACGAGGCCGACCAGCCCCACAGCCTGCGCTGGATTGTGCTCATCGCCTACATGATGGGACTCTCCATCGGCGTGCACATCCTCAACCTGCTGACCATCCCGGCGCTGGTCTTCATCTACTACTTCCGCACCACCAAGCGGGTGACCTGGCGCGGCATGGGCCTCGCCACGCTCGTCGCGCTGCTCATCCTGGGCTTCATCAACGGCATCATCATCCCCTATACGGTCTACTGCGGGGCGATGGTCGACCTCTTCTTCGTCAACACGCTGGGGCTGCCCGTCAACTCGGGCATGGTGCTCTTCGCCCTGGCGCTCATCATCGCCATGGGGTGGGCCTCGTGGTACACTCACCGCAAGGGCAAGGTGATGTGGAACGTCATCCTGCTCTCGACGACGATGATTCTCATCGGCTACTCCTCCTACGCCTCGATGACCATCCGCGCAGCGGTGAATCCCCCGATGAACAGCAACAACCCCAACAACCCCTTCGCCCTCTACTCGGTGCTCAACCGCGACCAGTACGGCGACCGTCCGCTCTTCTACGGCCCCTACTACTCGGCACCCATCGAGGGCTACAAGGAGAAGCAGGTGCGCTACCTCGACGAGGACGGCCGCTACAAGGCGACCACCACCGTCACGGGCTACACCCACTCGTCGGAATTCATGCACCTCTTCCCCCGCATGTGGGAGCCGCGCCGCGGCGAGCGAGCCTACAAGCCGTGGGCCGCATACCGCACCAAGACCGAGGTGATGCGCGACGACAAGGGTGAAATCGTCCGCGACGAACAGGGACGTCCCGTCCGCGGCGAGGTGCTCGACTTCGGCCGCAAGCGGGTCTACGACGACGGCTACGACCTGCGCACGGTCGTCGAACCCACCTTTGCCGAGAACCTCTACTTCTTCTTCAACTACCAGCTCAACTACATGTACTGGCGCTACTTCCTCTGGAACTTCGTGGGGCGCCAGAGCGACATACAGCCTTCGGGCTCGAGCACCATCACCGACGGCAACTGGCTCTCGGGCATCCGCTGGCTCGACGAGCGGCGTCTGGGCCCGCAGGACAACCTGCCGCACGAAATCGCCGAGAACAAGGGGCGCAACACCTACTACTTCCTCCCCTTCCTGCTGGGTCTGGTCGGACTGCTCTACCAGCTCAACCGCGACCCGCGGAACTTCTCGATTGTCATGTGGCTCTTCATCATGACGGGCGTGGCGCTGGTCTTCTACTTCAACACGGCGCCCGGCGAGCCGCGTGAACGCGACTACGTCTATGCCGGTTCGTTCTACGCCTTCTCCATCTGGATAGGCTTCGGCGTGCTGGCGCTGCGAGACCTGTTTGCCCGGCTTGCGAAGCGCGACACGCGGGTCGTTGCCGGCGCGGCGACGCTCGTCGGACTGGTCGTGCCCGCCATCCTGGCCGCCCAGAACTGGGACGACCACGACCGCTCGCACCGCTACATGGCCCGCGACATCGGCTGGAACTACCTCCAGTCGACGCTGCCCAACTCGATTATCCTCAACTACGGCGACAACGACACCTTCCCGCTCTGGAACAACCAGGAGGTCTACGGCGTGCGCCCCGACGTGCGCATCATGAACACCTCCTACCTGGGCGGCGAGTGGTACATCGACGAGATGAAGACCAAGGCCAACGACGCGCCGGGCGTACCCTTCTCGCTGCCCAAGCGGAAGTACACCTATGCCAACGACGTGCTGCCGGTCGAGGAGCGTCTGGAGGGTCCGGTCGACATCCACGAGGTGATGGACTTCGTGCTGAGCGATGACCCCCGTTCGAAAATCAAGCTCGTTGACGGCTCCTCCATCGACTACATCCCCACACGGCGCATCGCCCTGCCGGTCAACAAGGAGAACGCCATTGCCTCGGGCATCGTGGCCGAGAAGGACCGCGACCTGATGGTCGACACGGTATACATCAACCTCCGCCAGAGCAGCATCGACAAGAGCCAGCTGATGATTCTCGACATGCTGGCCAACTTCGACTGGAAGCGTCCGATTTTCTTCACGCAAATCTACATCCTGCAGGACTTCGGGCTGCTCGACTACCTCCAGTACGACGGGTACGCCTACCGTCTGGTGCCGATTCTCACGCCGGTGCAGAACGCCTATGAAATCGGCCGCATGGATGTCGACTACACGCTGCCGCTCGTGCGCGACACCTTCCGCTACGGCAATCTGAACGACCCGCGCGTCTATGTGGACTACTTCCTGCAGTACAACCTGGGGGCATCGCGCACCCGCGAGATGTTTGCCCGCGTCGGGAAGGAGCTGCTGCGCGAGGGACGCGTCGACGAGGCGGTCGAGATGCTCGACATGGGGCTCGAGAAGTTCCCCACCTCGCAGATTCGCTTCACCGACATGAACACCTATCCCTACATCGAGGGGTACTACGCCGCCGCAAGCATGGGGGCCGAAGGGGCCGCCGAGAAGGGCGATGCCCTGCTCAGGGAGTATGCCACGACGCTCATCGAGTACATCGAGTACTACTTCCGCTTCGACGGAGCGCTGGGCGACATGGTGTCGGACACCATCGATGCGAAGCTCACCGAGCTGGGCGACATCTACTCGCTGGCAAGCTATGCCGGACGGCGTGACGTAGTGGCTGAAATCAACAAGTACTACCGCTCGCTGGGCGTCTCGGAGGAGTACCTCACCGACGTGGGCGACAAGCCCCAGCAGGCCGACTCCACCGTCTCGGAGCAGCGGTAACGACTCTTCTTTCGGGCCGGGCGCGGCGCAACGATGCCGCGCCCGCTCTGTTCCCGGTCCGAAAACGTAAAAAGGAACTCCGCACCTTTGGGGTGCGGAGTTCCTTTTTCATTTCATCTCACCGGCCGAACCGGAGGACTCCCATCAGCCGAGCCGAATCTTTCTCACCGGCTAACCCGAAAGCTTCTCTCCAGCTGAACCAGTTGCTTCTCACCGGCCCAACCTGTTGCTTCACATTGGCCGAACCGGGGCTTCGCCCGCAGCGGGCTCACCGGCCGGCCGAAGGCTTTTTCGGCGGTTCTTTTCCCGGCGAGCGAGGCGCTCGCCTTCTCCGTGAGAGGTTTTCACGGTGTCACGCCCCGCCCCGGCGCATTACGCCTGCGGCTTGTCGGCGGGAAGCGCCGCATTGGCATGGGTAGCTCCCGACTTGGAGCCCTCCTTTTCGTGCTTGCGGTGCGTCGTATTGTAGAGGAAGCGCTTGATCTTGAGCGTCGGGGTCTTCTCGAACTCCTTCTTCTGCTCGACCACCTCCGAGATGCGCGAGAAGCGGTTCACCTTGGCATTGACATAGGCCACCAGCTCCTTCTTGAGCTGCTCGGTCTTCGCCTCGAGCGCCTCCTTCTTCGTCGCCCACTCCTCGCGCCAGTCGTCGAGCATCGACTCAAGCTCCTCGCGGTTGAAGTGCACGAGTGCCACAAGACGACCTTCCCTCTGCGTGACGATGGAATCGGCGATGCAGACGTGCGAATTGAGCACGCTCTCGATATCCTCGGGATAGATGTTCTCGCCGCTCGGGCCGACAATCATGTTCTTCAGGCGCCCCTTGATGTAGAGCCAGCCGTCCTTGTCGAATTCGCCCAGGTCGCCCGTGCGGAACCAGCCGTCGGAGGTGAAGGCCTCGCGCGTGGCCTCGGGATTCTTGTAGTAGCCCATCATGACGCTCGGCGTGCGGGCGACGATTTCACCCTGCCGCGTCTCGGGGTTGACATTCACGAGCCGCAGCTCGACGCCCGGAGCCTGGGGCCCGGTCGAACCCAGCCGCACCTGCGACGGCGCGGCCCCGGCCAGCAGCGGAGCCGTTTCGGTCAATCCGTAGCCGATGGAGTAGGGAATCCGCGCCTCCATCATGAACTTCTCGGCGTCGCCGTCGAGCTTCGCGCCGCCGATACCCAGGAAGCGCAGGCGGCCGCCGAAGAGCTTCAGCAGCTTCTTGCCCGCTACGCGGTGCAGGTAGCGGCGCATGAAGCCCACGCGGTAGAGCGTCCGCCAGAAGTTGTTCGAATTGAACTTGGCCAGCACCTGGTGGCGGTAGATTTTCTCGATGATGAGCGGCACGATGAGCATCACCGTGGGGCGCACCTGCCGCAGCGCCGGCATCAGGGCCGAAGCCGTGGGCGGACGGTCGAGGTAGACCACGCGGGCCCCCTTCGAGAAGGGGTAAATCATGCCGATAGAGCACTCGTAGGTGTGCGACAGGGGCAGCACCGAGAGGAAGACATCTTCGGAATGGATTGGGAAAATCGAGGCGCTCAAATCCACCTGGGCGCAGAGCGCCGCGTGGGAGAGCATCACCCCCTTGGGTTTCGAGGTCGTACCCGAGGTGTAGATGATGACGGCCAAATCCTCGGGTGCGGGAACCGCCGTCGAGCCCTGGGCGTGGACCTTTTGCGAGATGACGCCCAGATTCTTCGTACGGACAACGACGTTGAGCGACGCCACCGTCGTCTTCGAGAGTTTGGTGAAGAGCCGGTCCGAAACCAGCAGCGCCTTGGCCTCCGAGTGGGCGATAATCATGTCGAGTTCCTCGCCCGTGAAGTCGGGCAGAATCGGCACGACCACCAAGCCGGCCGAGGTGACGGCGTAGTAGCAGACGCCCCAGTTGGGCATGTTGCTGCTCAGCAGCGCCACCTTGTCTCCGGGACGAAGGCCGGCGCCAGTCAGAATATCCTGCACCTTTGCGATGCGCCTGCCCACCTCGGCGTAGGTCACATCCTCGCCGTCGAACATCGAAAAGGCAATCCGGGATGCAAACTCCTTTACGCTGTGACGGACAAGGTCGTAAAGTGTGTTAAGAGTCATTTTTCAGATTTTGTTCACGTTTCACAACAACGGTCCCGCAGCGGAGCGGAGACCCTCGTTTATCAAACGGAAAGTTTGTTGCAAAATTACGAAATTCCCCCGAAAAACGCTATTTTTGAAACAAAATCTTGCAATGCTCGAGAGCCTCCACATCAAACGCCTGGCCGTCGAAGCGGGCTTCGACCTCTGCGGAATCGCCCGCTGCAGACCCTTTCCCGAGAACGAGCGACGCTTCCGCTCGTGGCTTGCAGAGGGCTACAACTCCTCGCTCGACTACCTGGCACGCAACCTCGACAAACGGTTCGACCCCGCGCGTCTGGTCGAGGGGGCCCGCACGGCCGTCGTCTGCGCCGTGGGCTACAAGAACGAGGCGAGCGAGGGCTACCCCGCCTCGTGCCGCACGAAAATCGCCTCCTACGCCCTGACGACCGACTACCACACCACCATCCGGCAGATGCTCCGCGGCATGCTCGGCGCGCTGCGGCAGCGCTACCCCGAACTGCAGGGGCGTGCGTTCGTCGACACGGCGCCGCTGCTCGAGAAGCAGCTGGCCGTCGAGGCGGGGCTGGGATGGATTGGCCGCCAGTCGCTGCTCGTCACCCCGACGCTGGGGAGCTTCGTGCTGCTGGGCGAGCTGCTGCTTACCGACGAGGCCGACAGCTACGACGCCCCCTGCACTCTCGAGGGGTGCGGCCGCTGCAACCGCTGCCTCGAGAGCTGCCCCACCGGGGCGCTCGTCGCCCCGCGGACGCTCGACACGGGGCGCTGCATCGCCTGCCACACCATCGAGCGCGAACCGCAGAGGCGCATCGACCTCCACGGCTGGCTCTTCGGCTGCGACGCCTGCCAGAGCTGCTGTCCCTACAACCGCCGCGCACCGCACCATGCCAACAAGGCCTTCGACCCGCTGTTCGACCCCCGTGCGATGACGTCCGAAGAGTGGGAGGCGCTCGACGAGCGGCAGTTCGGGGAGCGCTTCGGGGCGACGCCCCTCCAGCGCAGCGGTCTGGAACGCATCCGCCGCAATGCACGGCTCAACGCCGGGGACGGTGCAGCCGAAAATAGAGCAGAATGAACACTGTGGTGAGCGTCTCGGAGAGCGGCTGCGCAAACCAGATGCCCGCAACGCCGCAGAGCTCCGGCAGCAGCAGGAAGCTCGGCACCAGCAGCACGCATCCGCGCAGCAGCGCAAAGGCGGTTGCCGGCCGGACCCGCTCCAGGCTCTGGTAGCAGCCGATGGCCGTCAGATTGACCACAAAGGGGATGAAGCCGGCCGCGAAGAGCGGGAATCCGGCAACGGCCAGCTGCGCGGCACGGTTCTCACCGGGCAGGAACAGTCCGACCAGCCCCTCGGGGACGAAGACGAAGAGCGCCGAGACCACCGCGCCGCAGCCGACGGCCGTCATGAGGGCAATGCGTGCGGCGGCGCGCACGCGCACGCCGTTGGCCAGCCCGAAGTTGTAGCTCAGAATCGGCTGCGCCGACTGCGCAATCGCGTTGCCGACCATGAAGACGAAGGGGATGTAGTAGCACGCCACGCCGAAGGCCCCCACCCCGTCGTCGCCCAGCCTTCGCATGAAGACCCCGTTACCCACGAACATCAACACGGCGAGCGTCATCTCGCCCAGCAGTGCCGACGAACCGATGCGGCACTGGTAGCCGATGTTGCGCCACGAGAGTCTGAGGCTCTTGCGGCTCCACTTCACGCGGCAGAGCCGCAGCATCCGGGCGCGGAAGAGCAGGTAGCCGACAGCCACCACACCGCCGGCGGCCACGCTGATGGCCGTAGCGAAGGCGGCTCCGCGGACGCCCCATCCGAGCGGAAAGATGAACCACCAGTCGAGCACGACGTTCAGCACGGCCGAGAGGACCGAGCACCACATCGCCACGCGCGGTGCGCCGTCGAGGCGGATGACGAAGAGCCCCACGGCCGTCCACATCTGGAAGAGCAGCCCGGGCGAGAACCAGAGCAGGTAATCGCGCACGAGCGGCAGCAGCCGCTCCGAGGCGCCGAGCATCCGGGCCGTCGCATCGGGCCAGAGCATCACCGCGCCGACCAGGAGCAGCGTCAGCAGCGTCACGAACCAGAGAGCCTGGGTGACGTTGAGCCGCGCGGCCCGCACCTTGCCGCGCGCCAGGTGAATCGAGGCCACCACCGAGCTCCCCACGCCGGCCATGAGCCCCACCCCCTGGGCGAGCATCAGCAGCGGGACGTAGATGTTGATGGCGGCGATGCCGTCGCTGCCCACGCCGTGGCCCACGAACATTCCGTCGGCGACCGTCACCGCCGAAATCGACAGCATGCCCAGCAGCGTCGGCACGAAGAGGCGCCGGAAGAGGGTCGAGACCCGCACGGTGCCCAAATCGATGGCATCGCGCTCCTGATTGTTCCGTTTCATGACCTGTCACAAAAAAAGGTACCGGACAAGCGATTGGTTTTACCCAGTCATCTTATCCGGTACCGTAGATACCCTCCGATGAGGATTACAAAACTCGCAGAGCCCGTCCGGCTCCGTTTATTTCATATTTTCAATGGTCCTTCACTGGTCCGCTCCCCGCGAGCAGAGGCGCTCAGGCATCTACCTTCCCCCCCCCTCGCGGTGCGGAGCAGGACGATTACTTCGACAGCTCGGCAAGAGCGGCCTTGGCACTCTCGACGGCCGGACCGTCGGTCACCTTCTGGAAGGCGGCGATGGCCTGCGGCTTCATCTCCTTGGCGTTGTAGGCGGCGCCCAGCGTCAGGTACATGAGGCTCTTGTCCTCGGGGTCGGTCTGTGCGGCGGCAGCCTCCTCACCCAGCTCGATGACCTTCGCGAAGTCCTGCTTGCTCGAGTAGGCCTGCAGACGCACCTTGTGGGCAATGGCGCTTGCGGGGTTCTTGGCCAGCAGCACGTCGGCCATGACGATGATGCCGTCGTAGTTGTTGTTGGCCTGCAGCTTGGCAACCTCGTTGTTCGTATAGAGCGTCATCATCTCGTTGGCCTTCGCAACGGCATCCTCATACTTGGGGTTGGTCAGCGCGGCGATGTCCTCGTAGATGGCCATACCCTCGGCATACTTGCCCAGCTCGCAGTAGCTCATCGCCAGGTTGAGTGCCATGTCCGTATTGCGGGGGTCGGCAGCGTAGCCCTTGGCGAAAATCTCCGATGCGGTGGCGTAGTCCTTGTTGTTGAAGGCCTCACCGCCCTGCAGCTGGTAGATTTTGGCAACCCACTGCTTCGATTTGGTCATCTGCGTCATGTCGCCGTAGAGCTCGGCCAGCTCGGCCGACTTGCTGAAGTTGGTCAGCGCTTCGTCGTACTTCTTGGCCTGTGCGGCATAGCCGCCCATCATGAAGTAGCATTTCGGAAGCGTCGACTTGGCGGTTGCGACCAGCGACTCGGAGCCTTCGGCATCCATGCCCTCGTCAATGACCTGCTGGAACTTGGCCGCAGCACCCGCGAAATCCTTGGCACCGTAAGCAGCGGCAGCCTCGTTGTAGACAGCCGTCAAATCCTGCGCCGAGAGCGATACCGCAGCAAAGAGCGCAGCTACAGATAACAATACTTTTTTCATTTTCACTTAGAGTTTTTAATGTTCGTGCGTAGTCGCCCTTTCGGGCAGATGGTTGCAAAAATAACTTATTTTTCCCTATTTTACAAGAGGCTGTCGGCGCAGCGAGGCGAAAAAACGGGTAATCAGCTCCTCGCACTCCCCGCGCAGCACGCCGCGCGTAATGGTCGTACGGGGATGGAACACCCCGTCGGAGTAGCAGCGATAGCCCTTCTTGGGGTCGTCGGCGCCCCACACCACGCGGGCCACCTGGGCCCAGCCAATCGCGCCGGCGCACATGATGCAGGGTTCGACGGTCACGTAGAGCGTACAGCCCTGCAGGTATTTGCCCCCGAGCGTCGAGGCGGCTGCCGTCAGCGCCTGCATCTCGGCATGGGCCGTCGGGTCGCGGAGCGTCTCCACCAGATTGTGCCCCCGGCCCACGACCGTCTCACCGGAGACGACCACCGCGCCGATGGGGACCTCGCATGCATCTAACGCATGATGCGCCTCGTTTAGTGCGAGGCGCATGAATTTTTCGTCAAGTTGCTGTTGTTCCAAACCTTCCATATTGCTTTTCATTCCGTTGCATCAGGGCACATGAACTCCCCGCACCGGGGCCCGCGGTCCCGGTGCGGATTCACGGCGGCAGGTGCGCATCAGATTTCGGCCGTCACCGTTATCAGCAGCCGCACCTTCACCGGCTTGCCGTCCTGCCGGCCCGCACGCCACTTGGGCGAGCGCTCCATAACCTGCGTCACCGCGTCGGCAAACTCCTGCGACGAGGCGGACTTCACCTCGATGTCGGTCACCTGCCCCTGCGTATCGACCACGAAGAGGACATTGGCGCTGCAGGTGCCCTTCACCCCCTTGGCGCGGGCCTCGGAACGGGCCTTGAAGGAGACCCACTTCTGGTAGGCCGCCACTGTGCCGCCCTTGAACGAGGGCATCTGCTGGGCCATCATCCTGACCTCGGAGCTTTCGTCCGAAGCGGGCGACTGGGCATGGGTTGCTGCCGCGACGGTTCCGGCCGCCATCAGCAGGAGGGCGGCAACCGCGCATCGAAGAATCGACAGGGACTTCATAAAGGTTACATTTTTATTTTAGGGGTACTTCGTCAACAGGGCATATCCGGGCGGCGGGCTCCGGAGTCCGCATCGCCCGCCCTATTCTCTAACAAATATAGAAAATTTCCGCCGTATGTCCAAACGCTCCGGCGCGGAAAAGCGGCACCCACGGGTACGCACCACGCCGTTTCTTCCTATCTTTGCTTCGGAAAACACCGCGATAATGGCGCAGCGCAAAATCATACACGTCGACATGGACGCCTTCTTCGCCTCGGTCGAACAGCGCGACAACCCCGCCTACCGGGGGCGCCCGATTGCCGTGGGCTACGACGGCCCGCGGGGCGTGGTGGCCACGGCCAGCTACGAGGCGCGCCCCTACGGCGTACACTCGGCCCTACCCTCTGCCGTGGCGCGGAGACTCTGCCCCTCGCTGATTTTCGTCCCGGCCCGCTTCGAGGTCTACAAGGAGGTCTCGCAGCAGATTCGCGCCATCTTCCACCGCTACACCGAACTGGTCGAGCCCCTCTCGCTCGACGAGGCCTTTCTCGACGTCTCGCACCACCGCTCGGCGACGCTCGTGGCGCGCGAAATCAAGGCAGCCATCCGCGCCGAGACCGGACTGACCGCCTCGGCGGGCATCTCGGTGAACAAGATGCTGGCGAAAATCGCCTCGGACTACCGCAAGCCCGACGGGCTCTTCACGATTGCCCCGGCCCAGGTCGAGGAGTTCGTCGCGGCACTCCCCGTCGAGCGCTTCTTCGGCATCGGCGAGGTCACGGCCGAACGGATGCACCGGCTGGGCATCCGCACGGGGGCCGACCTGCGGCACTGGAGCGAGGAGGCGCTCGTCCACCACTTCGGCAAGGCGGGCCACGCCTACTACGGCTATGCGCGCGGCATCGACGAGCGCGAAGTGACCCCCAACCGTATCCGCAAGTCGCTCGGGGCCGAGACCACCTTTGCCGAGGATACCGGCGACCGCGGGCGGCTCGCGTTCGAACTTGCGGGGGTGCGCGACGAGCTCTGGGCGCGGCTCCAGCGCCACGAATTCGCCGGCCGGACCGTCGTGCTGAAGCTCAAGTTCGACGACTTCCGCCAGATTACCCGCTCGCGGACCCTCGCGGCGGCCGTGACCTCGGCCGAGGAGCTGCGCGTGGTCTCCGAGGAGCTGCTTGCGGCCACCGACCTGGGCGGCCACCGCGTCCGCCTCATCGGGCTGACGGTGGGCAATTCATCCGAAGCATGCCCGGAGTGCGTGCAGCTTTGCTTCGACTTCGATTGCGACCAGCGGAAGCCGTAGGCGGCCCGGTGCCGGGGCCGAAGGGCCCGTCCCCTCCGCCGGCCGGGACGCACGAAGGGCCCCGAAGGGCGAAAAATCGGGAAAATGTGAACGTCTGTTGTGAATTTTTCCTAAATTTGCCCGTTACAAAAGGATTCTAACAAAAACAAACTCAATAGCTCCATGTACAGAACCCATACGTGCGGCTCCCTGAGAGTCGAAAACGTCAACGAGCGCGTCACCCTGGCAGGGTGGGTGCAGAAAGTGAGAAACCTCGGGGCGATGACCTTCATCGACCTGCGCGACCGCTACGGCATCACGCAGATTGTCGTCGAGGAGCACTCCCCGGCCCAGGCACGCGAGGCGGCCTCCCGTCTGGGACGCGAGTTCGTCGTCCAGGTCACGGGCCGCGTCGTCGAGCGTTCGTCGAAGAACCCCAAGATGCCGACGGGCGACATCGAGGTGGCGGCCGAGCAGGTCAACATCCTCAACGAGGCGCTGACCCCGCCCTTCACCATCGAGGAGGTCTCGGACGGCGGTGACGACCTGCGGATGAAGTACCGCTACCTCGACCTGCGCCGTCCGCCGCTGCAGCGCAACCTCATCCTGCGCCACAAGATGGCCCAGGAGATTCGCCGCTTCCTCGATGCCGAGGGCTTCCTCGAAATCGAGACCCCCTATCTGGTGGGCTCCACGCCCGAAGGCGCGCGCGACTTCGTCGTGCCGAGCCGCATGAACCCCAACCAGTTCTACGCCCTGCCCCAGTCGCCGCAGACGCTCAAGCAGCTGCTCATGGTGGCCGGCTACGACAAGTACTTCCAGATTGTGCGCTGCTTCCGCGACGAGGACCTGCGCGCCGACCGTCAGCCCGAGTTCACCCAAATCGACTGCGAGATGTCGTTCGTCGAGCAGGAGGACATCCTCGAGGTGTTCGAGCGCTGGGCCAAGCACATGTTCCACGCGGTCATGGGCATCGACTTCACGGAGCCCTTCCGCCGCATGCCCTGGATTGAGGCGATGGAGAAGTACGGTTCGGACAAGCCCGACCTGCGCTTCGGAATGGAGTTCTCGGACCTTACGGAGCTCGCCAAGGGGCACGGCTTCAGCGTCTTCGACAACGCCGAGTATGTGACGGGCTTCGCCGCCACGGGCTGTGCGACCTACACCCGCAAGCAGATTGACGCCCTGACCGAGTATGTCAAGCGTCCGCAGGTGGGCGCCAAGGGGCTCATCTGGCTCCGCGTCGAGGAGTCGGGCATCAAGTCGTCGATTGACAAGTTCTTCACGCCGGAGCAGGTGCGCGCACTGGCCGAGCGCTGCGGTGCCAAGGCCGGCGACATGGTCTTCATCCTCAGCGGCCCGAAGTTCAAGACGCTCACGCAGCTCTGCGCCCTGCGCCTCGAAGTGGCCCAGCAGCTCGGACTGCGCGACCCGAAGAAGTTCGCCCCGCTGTGGGTGGTCGACTTTCCGATGTTCGAGTGGGACGAGGAGACGCAGCGCTTCTATGCGATGCACCACCCCTTCACCTCGCCCAAGCCCGAGGATTACGAGTACCTCGAGAGCGACCCCGGCCGCGTACGCGCCAACGCCTACGACTTCGTCTGCAACGGCACCGAAATCGGCGGCGGCTCGATTCGTATCCACGACGCCAAGCTCCAGGCCCGCATCTTCAAGTGCCTGGGCTTTACGCCCGAGCGTGCGCAGGAGCAGTTCGGCTTCCTGATGAACGCCTTCAAGTACGGTGCACCCCCTCACGGAGGTCTGGCCTTCGGCTTCGACCGGCTCTGCTCACTCTTCGGCGGCTCGGACTCCATCCGCGACTACATCGCCTTCCCGAAGAACAACGCCGGCCGCGACGTGATGCTCGACGCACCGTCGTACCTCGACCAGTCGCAGCTTGACGAACTCTACCTCGAACTGCGCAAGCCGGAAAAATAGGCAACCAGCGTTCCGGAGAGCCGCGCCGCTCTTCCGATGCGACAAGCGGGACCTTTCCTCAACGGAAGGGTCCCGCTCTCTTTTCCATCCCGGCCCAAATGCGCCCGGGCAACAGGCGGACAAACGGTTTCGAACCGGCCGATGTCCTCCTCCCCGGCCGGACGCCCACCAGACTTTCCCGGCCGTAGACTCGGCCGGACGCACAGCCAGCTTCTCCCGGTCGGACGCGCAGCCGGCTCTCTCCCGGTCGAAGCCTCTCCGCACGGCGGAGAGGGACACAAAAAAGCGGACCTCCGCACTGCCGTCCGTACAGTGAGAAGGTCCGTTTGACTCGTTTCCGGAGGAGGCGCCTCACGCACTCCGGAGGTCAGGGGCCGATGTCAGAAGGCTGCAGCCACGGCTCCAACCAGGACAATCAGCAGAATCAGTCCCAGGAAGGAGATGACCAGACCGGCAATCGACAGGCCGCGCGGCGTACGGAATACGCCCACGAGCGACAGAATCAGACCCAGTACCCAGAGAATCCATCCCAGCACGGGAACCCAGGAGAAAATCAGGCCCAGCAGTGCGAGCACGAAACCGGCCGTACCTACTCCGTTCGATTTCTTTTCAGCGGGCTGGTTGATGATAATCGTCTGGCCCTGGTTCTCCTTGCCCTGCGGCTTTTGTACATTTTCTTCCATAATCGTTCATGTGTTTTTGCCGCCCGCACCTCGGCAGCTGTTCTTGGAAAGGAGACGTGGTGCAGCAGTCCACTTCCCATCCCGGGAATCTCGCACTTCTCATTCGCAGTCACCTCATCCGGGAAGCCCGGATTCAGGAGGCAAACTTACGTCTCCTTCAACGTGTTGTTACAAAAGTACAAAATTCTGCGAATTATGCAACATTTTCGTCCGAAATCGAACATCCGCATGCACCTTTTTGTTCGAAACGGCCGCCAAGCGGTCTCCGCCGGGCGCAGACAGCCACGGGCAGCCATGAACAACGTCCTCCAGACGCTCCGTTTTCCGCCGCAAATGGTTATCTTTGTACACGTGAAAACACGCCGGACCATGAAAGCCTGTACCTATGTCGAACGCGGACGCTTCGAGCTCCGCGAAAAGCCGGAACCCCGGCTCGAAACACCCCGCGACGCCCTGGTGCGCGTCACGCTGGCAAGCATCTGCACCAGCGACCTGCACATCCTCCACGGCAGCGTGCCGCGCGCCGTCGAGGGCATCACCGTGGGCCACGAGATGGTGGGCGTCGTCGAGCAGGTGGGCACGGAGGTTGCGACGCTCCGCCCGGGCGACCGCGTGGCGGTCAATGTCGAGACCTTCTGCGGCGAGTGCTACTTCTGCCGCCACGGCTATGTCAACAACTGCACCGACCCCGACGGAGGCTGGGCGCTGGGCTGCCGCATCGACGGCGGGCAGGCCCCTCTGGTGCGGGTGCCCCATGCCGACCAGGGGCTGACCCCCATCCCGGCGACGGTGAGCGACGAGGCGGCGCTCTTCGCGGGCGACATCCTCGCCACGGGATTCTGGGCCGCCCGCATCGCCGAGATTACCGAAGAGGATACGCTCCTCATCATCGGAGCGGGCCCCACGGGCATCTGCACGCTGCTCTGCGCGATGCTCCACCGCCCGCGCCGCATCATCGTCTGCGAAAAGGAGCCCGGGCGGCGCCGCTTCGTGCGGGAGCACTACCCCGAGGTGCTCGTCACCACGCCCGGGGAGTGCCGCGACTTCGTGCGGCGCCACAGCGACCACGGCGGCGCGGACCGCGTCTTCGAGGTGGCCGGCAGCGACGAGACGTTCCGTCTGGCGTGGGAGTGCGCCCGCCCCAACGCCGTGGTGGTCATCGTGGCGCTCTACGACCGGCCGCAGGTGCTGCCGCTGCCCGAGATGTACGGCAAGAACCTCACCTTCAAGACGGGCGGCGTCGACGGCTGCGACTGCGCCGAGATTCTGCATCTGATAGCCGAGGGGCGCATCGACACCACGCCGCTCATCACCCACCGCTTCCCGCTCAGCCGCATCATGGAGGGCTACCGCCTCTTCGAGAGCCGCGCCGACGGGGTCATCAAGGTGGCCGTCGAGTGTCAAAAGTAGCCGCAGCGGAAAAAATCTTTGCCATTCGGCAAAAATTGTCTATTTTTGAAACCGACAAAACGAATTACGAACCTCAAAAAGAGAAAGACCATGATACGACTCAATGTGTTCATCCGTACGACGGAATCCAACCGTGAGGAGCTGCTCCGCACGGCACGCGAGTTGACGGCCGCATCCGTCAAGGATGCCGGCTGCATTGCCTACGACATCTTCGAGAGCGCCACGCGCCCCGACGTGCTGATGATTTGCGAAACGTGGAGCGACGCCAAGGCGCTCACCGCCCACGAGCAGACGCCTCACTTCACGACCCTCGTTCCGAAGCTCCGCCAGCTGGCCGAGATGAAGACCGAGAAGTTCGTCTTCTGAGGCCCGTCTCAGTAATAATTAATGTAAAGACAACGCGCATTCCGTGCGCGCGCAGCCGTGCGGCAGGTCTCAGGACCTGCCGCTGAGCTACGCGGCCCGCTCTTTGGGGCTGCGCATGCGGCAGCAGCGCACACCGCCGAATCGCATTTCCGCCCCTTCACTTTCCGCATACCATGTCCGCACCTCTGGCCGAACGACTGCGCCCCCGAACGCTCGACGAATACATCGGGCAGGAGCACCTTGTGGGGCGCAACGGCGTCTTCCGCAAGTTTTTCGAGACGGGCAACGTCCCCTCGTTCATCCTGTGGGGCCCTCCGGGCGTGGGCAAGACCACGCTGGCGAAGATTGTCGCCACGCAGCTCGAACGCCCCTTCTTCACCCTCTCGGCCGTCACGTCGGGGGTCAAGGAGGTGCGCGACGTCATCGAGTCGGCCAAGCGGCAGCGCTTCTTCGACGCCAAGCCCCCCTTCCTGTTCATCGACGAAATCCACCGCTTCAACAAGTCGCAGCAGGATTCGCTGCTCGGCGCCGTCGAGCAGGGGGTCGTAACGCTCATCGGCGCCACGACCGAGAATCCCTCCTTCGAGGTGATTTCGCCGCTGCTGAGCCGGTGCCAGGTCTACACGCTCCACCCCATGGAGGATGCCGACCTGCAGCGGCTGCTCGACCGCGCCCTGACCACCGACGCCGAGCTGCGCGCCCGCGACATCGAGGTGCGCGAGACGGCGGCGCTCTTCAAGTTCTCGGGGGGCGACGCCCGCAAGCTGCTCAACATCCTCGAGATTCTGGTCGGAGCCTCCGAGGGCAAAATCACGCTGACGGACCGCTACGTGACCGAGTGCCTGCAGCAGAACATCGCCCTCTACGACAAGAACGGCGAGCAGCACTACGACGTCATCTCGGCCTTCATCAAGTCGGTGCGGGGCAGCGACCCCAACGCCGCCATCTACTACCTGGCACGGATGCTTGCCGGAGGCGAGGAGCCGCGCTTCATCGCACGGCGGCTGGTGATTCTCGCCTCGGAGGATATCGGGCTGGCCAACCCCAACGCGCTGCTGCTGGCCAACGCCTGCTTCGATACTGTACATAAAATAGGTATGCCCGAGGCGCGCATCACGCTGGCCGAGACGACCATCTATCTGGCCACCTCGCCCAAGAGCAACTCGGCCTACATGGCCATCAACCGGGCGCTGGCCCAGGTCGGGCACGACACGAACAACCGCCCCGTACCGCTGCACCTGCGCAACGCCCCGACACGGCTGATGGAGCGCGAAGGCTACGGCAAGGGATACAAGTACGCCCACGACTACGAGGGCAACTTCGCCGAGCTGGAGTTCATGCCCCAGGGGCTCGAGGGGACGCGTTTCTACGAACCCAATACGGGCAACGCCCAGGAGGCGAAAATCGCCGAACGCATCCAGCAGCTCTGGAAGGGAAAATACTGACCCGCCCCGCAGCCGCACGCAGCGAGGCTACGACGGTTCCGCCCCTCCCGACAGAAACTCAACCACGAACACCAACCCAAACTCACCACACACCATGAAACGACTTCTGCTCTGCTGCCTGCTTCTGGGAGGAGCGCTCTTCTCCTGTTCGAAGGAGGAGACGGGCGGCACCCCCGACAAGGTCGAGATTTCGCTCTCGACCCTCACCTTCCAGCTCTCGCGCGACGGCTCGGCCACGGCCGACATCACCGTCACCCCCTCCACCACTCCGCTCGAAGAGAAGGATTTCCGCCTCGAGAACCCCGACCAGGAGATGGTCTCCATCCACTACACAAGCCGCATCGAACAGACGGGCGAGGGGCTCTTCCGCCTGACGATTCTCGACAGCGGCGGCGAGGAGAGCTACGACGAAACGCCTCGTCTCTACTGCGACAAGGCGGGCTTTGTCTCCGAACCGCTGCACGTCAGCCGCGGCGCATTCGCCATTCCGGTGGTCCGCGTAACGACCGAGGGGCCCGTGCTGGACAAGGAGACGTGGGTGGCCGGCACCATCGAAATCGACGGCAAGGGCTACCTTCCCTCGCTGGAGCGGATGGCCGTCGAGGTCAAGGGCCGCGGCAACACGACCTGGGGCTGGGAGAAGAAGCTCTATGCGCTGAAGCTCGATTCGAAGAAGGAGGTGCTCGGCATGCCCAAGCACAAGCGCTGGTGTCTGATTGCCAACTACATGGACCGAACGAACCTGCGCAACCGCGTGGCCTACCACATCGGCGCCAACTCGCGTCTGGCCTGGACCACGCGCAACGAATTCGTCGAGCTCTACTTCAACGGCAGCTACGACGGTCTCTACCTGCTGACCGAGCAAATCAAGGTCGACAAGAACCGCGTCAACGTCACCGAGATGGAGCCCACGGACAACAGCGGCGAGGCCGTCACGGGAGGCTACCTGCTCGAATTCGACACCAACTACGACGAGGAGCAGCGCTTCCGCTCGGCAACGACCGACATTCCGGTCAACATCAAGTATCCCGACCCCGAGGACCTTACCCCCGAACAGTTCGCCTACATCCGCGACTACGTCAACCGCATCGACGAGGTGGTGGCCGCCCAGAGCATGAATCAGGGCAGCGACGACGACGCGCCATTCGAATACCTCGACATGGAGTCGCTCGCCGACTTCTGGATTTGCTTCGAGGTGACGGCCAACCACGAGATGCTCCACCCGAAGAGCATCTATTTCTACAAGGAGCGCGGCGGCAAGCTCTTCGCCGGCCCCATCTGGGACTTCGACTACGAGACGCTCGTCTCGCACACCGCCACGCGGTGGGTCAACTACGGCATGACCTACCCCTCGTCCATCTATCCGTGGCACGAGCGGAACTGGTGGAACATGCTGCTGCTCCACAACGCCACCTTCCGCCGGGCGGTCAAGAGCCGCTGGCAGGAGTGGTACCCCTTCCTGCAGCGTGTTCCCGACTTCATCGAGCACGAACGCAAGGCCATCGCCCAGGCCGAGGTGCGCAACCGCGAGCGCTGGCCCTCCATCAACGACACGGGCTACCCCAACGGCGACGAGTGGCTCTCGTTCGACGAGGCCGTCGACCGGCTCAAGGAGGTCTACACCACGCGCACGGAGTGGCTCAACAGCCAGATTTCGGCCTGGTAGCCGGCCGCCCCGACTCCGACCTTCACCCCTCACACAGAGACCCATGAAACGCATCGGCATCATTTCGGACACCCACGGCACCTTCGACGACACGCTGCGCGACTTCCTGCGCGACGTCGACGAAATCTGGCATGCCGGCGATATCGGCTCGCTCGAGACGGCCGACCGCATCGCCGCGTTCAAACCGCTGCGGGCCGTCACGGGCAACGTCGACGGAGGGCTCATCCGCCGCGCCTACACCGACTTCCTGGCCTTCGACTGCGAAGGGGTCCGCGTGCTGATGACCCACATCGGCGGCTACCCCCGTCACTACGACCCGCGAGCGCTCGCCCGCATCCATCAGGTGGAGCCCCGGCTCTTCGTCTGCGGCCACTCGCACATCCTGCGCGTGATGTACGACCCCATCTACTCGCTGCTGGCCGTCAATCCGGGAGCTGCCGGCAACTACGGCATCCACAAGGTGCGCACGGCCATCCGTCTGGTCATCGACGGCGAAGAGATGCGCGATATGGAGGTCGGCGAGTGGCCGCGCAGCTCGCTGTGACCGGACACCGGCCCAACGAGGCTCCGCCCCGACGCAGCGCCACCGAAGGCGGCAGACGGATTTCGTCTGCCGCCTTTTTCGGCCGGGAGCGGGGCTGCGGCCCCCCCCATTTGAGGCCGCAGCAGCCCCCGCCGCCACGCTGCCAAAGGGGCGAACGGCCAGCCCGGGTAAACAGAACGGCCCGAAAAAACCGTTCACGCTACGGAAGCGTCCAAACGGAACAATCGGAGGAGATAATCCACATATGGATATTTTGCATTGATTACCAACAGTTTCAGATACATTCGGAAAATTTTTCCGCAAAAAAATCGACCTTTTTCGTTCACCAGCATCCAGGCAGGGAACAAAACGAGGCAACATGCTGTCACTCAAACAGTACGCATCGGCAAAGAGGCAGAAAGGTCCTCGCTCCGCACCGAGAACACACGCTGAATATCAGCGAAATATCCACCGAAGTATACAATTCGGTCCGCATACTATACCGTAATGGTCTGCCGTTATCCATGCGAAATTCAAAAGGACGCAACATTCAAAAGGACGCTACCATGAAGATTAGAATCTCGAAACGGCTCGAAGGCATCATCGCCCGCACGGCCTTCGACACGACCAAGACCGGCGTAACCCGCTCGCTGAAGGATTTCCTCATGCTGGAGATGCTGCGCGAGGAGGGGTCGCTCGCCTGCCAGCTCCTCACGGCCCGTCTCAAGGAGTGGGAGCTGCACCAGGTGCGGCTCCGCATCGAACACGACATACTCTCCGTCACGGAGACGGAGCACCACGCGCCCGAAGAGTTCTTCCACACCTTCGTCGACGAGCTGCGCGCCTCGGCCGGACGGACGACCCGGTACATCACGACGGCCCATGCGCTGCAGGCCATCGCCGCCGACCGGACCACCGTCACGGCACACGTGCTGGAGCTCTATGGCATCACGGCCGAACGGCTCGCCGTCGAGCTGCAGCTGCTGCCCGACGAGAGCGGGCCCGGGGAGATGCGGCTCCGCCTGCCCGACTTCGACACCTCCGCTTCGCCGGCCGACAACGCATCGGCAAAAGGTCCGCACACCACGTCGCTGCTCGAAAAGTTCGGCATCGACCTCACGCAGCTGGCCCGCAACGGCGAAATCGACCCCGTGGTGGGACGCGAGCAGGAGATTGAACGCGTCGTGCAGATTCTCTCGCGCCGCAAGAAGAACAATCCGGTGCTCATCGGCGAGGCGGGCGTGGGCAAGAGCGCCATCGTCGAGGGGCTGGCCCTGCGCATCGTCGCGGGCGAGGTGCCCCACACGCTGGCGGGCAAGCGCCTCTTCGCGCTCGACGTCTCCTCGCTGGTGGCCGGGACGAAGTTCCGGGGCGAGTTCGAGGAGCGGATGCAGCAGCTGCTCGAGGAGCTGCGCCGCTCGAAGCAGACGCTGCTCTTCATCGACGAGGTCCACACCATCGTCGGGGCCGGCTCGACCCAGGGGAGCCTCGACACGGCCAACATCCTCAAACCGGCGCTGGCACGGGGCGAGCTGCAGATTATCGGCGCCACCACCTTCGACGAATACCGCACCGACATCGAGTCGGACGCCGCCCTCGAACGCCGCTTCCAGCGGGTGGTCGTCGAGCCGACCACCCCCGAGCAGACGCTGCGCATCCTGCGCAACATCGCCCCCGGCTACGAGGCGCACCACCACGTACGCTACACGGAGGAGGCGCTGCAGGCCTGCGTCGAGCTGACGGGCCGCTACATCACCGACCGCTACTTCCCCGACAAGGCCATCGACGTACTCGACGAGGCGGGGGCCCGCGCCCACCTGCAGGCCGCCCGCGAGCCCGAATCGCTGCGGCGTCTGGAGGCCGAGCTGACGGCCGCCCGGCGCGAGCACCTGAAGGCCGTCGGGCAGTTCGCCTACGAAGAGGCCGCCGCGGCCCGCAACCGCGAGCTGACGCTCCGCACGCGGCTCGGCGAGCGCCGCGACGCGTGGCAACGCACGCTCGAAAGCCGTCCGGTGGAGCTCACCGCACGCCACATTCGCGAGGTCATCACCGCCATGACGGGCATCCCCGCCGAGCGGGTTTCGGACGACGAGCGGCTCCGCCTGCAGCAGCTCGGGGAGTACCTCTCGAAGCGGGTCATCGGCCAGCAGGAGGCCGTCGAGCGCATCGTCCGCACCATCCGCCGCTCGCGCAGCGGTCTGAAGGAGGAGCAGCGCCCCCTGGGCATCTTCCTCTTCGTGGGGCCGACCGGCGTGGGCAAGACCCTGCTGGCCAAGGAGGTGTCCAGATGGCTCTTCGACGAGCGCCGCGGGCTGATTCGCATCGACATGAGCGAATATGCCGAGAAGCACAACGTCGCCCGCCTCATCGGCTCGCCGCCGGGGTATGTCGGCTACGGCGAGGGCGGGCAGCTCACCGAGGCGGTCCGCCGCCAGCCCCATGCGGTGGTGCTCTTCGACGAAATCGAGAAGGCACACCCCGAGGTCTTCCACACGATGCTCCAGCTCTTCGACGAGGGGTGGCTCACCGACGGCGCGGGGCGCAGCGTCGACTTCCGCAATACGATTGTCATCATGACCTCGAACATCGGTTCGCGCGAGGCCGCCCGCAAGGCCGTGCAGGTGGGCTACGCCACCGGTTCGAAGGAGGCGGGCGAGGCGCTCACGCCGCAGTTGGAGTACCGCAAGGCGCTCGAGCAGCGCTTCGCGCCGGAGTTTCTCAACCGCATCGACGACATCGTCGTCTTCCGCCCGCTCGAACGGGAAGATGTCGAGCGCATCGTCGAACTCGAGCTGCAGGCGCTGCGCGAGCGGGCCCGGAAGCTGGGGTACCGCATGCGCGTCACCGAGGGGGCGCGGCAGCGGCTGGCCGCCATGGGCTACGAGCGTCGCTACGGCGCGCGGGCGCTCCGCCGCACGCTGCTCGACCAGGTCGAGGAGCCCTTTTCGTCACTCATCATCGAGGGGCGGCTGCGCGAGGGCGACACGGTGGTGGTCGAGTCGGACCGCGCCCGGGGCGTACGGCTGCGCGTGGCTTGAATACAGTGGTGACCTGCGGCCGGGAACCGACCGTGAGCCGCAAGGAGCCGTCCGAGGGTCCGGTCGACCGTTTTTACGGTCGGCCGGACCTTTTTGTCGATTTTCCGGGCAACTTCGGCCGCATCACGGGCAAGGAAATCCGCGCCGGAACCGCTTCCTTTGCATCGAAACGAAAGATACGAACAACACACCCGACCGATTAACCCGCAAAGTCATGAAACTCCGCATCAATCCGCGCTACCATGCACTTGAACCCTTTGTCCGGCACCTTGCCGAGCCCGGATACTTCGACGCACACGGCCAGACGCTGCACGACGGGCGCAACACGCTCAAGCTCTTCGAGGTGGAGGGCATCCGCATCGTGGTCAAGCGCTACGGCCATCTGTCGCTGCTCAACCGTCTTCTCTACGGGGTTCTGCGCCGGAGCAAGGCCGAACGGGCCTACCTCCACGCGGCGCAGCTGCGCGAGCGGGGCATCGATTCGCCCGAGGAGGTTGCCTTCCTCGAAATCCGCCGCCGCGGAGTGCTCGCCGAGAGCTACTTCGTCTCGCTCTGCTCCGAGTTCGACTCCCTGCTGCCGGTCATGGAACTCGACCGTCCGATGGCCCGGCGGCGGGAGATTCTTGATGCACTGGCTGCCTTTCTGCTCCGCCTGCACGATGCCGGCGTCGAACACCTCGACCTCAACATCGGCAACATCCTCTACCGCCGGGAGGGAGAGACGGGATACGCCTTCCAGCTCATCGACACCAACCGCATGCGCTTCCGCCGCCACCTCACGACCCGCCTCCGGCTGGACAACCTGAGAAGGCTCACCTGCCCGGCCCCGGTCTACCTCTACCTGCTCGACCGCTACGCCCGGCTGATTCACACCGATGCCGACACCGTACAGTTCAAGGGGGTGCTCATGCGGCTCTTCTTCGAGAACCGGCAGCGGCTCAAGCGGCGGATGAAGAGCCGCATCCGCCGGGAGCGCTCCCGCTCCGGCGCAGTCGGCAGAGGCACGGCACCCGGGCAGACCGACACGCCCGGGAACGCTTCGGCAGAGCAATAGAGCCCTGCGAAGGCCTCTTAGCAACGGTCCGCAACAAAAAGCGCCGGGAATTTGCCCGCCTCACGGGGATTTGCTACCTTTGGCCGCATACCAACCCATCCCGACCCATGAAAAGGACCTTTTGCGGCTGGCTGCTGATGATGGTTACCCTCATCGGATGCACCTCCGACAACACGACGAACGAAACCCTTGCCCGCTGCGAACGGCGCGTTGCCGCAGCTCCGGACAGCGTCCTGCAGATTCTGCAGGAGATTCCCGCCGAACGGCTCCGCAGCCGTGCGCTGCGGGCCCGCTATGCGCTGCTCGCGGCCGAAGCGCACGACCGCACCGAAACGACGCCCGACAACGACTCGCTGCTCAAGGTGGCGTGGAGCTACTACGGAGAACGGCCTCAGGAGCTCTACGGACAGTGCAAGACGCTCTACTACCGCGGACGCGAACACCTGCGCCGGGGCGACAAACCCGGAGCGCTGCGGCTCTTTCTCGAGGTCGAGGAGCGGCTGCGCTCCATCGACGAGCCCTACTACACGGGGCTGCTCTACCTGCGCATCGGCGAGGTCTACCGCTCGGAGCTCAACTTCGTGCGGGCCTACCGCTACTTCCGCGACGCACGCGACCTCTTCATGCGTTCGGAACACCCCCGCGAGACAACCGAGGCGCTGCTGGGCATGACCGCCTCGGCGCTGCGCATGCGCGACCTGCAGCGTGCCCGGCGCGACTGCACCATGGCGCTCGAGCTGGCCGACGACCTGGGCGACGACACGCTGCGCCGGCGCAGCCTCGCCTTCTTCGCCACGCTGCACATCTTCTCGGAGGGGGACCCCATCGCCACCGACCTGCTGCGCCGCATCGAGCGCTCGGTCCGCCGCGACACCACCCCCGAAGGCTTCTGCACGCTGGCCCAGACGCAGCTGCTGCGCGGACGGCCCGACAGCGCACTGCTCTACCTGCAACTGGCCAAGGAGAAGGGCCCCGACGGCGAGGAGCTTCCGCTGCTGGCCTACACCGCCTTCCGCGCGCAGGCGGCCGCCCGCCGCTACCCCGAGGCCACACGGGAAATCCACCGCTTCATCTACCTCAACGACTCGCTCACGCGCACCGCGCTGCAGACTTCGGCCGGGATGATTGAAAAGGACTACTTCCGCGAGCAGGCCGCCTTCGCCGACTACCGCATGCAGAGCCGCCGCACGGGCGAACGGGTCGCCGTCGCCGCACTGCTCGTGCTGCTCATACTCATCGGAATGGTCATCCGCCAGCGGATGCGCCTCCAGCGCGAACGGAACGGACGCTCGCTCCAGCTGCTGCGCGAGGCCCGCGAGGAGTACCGCCAGATAGCCGAGAGCATGGTCGAGCGGAACGACACCGAGTCGCGGCTGCGCAGCATGATTGCCTCGCGCTTCGAGATTGTCGACCGGCTGGGCAAGAGCTACTACGAGCGCGAGAACACCGCCTCGGGACAGGCCGCCATGGCCCGCCAGGTCAAGCAGCTCATCGACGGCTTTGCCGAGAACGGCGAGATGCTCGCCGAGCTCGAACAGATGGTCGACGAGGCGCACGACGGCGCCATGCAGAAGCTGCGGGCCGACTTCCCCCGCATGAAGGAGGCCGACGCACGGCTGCTCTGCTACATCTTCGGCGGCTTCTCGCCCCAGGTCATCAGCCTCTTCATGGAGGAGAGCGTGGCCAACATCTATGCCCGCAAGTCGCGGCTCAAGTCACGCATCAAGGCCTCGGATTCGCCCCACAAGGGGCTCTTTACGGCCCTTTTGGAGCAGCCGTCAGGCGGGTGTTAGATTCCCGCGCGGAAAATTCGCGCAAAACGCTGATTTACAGCACCGATTTTTGAAAAGTGTTAGATTGGGGCGTCCGTATCGCAACTGGTTTTCGGTACGGACGCCCTACTTTTGCATTCGGAAACGCCCCAGTCCCGGACCGTCCGGGAGCGTTCGCAAAACGAACGTCCGACACATTCCAAAAATTTACACACATGAAACCGAATCAGATTCTTATCGCAATATTGGCAGGCGCGGCACTCATGACCGCCTGCAAGAAGGATGATGTTCCACCCTCGGAGAAGGATGCCGTCGTGCAAATCTCCGTACGCGACCAGAAGGGTACGCCCATCAACGGAACGCCCGTACTGATATACGACGAGGAGGGTTATGCCAAGTTCCAGAAGGAGCACAACACGCCGCCGCTCGATGTGGCCGTAACCCGGGCCGACGGCAACGTGGAGTACCGCTTCGCCTACGACAAGTGGCTGACGAGCGGTAAGCGCACCGTCACCTTCGTGGTCTACAAGGAGCAGGACGAGAAGAACTACGACATCTGGTCCGAGACGCGGACCCTCATGCCTTCGAAGAGCGAGCGGGTCGAAATCCGCATCGAGCTCGGGGAGAAGGAGGAGCCCAAACCCGGCACCGACCCCAAGCCCGAGCCCGGCGCGGGTGAGGAGCGGCAGCTCGAGATGTATGACGCCGACAACGGACGCACGCTCCTCGACGGAACCCTCTTCCTCGACACGAAGCACTACTTCGACGGCGGCGACACCCATATGATAGCCGATGCGGGCGAGGTGGCAGACCTCAAGGCGCTGGGCGAGCCCGTCTTCACGGAAATTGAGGACCTTGTTGCAGCTACACCCGGTCACGGATACTTCATCTGCAGGAATATGACTTTCAAGACCTTCCCGTCGGGGGCGCACGCCCTCGCCATCGGAGCCGAATACACGAAGGTCTACGTGGCCGGGTGGCTGCAGCAGGGCGACAAGAAGGTAGGCGTACGCCTCCACTACCAGACCGCGCAGGCCGGCACCGGAACATTGCCCGAACGGGGCCACACCTACGAAATGTCGCTCAAGGGCGAACACACGCTCGACGTCGAGCTGCCCGAGGCACCCGAGCTCTACGAGTTCGTGGCCCACGACAAGACGCAGCTCGAACTCGCGGGGACCCGCAACCGCATCACGGTGCGCGTGACCGACACAGACATTGCCGAGGGACGGGAGTATCTCTTCCACGTACGCTCGGGAGTGCTCTACACCGAACTCAAGGTCAAGATTGTAGCCTGAACAGAAAATCGTTTCAGCCGCCGGGAACCGGCCGTTCGAGGTCCCCTCGCCAAAGGGACAAGGGGGTATTTAATCGAGTATTTTAAAACGGCAGGGACTTCAGGGCCGGAACCGGCGGCATGAACGATTTATTCCAGGAAGCCTCACGGCTTCACCGACACCCGCCCGAGCAATCCGCCCAGGCGGGTGTTTTCTATTCCGAGACCGGCTCCCGCAGCTCACGCCCGGCAGATTGCCCCCGCCGGGTCCGGCAGGGATGCCGTATCCCGACCGAGCCGGTCCGACCACCCTTCCGTCTTAAGAAACAACCGACCCGACCATGCTTTTGCTTCTCTCGCTGCTCCTGCTGCGCGCCGGAGTAATCCTTCCCAACCGATTGCGCGATTCGGAATCGGGCCGACAGTAAGGCCGGCCCACCCGGCGCTCCGACGCCCCGGTACCCCAACGCCCCAACGCTCCAACGCTCCGGCAGAGTGTGAGGGGGCGACCCTCCGGAAACCGCGCAGAAAAATCGTACGGATTTTCGTTTTTCCCCGAATTAGCTTGTATCTTTGGAATCACAAACGCCAGACAAGCATGAAAACCAATCGGGAAGAGATTCTGCAACATGCCCTGCGACTCTTCATGTCAATGAACTACGAGGGTGTCAGCCTGCAGATGATTGCCCACAGCGTCGGACTGACCAAAACCGGAATCTTCAACTACTACCCCACGAAGCTAGACCTCTTCATCGCCGTGGCCGACCGCTACCTCTTCCACCTCCAGGACCCCGGGAACAAATTCGCCCCCTCGGACGGGTCGCTGCGCGACTTCATCGACAAATACATCGAAGGCGTCGAGCGCACCATGGACGAGATTGTACGTCTGGGCAATATCCGCCGCGAGGAGATGCCCGGACAGCTGGCCAACGCCGGATATTTCCACCTCTTCCAGCAGGTGCTCTTCTACTATCCCGACGGCAAGCGCAAACTTCACGAATGGATGGAAAAGGAGTTCCGGCTCTGGTGCGGCGTCATCGCCCGGAGTGTCGAACGGGGCGAACTGCGGGCCGACACAGATATTGAAGAGGCCGCCGCTCTGTTCCGACAGGTCTTTATCGGTCTCTCATACCAGATGTCCTTCGACAAAGGGCTCGATGTCGGGATTCTCCGCCGGCGATTCCTCTATATATACGGGCTGCTGAAGCGCTGAGCAGGCTCCCGGCGGCTTTTTTCACGAATTGAAGCAAAAATATGACCACACGGTCATATTTTTGCTTTTTTATGCTATCTTTGTCTCCGTAAAAAATGACCAACCGGTAACTTTTATGGAAAACAAACCCTTCGAACGCATCCAGCGGAGCTTCAACTACACGCCTGCGAGCATCTTTACGAACCAATGGTCGAACCTGGCCTTCGGCGCAGGAATGATTGTCATTCCCGCCATCTTCCCCTTCGGCCTCCGCATCCGCCACCTGCGGATTCTCTCGCCGGCGGTCTTCTCGACCATTCTGATTGCGGGCGGCGTGCTGCTGCTCTTCTTCACTTGGCGGGGCATGCGCAATGCCCGGGCGCTGAAGGCCGCGGGAGGAAAAATCACCGTCGACGGCACGCGCGTAACCTATCCCGAGGTCGAGAAGGGAAAGGTCGAATACCGCTCGTTCCTTACGACCGATATCGAGTATGTGAAGGACGACGAAGAGGAGCACCAGTGCAAGGTCAAGACGCCGGACAACTACATCGTCTTCGAGACACGCTATTTCGACTCCGAGGAGGAGTTCGAAGCCTTCCGCTCGCTGCTGGGATAAAACAAACCAACCAAAAACCATAACCCCATGAAAGCAATCATCACCCAATGGCTCTATGCCGCAGGTGCGGCCATGCTGGCACTGACCTCCTGCGGGTCGGGCGAAACCTATCCGATGGCCTCCGCCGAGGGACTTGCCAAAATCCGTGAACTCGTTGCAGCGAACGTCGACACCTCGCAGTACAAGATTTACACGGTGGAGTGGCGCGAGGACAACCGCGACCGCCAGCTGGAGAACATTCTCACATATATCGACGTCTACTACCTCGACGCCGACAACAACGACTACCACCTCTCGTTCCAACTCACCAACGGGAAGTTCACGACCGACGGTCCGGAGCTGAACGACCGCCGGAGCTACTCTTATGCATGCACGACGCCGCTCGACATCGCGGCCATCGACTTTGACTACCTCCAGAAAATCGGCGAACGGGCAGACTCTCTGGTTATGTCCGACGAGGAGGGCAAACACCTGACCCTGAAGTCGGCCGGGATGTTCCGTTTCCGGATGTGGCCGGTGGGGCTGAGCAGCGTCGACCGCTGGAACCACAGCGAGGAGTACCGCGCGGAGTCGAAGCAAATGCAGGTGCAGTTCGAACTGAACTACGTCGACGAGAGCGAATCGCCCGAATACCAGGGACGCTTCACCGTGACGAACTACTACACGGTCGCCTTCACGGCCAATGCCTCTGGAGAGGTCTCCATCGACAATTAACCGCACGGAAATGGGACTGATGGGCAACGCCCAGCCGATGGCGGGAGCGGACTCCGAACGGCATTTTGCGGCCGGAGTTGCCTGCATCTGCTGCGAAGCGTGGCCTATGGCCTACGTCTGCTTCGAGCGCTCCGCACGCGAGGACGCCCCGACACGCTACAACCAGGCTCTGTGCTGCTTCCATGTAGAGTGGTACGAAGAGAGCTACCGGCTGCTTGCGGAGGCCGAGCGGTTGCTCGACATCCAGTCTGCCGGAATCTCCGGGCCGGGTGTTACGTCCGCTCCGCGCCGGCAACTTCCAGAAGCTTTCCGCCGCTGGGATACCGACGGTGAATTGCCCCGCTCTCCGCTGCTGCCCGAGACACCGCGCGACGATGCCCTCACGCTGATCCTCCGCCTGCGGGCCGAGGCGGCCTTCCGACTGGGTCGCTGCGAGGAGGTTCGGACGATTGCCGCCCGCCTCGGGCACCGATACAAACATCTTGAAAACCTGCTCAAAACGATTGACCGATGACACCGCTCCGGGAACTCTACGACCTTTATTACTATCCGAACCCTGCAAAGGAGGAGCGCCGGCGACAACTCCTTGCCGAGATCCCGACCGACGCACGCGACGAGGAGAACTACGGCCGCACGTCGCTGCACCTCGCGGCGGAATTTGCCGACTGCGAGGCCATTGCTTCGCTGCTCGACCGCGGGGCCGGAGTGAACGACCGCGACACGGAGGGACACACGCCCCTCTTCCGTCTGGCCTCGCGCCGCAGCAGGGTGGCCGCAGAGGAAGAACAGATTGCCGCGGCGGCACGGCTGCTGCTGGATCGCGGCGCGAACCTTCCGCGTTCGGCTCGCGGCACGACGGCGCTGCTCGAGGCCGTGCAAAACCGTCACCACGCGATGGCCGCCGTGCTGATCGACTCCGGACAGCGGCTCGACTCCGCGAACAGCTACGGCGACAATGCCCTGCACAACCTCTGCCGGCGCGCCGCCGATACCGCACGGGAGATCGCCGGCAAGGAGCGTTTTATCGCCAGCTTCGGCGAACGGTGGGTCTCGGAGAAACAGCAGCGGGAAGCCCGCGAGGAGTTGGAGGAGCTCCGGGCGGAACAGATGCGCTGTTATGCAACGGCGGCACTGCTGCTCCACAGCGGGCAGATCGACCCCGACGAGAAAAATTCGGCCGGCCGACGTCCGTTTGACCTCGCCATGGAGGGCGGAGCCCAATGGGTGGGCGCCCTGCTCTCGGGCGGGGACCCGTTCGATGAACTCACCATGGAGACCGGCGGGATGAGCCTCTTCCAGACGCTGCGCAAAAAGGACCGGAAAGCGCTGGAGGCCCTGCTGCAGGCAGGTGTCGATCTCAATGCGGAGTGCGACGACCGCGGAATGAGCGACTGGACGGGCAAAACGCCGTTGGTCTGCGCGCTGGAGTGGGGCGAGACTGAAATCGCGGCAATGCTGCTCCGGGCCGGTGCCGACCCCGACCGGCGAACGACAAAGGGAATGGCTCCGTTTGCCGTCTGGATTGAGCAGGGATGCCGCGTCTCGGATGGCATGGAGCGGTTTGCGCCGCTCATGGAGCTCTTCGAAGAGCGGGGATGGCACCCCGATGCCCCACAGACGGGGAAAGACGAACGGGCCCTTATGCTGGTGTGCCAGCACGATGATTACGAACTGGCCATCTGGACCTTGCGGCGACTGCTGAAACAAAAGGTCGAGGTGAATGCCCGCGATGCGATGGGCCGCACGGCCTTGATGCATCTGCTGGGCCCGCACAGCGCCGGGCCGTATCAGCCGGAGATGCTGGAACGGCTGCTGGAAGCCGGCGCCGACCCCTGTGCCACGGACAACGAAGGACGTACCGTGCTGCACTATGCGGCCGAGGGCTACACGCATGCGGCGGCACGGCAGGCAGCCGAACTGCTCTTCGACTTCGGGCGGCCCGATGTCTCGGCCGCCGACAATGAGGGGCGCACGCCGCTCGACATTGCCCAGCGCAGCAACAACGAGTCGCTTGTGAAATTTTTGCTGAAACACGTCTGAAATCAACGCTATGGATACCTTCCAGACCTTTCTGAACGCCTGCCGCAACGGGCAGAAAAACATCGTAAAAATCCTCCTCGAACGGGGCGGCATCGACCTCAACCGGCGCGATGCCGAGGGCAATACGGCGCTCCATTACGTCTGCCGCGAAGGATACCGGGATTTGGCGGTGCTGCTGCTGGATAAGGGAGCCGATGCCTCGTTGGTAAACAACCGGGGCGAAACGCCGCTCCACGCCGCCGCCCGAAAGGGCAATCGCGAGATTCTGGCCCTTCTCCTCGATGCCGGGGCCGAACCGGATGCCGCCGACCGGGAGGGCTGCACGCCGCTGATGCGGCTCGTGGAGAACCGACGCACGGGTGCCGCGCTGTGGTTGATTGACCGCGGTGCCGATACCGAGGCTACGGACCAGACGGGACACCGCGCTCTGGACTACGCCACGGTACACGGGCTGACGGAGGTGGTGGCACGGCTGAGCCAAAACGGATCCGACGCGACGGACAGCCGTGATGCCGAAGGCAACACGCCGCTGCACCAGGCGGTCTACAACGATCAGGCCGAGGTCGTGCGTACACTGCTCGCGGACTCGAAAGCGCGACTCGATGCGCCGAACGATGCGGGCGAAACGCCGTTGCTGGTGGCGTGCGGACGCGGTAATCTGCACATTGCCCGGATGCTCCTCGACGCCGGAGCCGATGCCAACCGTCCGCTGTCCGACGGGACAACGCCGCTGCATTGGGCGGCACAAGCGGGCAATCGCTTCCTCGTGGAGAGACTGCTCGGGGCTGGAGCGTCGATCGATGCCCGCAACGGGGTGGGCGAAACGGCCCTGCTCATGGCGGCACGTGCCGGGAACAACGAAATAGTGCGCCTGCTTGTGAAGCGTCATGCCGAAGTCAATGCGGCAGACAACCTCCAGCACACTGCGCTCTACTATGCCGGAGAACGCGGCTTTTCGGAGATCGTCGAACTGTTGCTCACGGCCGGCGCCGAAGGATAAAATGGATCGAAAACCTTAAAACATACCGAACATGGCAAACGAGAAGATGAAACCCCAAAGCCCGGAGGAGATTGCCCGGGCGGCGCAGGAGGCGGCCTTGGAGCAGATGCGCGCAATGATGGGCTCGATTCCGGGGATGCCCGACATGGGCGACATGCAGGCACAAATCATGGCCCAGATGCAGGCTGCCATGCCCAATCTGGCGGAGATTCAGGCGCAGCAGGCCGCCATGGGAACGCTCGGAGGTGTGGATGCCGCCGCCGTAGCCGAGGCCGCACGACACAATATGGCGCAGGCCGCCGCAACCATGCAGGCGATGCAGGACGGGAGTCTCGAAAAGGAGTTGCGCGAAGCAAATGCCGCGGCGCTCGACTGGCTGGGCGAGGACGACGGCTGGGAGATCAGGCACGCCGCGACGTGCCGGCTGACTGCGGAGCAGCGCCGACTGATGGCTTTTGCCGCACCGCTGCTGGTCTATAACGATGAGGCGGTGGATGCCGTCGAGAGCGAGGTCCTGCCCGAAACCTACCGCGCGCAACTTCAGAGCTGGTGGAATATTACGGACCGCGAATCGACGCTCGAAATCGTCCGGTGGCTGCTCCTCGAAGGACACCATGCGGATGCCGACGCGGCGCTGGCGCTCATGCGCGGCGACCAGCCCGAAGCGGGCAATCCCGAAGAGAAGGCCGAGGATGTGCAGGCCATCGCGGAGTTTATGGTCGGAAACGGGTATTGTACGACCAAAACGCTTCCGCGGACGGTCATCGCGTGGGATCTGGTGCGCATCGCCAATCTCGGGCGCTGGGCCCTTCACGCCGGTTATCTCTCCGAGGAGGAGATGTGGCAGGTGATGCAAGTGGCGGCCGATGCCGCCCGCGAGCACTTCTCGTCATGGGAGGAGTACGGACGCAGCTTTGCCATGGGTCGCGGCGTCTGGCACGGCGACGAGGAGGATTGCCAGACCGCCTGGGAGATTGTCACCGCGCTGCTCGAAGAGGAACAGTCGCTCTGGCGGCAGATTCCATGGAACGCATAGCACCCCGACAACGCCGAAACGATGGAACGGGGACCTGAATTCTACGTGATGCTGGCCGCCGTGGCGGTCGGTGCCCTGACGTGGCTCTACCGCAAGGGCAGCCGGGTCTGGCGAACGGTGCGCAAGCTGCGCCGGTCGTTTCAGGAAATTTGCCTGAATCCGAAATCGACGCTCGATGACGAACACGGCCGCCAACTGGCCATCGGGGCGATGTACGCCTCGCAGCAGGGGGCCTGGCAGAATTCGCTGGAGACAGGGATTTTCGACGCGCTGCCCGAGATCGTGGGCGGCTGGTGGGGCATCGACTCCGCCGCCGAGGCCCGCAAGCAACTGGACTACCTTTGTGAAAAGGGATTCCGCTACTACTGGCCCACGGTGCTCGAAGCCTTTCGGCTCGACGGCCGCGAACGGCAGGACGAACTCCTCCAGCAGCGGATGACCTCGCAGGAGGATTACGACAAGGCCTCGTCGCAACTCGAAAACCTGCGGGAGACCTTTGACGAACTCCTCTCGTGCGGCGTGGTCGCCTCGAAGGAGGAGCTCGGCCGCTGCAACGTGACGGGCTGGGATGCCGGACGCATGGTCTTTCTGGCGCGCGCCTGCTGCGAAATGGGCTATCTCACCGAAGAGGAGGCATGGGCGTACATCGGCCGGGCCGATGCGCTGGCGCACAAGGCGTGCGGATCGTGGCGCGAACTGGCCATGAGCTACATCCTCGGGCGTTCGCTGTGGGGTGGCAAACGGGCCTATAACTCGGTGATGAAGACGACGGCCGACGTGCTGCTGAGCAACCCCAAGAGCCCGTGGGTGCGCTGCCCGTGGCAACAGAATGAATCAAAATCAGACCAATCATGAAATTCCGACTCTGGATTGCATCCATCCTTCTACTCGCCGCCACAGGCTGCGCAAGCACCCGTAAATCCAAGGAAATCAACCCACCTTTCGTGGCCTCCGAATCGACCTGGTTGTATCGGGATGCCGAGGTGGTAAACCGCCGTCTGAAACCCCTCGAACGTCCGCAGGTGCGCTTTGAGGTCGAGCACGCCATCCTGCACGGGGATTCGGTCTGGGTGGTGGTTCGCGCGACCATTCCCCACCGCTCAATCCGCCGCGGGGAGTGTTTCAAGGCCATAAGTGTTCTTCAAGCCTCCGAGGGCATCATGGAGCTGGGTGAGCTGTCGCTCGACTCGGGCCATTTCATGCCCGATGAAGAGGGAGACGTGGATGTGACAACCCGTCCCGGACGGATGCAGAACCTCTATCTCTCGTGGCGCTTTGCCTGGGACGAGCGCATGCGAATGAATACCTTCATCGTGGTCTTCGCCAGTTTGACCGACGGTCGCCACCTGTTCCAGTATCTGCCCCTGATGCTGCCGCTCTTCTGGATTGATGATACGAAGGATGAGTTTTACTGGCCCCGGTCGGCCGGGATTCCCGAGGAGGTCCTGCTCGACCGTTCACCCTTCGAAACTGCCGTCGAGTGATATGGAAAAAGTTATTCGGCGCAGATTCGGACTGCTGCTCGCACTGACACTTCCAATCTGGAGTGTACAAGGCGAACAGGCTCCGACAGACGACCTTCCCGACTTCAATGTTGTACCGGGAAACGCCGCCCGGGCGGTCCTGCTCCACGCCGCCACCCCGGAATGCGACACCGTGCGCAGCTGTCTCTCGATTGGGGCCGTTCAGCCGCGGGCTCGGGGTGACTACGAGATTTTACTCTCCAGCAACCAATACGCCGACCAAACTCCGACCATCATCACGGAGGAGGGGACACCGTTGACATGGCTTCGCAGTTCCTCTTCCGCATCCTGGAGCAACGGCACCATGACACGTATCTGCCGGCACTTCTATCGCTTCGCTCCCGCCAAAAAGGGCGAGTACCGGTTTCGCTGCCGGGACCTCTCGTTCGACGGGGTGGCCTACGACGGCGTACTGACGATCCAGGTCGGAGCACCGGAGCTAAATGCCGTTCCCACCTTTCTTTTTTATGGGTGGCGGGAATCGGTTGTCTGCTCCTCGTTGAAGTATTCATTCGGATTGGATGCCGCAACGAAGCCCGGGTCGATACGGCCGGCTTCATTCGGCGACACCGCAGGCTGCCGCTCAACGCCGAGGGGGTCTGGGCCCATTACCTGCTTCCAATCATGCTCCTCTATCTTCCGCTCTTCCTGGCTCTCATCACACTCACAGGGATGGCGTCCATTTCGACAAATGTGCTTCTCTGGACCTCGGGTGTCTGCGTCCCGGTGGCTTTCGTCCTCTTCCGCCTCCAATACCGCAGGCTTTTCTTCCTCTGGAGAAAAACGGTGCTGCCGCCAGAGCGGATCGACGCTTTGCTTCGGGAGCGGGCCGAGCAGTACGACTGGACGATCGACCACATGGACCGGGATTTTTTTGTCGCACACACCCATCCCGCATGGTGGAGCGCCACGTGGGGTGAACAGATCTTCGTCGCGCACGACCGCGGCGGCATCTGGATCAACAGCATCAATGACCTCGGCAAGCGCAGTTCGATCGTCTCGTTCGGATATACCCGCCGGAACATCCGCAGGGTGACAGAGGCAATCACTGCACAGGAAAAAGATATCCATTCACCAATATAAGCCCGATACCATGACACCGTTGAAAATCGCCCCGCTGCCCGGATGCACTCCCGGGACGGTCGAAAAAATCGATGCACTCAACCGCAAACTCGGATCGTTCATCCACGCTCCTCTCAATCTCAAGGAGGTGCTGCGCATGGAGCCGTTCGCCGCCGACACGGAGGTGGTGCGGGCCGTTGCGGCGACGCTCGACAACTACGCCATCCTCCCGACCTCGCCCGAGGAGCGCGAACGCCAACGCACGTCGGGCCTGTCGAAGGACTACGACATCGTGGGATTCTGGTATTGCGTGGCGCTTCTCGCCCTTTCGGCAGAGCCGGAGGCCGTGCGGTATCTGCTCGTGCTGGCGCGCATACTGATGGTCGAGGATCCCGCGGAGCTGTTCCTGCTGCGGCGCATCGTCCGTCTGCTGGAGGGATTTCCATTTCCCCACCTGCAGGAACTCAGAAGTCGGATTGAAGGCTTCTACGACACCGTTACGCACCAATTGGAGGCCTTCCGATGGCTGGAGGCCGCCAGGATTCCGTGGCCCGAGTCATACGAATGGGAGGTCATCACGCAATTCTCCTCCGACGGCGAGCCCTATGCCGACCCGGCGGCTCCGAAGAAAGAGCGGCGCAGGCGCGTGGTGCTGACACTCCAGCTGAACAGTCCCCGCAGCCTCTACGGCAGCTGTCGCCAGCACAACAGCTTCGAGATTTCGCTCCGCAACGACGACAACACGACGCGCGGCCTATGGAACGAAGGCCACGGCAATCTCTTCATCGAAGACCGCCCCGTGATGCAGCACCGGATGTTCACGCCGCTGCAGCTTCCGGAACTGTTCGACGTGCTCGAAGGGTTCGGTATCCGGCTGGTGCGCAAACCCGTGATGGTCTACACGAGTCAGGGAATCCGAAAGGCCCACGTGAAGGTGTTTCAGATGCTCGAGAATCAGCTCGGGCACAAGCCTTCGGAGATCGGACAAGCCGAAGAAGAGGCCCAGACGAAAGCAGAGGACGATGCGGGCGGCATGTCGGCAGGAAAAGCAGGGAAAGGCCAATTCCCGGAGGTCGAGCGGGCCGTAGAGGAGGCGCTGGACCTGCTCAAATACGACGGGGATGTGAACGACTCGCTGGCTGAGATGCGTAAAAAATGGGGCGAAGGGATTTCGGTGCTGCATGAAGCCCGATTCGACGAGATTGGGGTGCAATATGCCTGCCGCTCGCACGAAGAGGGACTTGCTGCTCTCGGGCAGGAGCTGACCTGCCACGGATACCGGCTCTACGACCTCGACGGCGACGATATCTACCTCCTCACGTTGCAACCGGAGGCTCACGTTGCGGATTTCGAAAAGGCTTGCGGAAAGGCGGGTCAATATTGTCGGCAGTTGAAGCAGCCAGGGCGTGCACCGGGCACTCCGGCCCGAGCACTCGATTCTAGGCGTACGATGCCCTGCGAAGAGGTGCCATGGCCCGATGATGCCGACTACATGCTCGACGCGCTGGCCGGCGACTTCTGCAGCGGGAGGTGGAAAAGCCGCGATGCGGAGGAGTGGCAGGGAAATTTCGTCGCCGACCTCCGCCAGCGGCCGCTGCAACCGGTCAAGGTGCGCTGGAACCGGTTTTGCTGCCTGACCTACTCCCCGGAGATGGATTTCTATGCGGCGTTTTACTACATTCCGCCCATGCAGTGCTGGATGCTTCTCGGGGGCAAGAATCCCCTGGAAGCGAACAGTTGGAAGCGGCTGTGCGACCTGCCAAAACAGGAATCGCCCTTTCTTTTCTTCGACCAGCGGCCCCGATGGTTCGGCCGCTACCTCTGCTTCGGCGACCGGCAGAGCGCCACGATCCTCACGATGAATCCGCAGGGAGTGGAGCGCGTCCAGCGTTTTCCCCTGCCCAAGGCGCAGCACCCTTGCAGGTTCGCCTGCGACGGACTCGGACGCATCCTCCTTGCACACGGCGAAGAGACCTATCGCTACGACAACGGCACGCTCACTCCGCTGGGCTTCCACATATTGAGCGGCGACGGGTTCAACGGCTCCATCCCTGTACCCGGAACCGGCCGACTGGTAATGTGCGGCTTCTCGAACCGGGAGGTGGTTGCCCGGCTGCTGGAACTCGACATCGACACGCGCCGCTGCCGGGCCACCCGTATGCAGAATGTGGATCCCTGGTCGAACCTACTCCCGTTTGGAGACGACTGGACGCTGATCAAAGGAGCTTGTGATTCGATGCGCCTGGATTTCGCCCGACTCTGGAATCGCCCGACGGGCGAAGTGCTACGCATCCATCCCGGGATGTTCGGCAGCGAAAAACTCGAACATATCGGACGGCTGAGCGATGGCCGTGTGGTGTTGACCACACTTCGCTCCCATGTGGGACAAGTCGTGCACTTTCCCGCGGATTTCTGGAATTTTCTCCGCTCGGCCAGTCGTCCGCAAACTCTGGAGCCGATGCAACCCTACGAAACACTCTATCCAGATATTCCGCTGACACTACCCGAAAGATCATAACAAAACATGCGCATGATTGGGTAAAAGAGGTGGATTAAAACATCTTTCACAGCACGTGTGGGGAAAATGTGGGGAAAATCCAGAAAATAAAAATCGCTTAATCCGTATATATCAACAGATTAAGCGATTTTCATGGTACCCGGAGCCGGGGTCGAACCGGCACGACATTGCTGTCATTGGTGTTTGAGACCAACGCGTCTACCGATTCCGCCATCCGGGCAGACTCTCTCACGGTCGAGCGAATCGGGACAGCAAAGGTATAAAAAATTCACCAATTCAAAAACTTTGGTCCGAATTTATTCGGTGTCAGCGACAAAAAGCGGTTGATTCCGCTCCTCCATCCGCCCCTACTGACCGACAGGCGTCACTGCTCGGGATGGAAGAAGGAGTAGATTCGCTGCGCCCGGGCGCTGCCCACCAGCGCCGACAGCTCGCCGATGTTGGCCGCGCGGACCTTGGCCACCGAGCGGAAGTGGGCCAGCAGCGTTGAGACGGTCTTGGCCCCCACCCCTTCGATTTGTTCCAGCTCGCTGTAGATGAATGCCTTGCTGCGTTTCTGGCGATGGAACGTGATGGCGAAGCGGTGCACCTCGTCCTGGATGCTCGCCAGGAAGTGGAACAGCGGCGAGGTAGGGCGCAGTCCGACCAGCAGCGGCGGATAGCCGCAGTAGAGTTCGGCCGTGCGGTGGCGGTCGTCCTTAGCCAGACCGGCAATCGGGATGTCGAGCCCCAGCGCCTCCAGCACCTCGTGGATGATGCCCATCTGCCCCTTGCCGCCATCGGCGATAATCAGGTCGGGGAGCTCGGCCCCCTCGGCCTGCAGGCGGCTGTAGCGGCGGTAGACCACCTCGCGCATCGAGGCGTAGTCGTCGGGCCCCTCCACCGTCTTGATGTTGAAGTGGCGGTACTCCTTCCGCGAGGGCTTGCCGTCGCGGAAGACGACACACGAGGCCACGGGGTTGGAGCCCTGAAGGTTGGAGTTGTCGAAGCACTCGATGTGGCGCGGCTGGCGGTCGAGGTGCAGCTCCTTCTGCAGGGCGTTCATCAGCCGCTCGGTATGGCGTTCGGGATTCTTGATTTCGAGGTTCTTGAGCTGCTCGGCCCGGTAGATGCGGGCGCTCTTCTGCGAGAATTCGAGCAGTTCGAGCTTCTCGCCGCGCTTGGGGACCGTGAAGGTCACCCCGTCGAAGAGCAGCGTCGTCGAGGGGAGGAAGGGGACAATCACCTCGCGCGCCAGCTCGCCGCCGCCAATCTGCTCGACGATGTGCTGGATGGCCAGCGTCAGCATGTCGCGCTCGTCAGCGCCGACACCCGTTGTCAGACGCACGGTCGAGACGCCGATGATGGAGCCGTGGCGGATGCGCACGAAGTTGCAGTAGGCCACATCGTCGTCGGGCAGCAGCGAGAAGACGTCGACGTCGCGAATCCGCGCGCTGACAATCACCGACCGCCCGGCGTAGTTGTCCAGCGCATCGAGGCGCTGCTTGTAGCGCTGCGCCACCTCGAAGCGGAGCGCCTCGGCCGCCCGCTGCATCTCCCCCTCGAGGTAGGTGCGCACGGGGCGCAGGTCGCCCTTGAGCACCGAGACGACCATGTCGACCAGCCGGTCGTACTCCTCCTCGCTCTGGGCCCCGATGCAGGGCCCCTTGCAGTTGCCCAGATGGTACTGCAGGCAGACCGTATAGCGTCCCCGGGCGATGGCCTCGGGCGAGAGGTTGAGCTTGCAGGTGCGCAGCGGCACCACCTCGCGGATGAAGTCCAGCACGCTGTGCTGCATCATCACCGAGCCGTAGGGGCCGAAGTACTGCGAACCGTCGCGCACGAGCGTACGCGTCGACTGCACGCGGGGGAAGGGCTCGCGCCGCACGACAATCCACGGATAGGTCTTGTCGTCCTTGAGCAGGATGTTGTAGCGGGGCTGGAGCGTCTTGATGAGCGAGTTTTCGAGCAGCAGGGCGTCGGTCTCGCTCCCCACGACGATGTGGCGGATTTCGACAATCTGCTTCACCATCACACGCACCTTGGCGCTGTGCTCACGGCTCTGTACGAAGTAGGAGGAGACCCGCTTGCGCAGGCTCTTGGCCTTACCCACATAGATGATGGTCCCCGTCCGGTCCACGAACTGGTAGACGCCGGGCGAGAGGGGGAGCCGGGAGACCTGCTCCTTCAGCGAATCGCGGACCGTTTCACTCATACGTGGTGCAAATGTAACAAATATATCACGAAATTTAAATTGATAAAAACCTCCTTTTTATTGTTTGTTTTTCCCCTTGTGCTATTTTTGTGCGACATTTTAAGAAAGGTTATGAAGAAACTCTCTATTTTCATGCTTTTTGTCCTTCTTGCGACGGCCTGCGTCGACAACGACTACGACCTGCGAAACGTCGACGCCGACAACATCACCATCGGCGACGAGACATCGACCTTCGAGGCGCCGCTGGCCAGGGTCCGCATCACGATGGACGACATCAACAACAACGACGGAACACGCATCGACCGGATTTTCGAGGAGGCCGACATCTGGCTTCCGACCCGACTGCCCGATGAGGATGCGAACGGCTATTATGCCGACGTGCAGCGGCTGCTCCACGATGCGGCCTACGTCGACGACGAAGTGCTGCCGGAGCTGCTCGCGCAGATGACCACCGACGCCGCGAAGCTCGACGCCGTGGCCACGCTGCTGCAGCAGAAGTACTACGACTCCTTCGTGGAGCTGCTGCCGGGCGTATCGCGCGATGAATTCAAGAGTGCATTCGTCACCGCCTACACCGACGACCCCACGATGCGCGAACGGCTCGGCGTCGAGGTCAAGGCGCTGGCGACGGGGTATCTGACGGGGCTCGACGTCAACATGGAGAATCTGAGCTACCGCGTCGACCGCATCGACATCAGCGACGAGGTGGTCGACATGCTGGCCGACAACCTCGACCCCCGCGAGACGGCCAACCCGACCAATACGCTCCACCTCCGCGGAACGATTGACAACCGGCTCCCCGTCACGCTGAGCATCTCGCCCCTCTTCCGCCCCACTGCGGTGACCTTCACCTCGACCATCGAAGCCAACTGCGCCACGAACGAGCTCCCCGCCACGCGCCTCTTCGCCGACGACATCCGCACGATTGTCCGCGGCATCGACCTCGACATCCCCATGGTTGTGGAGCGCTACTACCCGGGCAAGGGCTTCGGCCCCGACGCCCAGGAGGGCAACCCGACGCAGGTGGACATCAGCCTCCATCTGGTCAAGCACGGCGCACTGAAGTTCGACCTCTAAACCGACTCCCGCAATGAAAAAAGCAACCCTTTTGCTGGCGGCGCTGCTCCTCGCAACCGGACTTGCCGCCCAGAATCCCACCCTGTACTTCATGGAGGGGTCGACCTACCGTTCGCAGCTCAACCCCGCCTTCGCCCCGCAGCGCGGCTACGTCAACCTGCCCGGAATCGGCGGCATGGAGGTCGGAATCAACGGCAACGTCGCCCTCGACAACATACTCTACCCGCGCAACGGGCGGCTCGTCACGCTGCTCGACAGCTCCGTGCCGGCCGACGTGGCGCTGAGCGGCCTGAGCGCACAAAACCGAATCGGTGCCGAAACCCGCATCAACCTCTTCGGCATCGGCATGTTCACCGCCAACCACAAGAACTTCTGGTCGTTCGACCTCGCGCTGCGCACCTCCGAGGAGACCACCCTGCCCCGCTCGCTCTTCGAGTTTCTAAAACGCGGCGAGGAGGGGCACATCAGCGACATCGGACTGATGGCCGAGAGCTACCTCGAGGCGGGCTTCAACTACTCGATGCCGCTGCTCGACGACCGTCTCTACATCGGTTTCCGCGGCAAGCTGCTGGTCGGACTTGCCCGCATGCAGATGGACTACGACCGCTTCGACGTCACGCTGCAGAACGACCGCTGGGCCGTCGCCACCCACGGCACCATCGACATCACGGCCGACGGCACGAAGGCCAACCCCGACCCCGAGAGCGGACTCTTCGGACTGGGCGACCTCGAGACGAGCCCCAAGGGGCCCTCGGGCTACGGACTTGCCGTCGACCTGGGCGCCACGTACGACATCCTGCCCCAGCTGCAGGCCTCGCTGGCGGTTACCGACCTGGGCTTCATCAGCTGGAGCGACCGGAAGAGCGTCACGGGCGTCTCCTCGCGCGAGACCGAGTTCACGGGCGTCGACGTTCCCGACAACGGCACCCCCGCCCCGGACTTCGACCTCGAGCTGCTGCGATTCACCCCCGTGGAGAGCTCCGCACCTACGCGGATGCTGCGCGCCTCGGTCAACGCCGCACTGGAGTACAAGCTCTGGAAGCGCCGTATCGGCATCGGACTGCTCTACACGCTCCGCTTCCTGAACTACTCGACGGTGCACAACATCACCGCCTCGGTCAACATCCAGCCCACGCGATGGCTCACCTTCACGGGCAGCTACTCGGCGCTCGACAACCGCAGCGGCGCCGTGGGGCTGGGTCTGAGCATCCACCCGCGGTGGCTGCACTTCTTCATCGCCACCGACCTGCTCACCTCGCGCCATACGCCGCAGTGGATTCCCGTCCGGCAGAGCACGGCCTACGTCACGGCCGGCATCGGCATCCCCATCGGCCGGGACAGCCACCGCAAGACGGCCGAGTTTGCACCGCGCAGCCGCAAGAAATAGGGCCCGGCAGGCCGCACGATGCTCGTCCGCGGCAGGACGCCCGCGTCGCGGCTCCGCAGACGGAGACCGATGGTGCGAAAGGTCCGACCTCTCGGCCTTTTGGACACTCCCGGCCCTTTTCCGGAGAAAGAGGCCCCAAGTATGGGAACTTTCGTTATCTTTGTGAGTCGTACGGAATCCGGCCGCTCACGCCGAACATCCGGATGCCCGGACGACCTTGCGACGGCCCAAGAAAAGTGTAAAGTTGCGTCACCGAATTTACGGAATTCATCGATTGCGGACCGTCGCTTTTTCTTTTGCATCCAATACGTACCGCCCACTGTATCCGGTGGTCGCAAATACCGTGCCGAAGCGGCCGGCGGCTCACAATCTTACTCCCTCGTCACGCTGCACGGAGTCCTCGTCGCCCCGGGCGTCGGCACCCGCCTCCCAGCGGTCCAGCACCCGGCGCGCCGCCTCGGCGCCCGCCTCGACAATCTCCTGCGCACGGTAGAACTCGAACAGGCCGAAACGGTCGGCCGGCAGTTCGAAGAGCATGTCGGGCTCATAGAGCCGGCACATCAGCCGCGTGAGGTGCTGCGTCATGATTTCGGTCGCCGCCGTGATGAGCTTGTAGTAGTTCAGCGACGGCAGCTTGCCTACGGCCGCACCGATGCTGCGGGCCCGGCGTCCGGCCCCGTGCCACAGCCCCTCGCGGGTGTCGCCCGCAGCCGCCTCCGACGCCTCCGCATCCACGGCGGCACTCCCCGCACCCGCAAAGGGGGCGCAGACGTCGACCCCCACCAGCAGGTCGCCCGCACAGCGACGAACGCGGTTGAGCGGCAGCGGGTTGACGATTCCGCCGTCGGTCAGCACCATGCCGTCGCGGTGGACCGGACGGAAGACCGACGGGATGGCAATCGAGGCCCGAATCGCATCGTAGAGCCCGCCCCGCTCGATGACCACCTCACTGCCGCTCAGCAGGTCGGCCGAGACGGCCGTGAAGGGGATGCGCATCTGCTCGATGCGCATGTCGGGAATCAGCTCCTTCATCGCCTCGATGACGCGGCTGCCCTTGACCAGCCCCTCGGTGCTGAAGGTGAAGTCGACCAGACTGAAGACCCGGTAGCGGTCGAGCGCACACATCCACTCCTTGAACTCCTCGAGGTGGCCCGAGGCGTACATGCCGCCCACGAGCGCCCCCATCGACGTTCCGGCGACGGCTCCAATCTCATAGCCGCGCCGCTCCAACTCCTCAATGGCCCCGATGTGGGCCACGCCCCGGGCTCCGCCGCCGGCAAGCACCAGCGCGACCCTCCGCCGCTTCACTCCGTTGTTCTGCTCCATATTCTTTACATTACATAGAATCACTCCGCACCGTTCGCCTCCATCCGTTCGCGCACGCGCAGCCAACCGTCCGTACCACTCAGAGCCGTCGCCGGCAGCGATGCGCACATCGACGCCAGACGCGACACGGGCACCGCAAAGCCCAGCTCATGCGCCCCGACCCACGGCCGCACCGAGGGGTCGAAGAGCCCCAGGAAGCAGCGCTGCCCGCCCCGCCGGTTCTCCTCGACGACCCGGGCAATCATCACGCCGCACCCCGAGCCGAAGGGGGCCGCAACGGCATCTTCGGCATCGTTGTCGTAGGAGGCCCAGGCAAAGAGCCCCGCCAGCATGTCGGGTCCGGCGAAGAAGAGCAGCCCCTCGGCCCCCTCGAAACTCGCGGCCGCATCGAGCCGCTCGAAGCGGAGCCACGGACGGGGTGCCGGCCGCACGTCGAGCCGCCGCACATGCTCCGCCACCGATTCGGGGCTCTGCTTGTAACGCTCGCGGCAGGCCACGAAATCGGGCACGCGCGCCGGCAGCGGAGCGAATCCCGTATAGAAACGGCCTCCGCCGCAACCGATGTTCGAGGCGTTGAAGGCACACGCGCCGCCCTCGCTGCGCAGCTCGGCAAGCTCGCGGAAGAGGCAGCCGGCCCGCAGCGGTGCCACGCGCCCGGGCTCCTCCGCATAGCCGAAGAGCAGCGGCAGCGGAGCCTCCCAGCCGAAGGCGCCGCGCAAGGCGGCCACAAGCTCCGCTGGAGCCATCGGCCCCGGCGGCGTGACCACGCAGTCGAGCCGCACGTCGTGCGGCTCGAGGGGCAGCTCGGCCACCACCTGGTGGGCGTAGCAGACCCCGACCTTCACGCCCCGGAACCGGGGGTCCGAGAGGTAGCGGTCGTAGTATCCGCGGCCGCGCCCCATGCGCCCGCCCGCCAGGGTGAAGGCCGTACCGGGGACCACCACCAGGTCTATCTCTCCGGGAGGACAGGGCACGGCGTCGGGGCCGGCCTCGAGGATGCCGAAGGCCCCCTCGCGGAGCGTCGCGGGGTCGTACGCCACGAACGACATCCGCTCCCCCTCGACGCGCGGCAGCACCACCCGCTTCGTGCGGCTCCAGCGCTCCAGCGCGGCATCGGTGGCCGGCTCGTCGGGCAGCGCCGCAAAGAGCGCCACCGTCCGCGCCGACGCAAAAAACGGCAGCCGCTCGACCGCCGCAAAGAGCCGCTCCGAAACCTCGGCGCGCACCTCGCCCCGCAACGAACGGTTGAGCCGTTTCATCGCGGCGCGTATCTCCTTCTTGCTTCGTCTCTCCATGTTCAGTTTCAGTACAAAATTCCCGTCAAATTCCCGGCTCCGAGCTTTGTTATTCCGCAAACAATGGCTATATTTGCGCTCGGGAACACAAATCACAAACAAATATAAACAAATTTTTCAATTATTATGAGCTGCTTTTTAACCAATTCATCTCTTGGCAAGAAGTTAGTAATGAGCGTGACAGGCTGTTTCCTCGTGCTCTTTATCCTCTTCCACATGTCCATGAACGTCGTGGCGATTATCTCGCCCGAGGGTTACAACTCGATTTGCGCGTTCCTGGGCGCCAACTGGTATGCACTGGCCGGCACCGTCGTTCTGGCCGCAGGCGTACTGATTCACTTCATCTACGCCCTCGTCCTCACGGTGAACAACTACCGTGCACGAGGCAACGAGCGTTACGCCGTCACGGTCAAGGAGAAGGGCGTACAGTGGGCTTCGAAGAACATGCTGCTGCTGGGATGGATTATCCTGGGCGGACTGCTGCTCCACCTGTTCAACTTCTGGTCGAAGATGCAGCTCGTGGAAATCATGGGCCAGCACCAGAACTCGCTGGGCTTCGGCCCCGCCGACGGTGCTTCGCTCATCGCCTACACCTTCTCGCAGTGGTACTACGTGATTATCTATCTGCTGTGGTTTGCCGCCCTGTGGTTCCACCTCACGCACGGCGTGTGGTCGATGTTCCAGACCGTGGGCTGGGCCAACAACACGTGGTATCCCCGTCTGAAGTGCATCGCCAACATCGTCGCCACGATTGTATTCCTGGGCTTCGCGCTGGTGGTTGTCATCTTCTTCCTCAAGAGCATCTGCTGCTGCGGCGCATGCTAATTCCGGTCCGGCTCCGCATGCCGGCTTCCGCGCGGCTCTCCGGCCCGCGGTGCAATCCCTGAGGGAAGGCATGCGACACGGCGAAGTGATTCAACAAAAAATAAACACACAACAGATATGGCTTTCAAATTAGATGCAAAAATTCCTGCCGGCGAACTCGCACAGAAGTGGAGCAACCACAAGGCAGCTATCAAGGTCGTAAGCCCCGCAAACAAGCGCAAGCTCGACATCATCATCGTCGGAACGGGTCTGGGCGGTGCCTCCGCAGCCGCTTCGCTCGGTGAACTGGGATACAACGTCAAGGTATTCTGCATCCAGGACTCGCCCCGCCGCGCACACTCGATTGCGGCTCAGGGCGGTATCAACGCAGCCAAGAACTACCAGAACGACAACGACTCGGTATATCGTCTCTTCTACGACACCATCAAGGGCGGCGACTACCGCGCCCGCGAGGCCAACGTCTACCGTCTGGCCGAGGTTTCGAACCTCATCATCGACCAGTGCGTGGCTCAGGGCGTCCCCTTCGCACGCGAATACGGCGGCCTGCTGGCCAACCGTTCGTTCGGCGGCGCGCAGGTATCGCGTACGTTCTACGCCCGCGGCCAGACCGGACAGCAGCTGCTGCTGGGCGCCTATGCGGCCCTCAACAAGGAGATTGCCGCCGGCACGGTGAAGAGCTACCCGCGTCACGAGATGCTCGACATCGTCATCGAGGACGGTGAGGCCCGCGGTATCATCGCCCGCAACCTCGTTACGGGTGAAATCGAGCGCTTCGGCGCCCACGCCGTCGTGCTGGCCACGGGCGGCTACGGCAACGTCTTCTTCCTCTCGACCAACGCCATGGCTTCGAACGGCTCGGCCGCATTCCAGTGCTACCGCAAGGGTGCCGGCTTCGCCAACCCCTGCTTCACGCAGATTCACCCCACCTGCATCCCCGTACACGGCGACCAGCAGTCGAAGCTGACCCTCATGTCGGAGTCGCTGCGTAACGACGGCCGCATCTGGGTTCCCAAGAAGCTTGAGGACGTGAAGGCCATCCGCTCGGGCGCCAAGAAGCCCTCGGACATTCCCGAAGAGGACCGCGACTACTATCTGGAGCGCCGCTACCCGGCCTTCGGCAACCTCGTGCCGCGTGACGTCGCTTCGCGTGCCGCCAAGGAGCGCTGCGATGCCGGCTACGGTGTCAACGAGACGGGTCTGGCCGTATTCCTCGACTTCAAGACTGCCATCGAGCGTCTGGGCAAGGAGCGCATCAAGCAGCGCTACGGCAACCTCTTCGACATGTACGAGGAGATTACCGACGTGAACCCCTACGAGCAGCCGATGCAGATTTTCCCGGCCGTGCACTACACGATGGGCGGTCTGTGGGTTGACTACAACCTGATGACCACCATCCCGGGCCTCTACGCCATCGGCGAGTGCAACTTCTCGGACCACGGTGCCAACCGTCTGGGTGCCTCGGCCCTGATGCAGGGTCTGGCCGACGGTTACTTCGTGCTGCCCTACACCATCGGCGACTACCTCTCGCACAAGATTCAGGCTCCGAAGGTGAAGACCGACACCAAGGCATTCGACGAGGCCGAGAAGAACGTCAAGGCTCGCATCGAGAAGCTCCTCTCCATCAACGGCAAGCAGTCGGTGGACGACATCCACAAGAAGCTGGGCCACATCATGTGGGAGAACGTCGGCATGGCCCGTACGAAGGAGTCGCTCGAGAAGGCCATCACCGAAATCCAGGCCCTGCGCAAGGAGTTCTGGAAGGATGTCAAGGTCGTAGGCCGCGCCGACGACTTCAACGTCGAGCTGGAGAAGGCACTCCGTGTGGCCGACTTCCTCGAACTGGGCGAGCTGATGGCCCGTGACGCCCTCCACCGCGAGGAGTCGTGCGGCGGTCACTTCCGCGTCGAGCACCAGACCGAAGAGGGCGAGGCAAAGCGCGACGACGAGAACTTCGTATACGCCGCCGTCTGGGAGTACAAGGGTATGGACGAGGCTCCCGAGATGACCAAGGAGCCGCTGAACTTCGAGTTCGTACACCCGGCACAGCGCAACTACAAGGACTAATGCCATTTTGACGTTGAACTTTAATAACAATTTGAAACTATGAATTTTACATTAAAGATATGGCGTCAAAAGGACGCTAAGAGCAAAGGCGCGTTCGAGACCTACAAGGTCGAGAACATCTCGGAGGACACCTCGTTCCTCGAAATGCTCGATATCCTGAACAACGACCTCGTACATGCGGGCAAGGAGCCCGTGGCATTCGACCACGACTGCCGCGAGGGTATCTGCGGCATGTGCTCGCTGCACATCGACGGCCGTGCACACGGTCCGGGCGACGGTGCCACGACCTGCCAGATTTACATGCGCCGCTTCAAGGATGGTGCGACCATCACCATCGAGCCGTGGCGTTCGGCCGCCTTCCCGATTATCAAGGACCTGGTGGTCAACCGCAGCGCCTACGACCAGATTCTCCAGGCCGGCGGCTTCATCTCGGTACGCACCAACTCGGTGCCCGACGGCAACGCCATTCCCATTCCGAAGGAGGATGCCGACGAGTCGATGGATGCAGCAGCCTGCATCGGCTGCGGTGCCTGCGCCGCAACCTGCAAGAACGGCTCGGCGATGCTCTTCGTGGCTGCCCGCGTATCGTCGCTGGCCAAGCTGCCGCAGGGCCGCATCGAGGGTGCCCGCCGTGCCAAGGCGATGGTAGCCAAGATGGACGAGCTGGGCTTCGGCAACTGCACCAACACGGGTGCCTGCCAGGCCGAGTGCCCCAAGCAGATTTCGATTGCCCACATCGCGCGTCTGAACCGCGAGTTCCTCTCGGCAAAGTTCGAGGACTAAGCCCCCGACGCCGAAAGGCATACGACAACGCCCTGCAACCGTCGGGTTGCAGGGCGTTTTTTATAAAGGTGGCACAGAAGCAAGCCGGACAGCGGGCAAAAGCATCCGAATAGAGACAGCGAAATTCCGGCAAGGGCGGCAGAAGACCCCGGCGAAGAGGCAGCGACTCGGCGAGGACTGCGGAGGCCGGCAAGGGAGACAGAGACCGGCAAAAGAGTCAGAAGCCCCGGCGAGAACGGCAGAGGTCCCGGCAAGGGCGGCAGAAGCCACAAGGACAGCGCAGCTCCGGCGAAAGGGATGAAGACCCGGCGGGGGCGGCAGAAACTACAAGGCAGTGCACCCTCCAGCGAAGACGACACTGCCCCGGCAAAGACGGCACAGCGCGACCGGCAAAGACGGCGCAGCACCACCAACAAAAAAGAGGCAGACCCGCCAACCGGCAGGTCTGCCTCAATCGTTCCGCGCGGCGGAGCTATCCATTCACCCGCGCATGGTCGGCCAGAAACTGGGCAAGACCGCTGTCGGTAAGCGGATGCTTGAGCAGCCCCTTGATGGCGGCCAGCGGGCAGGTTGCCACGTCGGCCCCCGCATCGAGGCAGCGGATGATGTGGTTCGTATGGCGAATCGAGGCAGCCAGCACCTGCGTCTGATAGCCGTAGGTGCGATAGACGCGCACGATGTGGGCCACGAGCCCCACGCCGTCCTCCGAGATGTCGTCCAGACGTCCGACAAAGGGCGAGACGTAGGTCGCACCCGCCTTGGCCGCCAGCAGCGCCTGTCCCACCGAGAAGACCAGCGTGCAGTTGGTGCGGATGCCGCGCCCGGCAAAGTACTTCACGGCGCGGATGCCGTCGGCCGTGCAGGGGAGCTTCACTACGATGTGGGGGTGGAGCGCCGCCAGTTGCTCGCCTTCGTGCACCATGCCCTCGAAGTCGGTTGCAATCACCTCGGCGCTCACGTCGCCGTCGACGATGTTGCAGATTTCGACGTAGTGGCGGTGGCACGCCTCCTCGCCGCGGATGTTCTCCTTCGCCATGAGCGAAGGATTGGTGGTCACGCCGTCGAGTACGCCCATCGCGTTGGCCTCGCGAATCTGGTCGAGATTCGCCGTATCGATGAAGAATTTCATGGTTGAAAGGTTAATTTGGGTTTTAGGTTTTCTAAAGGTACGAAAAAAAGCGGCTCCTGCTCCACACCGCTCCGCTTTTCGACGATTTTCCGGCCGCACGGCCCCGCCCCACCCCGCCTCGGACCGCGGGAAAGGGAGAAATCACATTTTTTTCGAGAAAAATTAGTACTTTGTATTGCATAATACATTTCTGCGCATTATATTTGCAGTACGAAAATAACCTATATCAAAAAATAACCTTACAAATTTACAACCTGCGACCATGAAAGAGACCATCAACGCCAACATCGGCTCGCTGGCATTCACACTCGACCGCGACGCGTACGAAGAGCTCAAGGCCTACTTCGCCGACATCCGCAGGCGGCTGCCCGAGGGGGATACCGAGACGCTCGACGACATCGAGCGCCGCATGGCCGAAATTTTTCGCGAAAAGGTGAACACGCCGATGCGGGTGGTCACCCTCGACATCGTCCAGGCGGCCATCGCACAGATGGGTGCTCCCGACGACTTCGGAGCTCCGCGCAGCGGAGGCGAGGAGGCCGAATGCGAAGAGCAGCCCCGCGAAATGCTCCGCCGCCAGCTGCGCCGCTCGCGCAAGGACCGCTCGATAGCCGGCATCTGCGGCGGCATCGCCGAGTTCTTCGATACGGACCCGACCCCCATCCGGCTCGCAACGCTGCTGCTGATTCTCTTCGGCGGACTCTCGCTCTGGGTCTACATCCTGCTCTGGATTGTCATCCCGAACGCCCCCGAAACCGACAACTAAAAAGACCTGACCATGAATACGAACACACGACCGAAACTCTACCGTTCGACGGACCGCGTCATAGGCGGCGTCTGTGGCGGAATTGCCGAATACTTCGGACTCGACACCTCGACGATTCGCATCGTCACCCTGATTCTGATTCTCTTCGGCGGGCTCTCGCTCTGGGTCTACATCCTGCTCTGGATTATCATCCCGAACGCTCCCGACCGTTACACCCTAAACCGATAACGCCATGGCTGAAGACAATGTAAAGGTACAGATGCGCAAGGGCATCCTTGAATACTGCATTCTCGCCATTCTTTCGCGGGAGGATTCCTACGCGCCGAAAATCATCGCCGAGCTCAAGGAGGCCCGGATGATTGTGGTCGAGGGTACGCTCTACCCGATTCTCACCCGGCAGAAAAACGCCGGACTGCTCACCTACCGCTGGGAGGAGTCCCCGCAGGGACCTCCCCGCAAGTACTACTCGCTCACCGAGAAGGGACGCGAAAGCCTCGCACAGCTCGACGAGGCGTGGGACGAACTCGTCCGACAGATTCAAGTCATCCGTCACGGAAAACCACAGGAATAACCATCAAAAAAAGACCAATACCATGAAAACACGATTCATCACCGCCATTCTGCTCCTCGCCGCTCTGGTCGGCTCGTCGCTCAACGCCCAGGCCGCATGGCCCGGCAAACGCTGCAAGGGGAGCGGCAAACTCATCACCCGCGAAATTGCGGTGGCTCCCTTCACGGCCCTTGAGGTCAGCAACGGCGCCAACGTAACCCTCACCACGGGCTCGGGTCCGGCCGTGGTCGAGACCGATGACAACATGATGGAGTATGTCGAGGTCAAGGTGGAGGACGGAACGCTCACCATCGGCTTCGAAGGCGAGTGCACGAGCCTGACCAACGTCACGCTGCGCGTCACCGTCCCGACCGACGGCCGGCTGAACCGGCTGCGCGCCTCGGGCGCCTCGAAGATTGTCGCCGAACCCGTACTGCAGAGCAAGAACCTCAAGCTGCGTCTCTCGGGGGCCTCGAAGCTGGTTGCCGTCGTCAAGTGCGGCACCTGCGCCCTGGACATCTCGGGAGCCTCGAAGGCCGAAGTGGGCGGCGACATGGATGTCTGCGAGGCCGAGGTCTCGGGCGCCTCGAACCTCAACCTGGTGGCCAAGGCCGACCGCTGCCTGCTCGATGCCTCGGGCGCCTCGAAAATCAACGCCTCGGGCTCGGCCAACTTCGCCAGCATCGAGGTCTCGGGCGCCTCGAACCTCAACGCCGAGGACTTCGTCACCACGACATGCGTCGTCAGCGCCTCGGGCGCCTCGAACGCCCGCGTCAACTGCTCGAGCAAGCTGACGGCCGAGGCCAGCAGCGCCTCGAAAATCACCTACTCGGGCAACTGCACGAACAACTCGATTGAGAGCTCGGGCGCCTCGACCGTAAAGCGCAAGTAAAACCGGCAGCACACGCATCGAACAATCCTCGAAACTGACAACGCCATGAACAACATAAAGAAATGCAGCATCTCGGGCGTCGCCTTCACGCTCGACGAAGAGGCCTACAAGACTTTGGAAGCCTATCTCGACTCGCTCCGCGCATCCTACGGTGAGACGGCCGACGGAAAGGAGATTGTCGCCGACATCGAGGCCCGCATCGCCGAACTGATTCTCACGACGCAGGAGGGCGACCGCGTGGTCCAGAAGCCCCTCATCGACAACATCATCGCCCAGATGGGCTCGGCCCGCGATATCTCGGAGGAGAGCTCCGAGGAGGGCAGCGCCGGGGAGTCCTCCCCCAAGGAGCCCCGCATTCCGCGCCGCCTCTACCGCGACACGGCCAACGCCAAGCTGGGCGGCGTATGCGCCGGCATCGGCAAATACTTCGACATCGACCCCGTATGGGTGCGTCTGGCGATGTTCGTGCCGCTGATATTCACCTGCATGGGGGGCATCCCCTTCCTCGGATGGATGTCGCAGATTTTCGGCAACCTCTTCGGCATCTTCATCATCTGCTACCTGATTATGTGGTTCGTCGTGCCGGTGGCACGCACGGCCCGTCAGAAGCTGGAGATGAAAGGTGAACGCATCACCGCCGAGTCCATCCGCGAGACGACCGAAGCGGCCGGCAACGACCCCGACCGCCGCGCACGGCCCATCGTCGCCGAGACAGTCTCCGTTTTCGGCAAGGTGGTGCTCATCCTGCTCAAGCTCATCGCCGGAGTGATTGTCTTCTCGCTCATCGTGCTGGCCATCGTGCTGGTAGTCGGCCTTCTGGGCGTCATCATCAGCGGTCCGGGCAGCATCTGCCCGAGCCAGTTCGACGACGACATCTGGGTTAGCATCTTCGGCATCACCTCGCTACTGATTCCCGTCATCCTGCTCATCTACGTGCTGATGTGCCTCATCGCCTCGCGCAAACCGGGAGGCAAACCCGTGCTGGGCTTCTTCCTCGTATGGCTGGCCAGCATCGCCGCCTGCATCGGAGCGGCGCTCAACGAGGGTCACGACAAGGGAATCTTCTCGCGCCACGACTCTAAGGAGCAGCTGATGAAGACCGACATCGTCATCGACGGCGATTCGACCACCGTGGGACGGCTGCTCCACGAGAGCGACGACGTCGAGAGCGTCGTCGACGCCGACAACCGGACGCTGCGCCTCAACCTGAAGAACGGAGACCGGAACATCGAAATCACGGTCGACGCCAACACCAAGACGCTGCAGGTGCGCGAGGCGGAGCCGCAGACCGACTCCACCCGGAAGACCAACATTCCGAAGACCGAGGCCTCGAAAGCCAAATAACACGGCGGCTCGCAGCTGCCGGGGCGGAAGAGCGGCTGGACACTTTGGTACACCGGCGCCGCTTCGTTTCACAAAAAAGGCCTTCCCGACCATCGGGAGGGCCTTTTTTCGCTGCCAAAGGTCGGCACAAGGGCCCCGTTTTTGAGAATATTGAGAAAATATCGCTATCTTTGGGCGGTTTTACAATCCAACTACGACAATTATGGCTGGCATCAATTGTATCGGCATTCTCACCTCGGGAGGCGACGCCCCCGGCATGAATGCAGCAATCCGCGCGGTCACCCGCACGGCCATCTTCAAGGGCTTCTCGGTCAAGGGCATTATGCGTGGCTACAAGGGCCTTGTGTTCAATGAAATCGTCGAATTCAAATCCCGCAGCGTCAGCAACATCATCCAGCAGGGCGGCACAATCCTCAAGACGGCCCGCTGCAAGGAGTTCATGACGGCAGAGGGACGCAAGTCTGCCTATGAGAACATGGTGGCGGCCGGCATCGACGCACTGGTGGTCATCGGCGGCGACGGCTCGCTGACCGGTGCCAACATCTTCGCACAGGAGTACAACGTCCCGATTGTGGGGCTGCCGGGCACCATCGACAACGACCTGGGCGGCACCGACTCGACCATCGGCTACGACACGGCGCTGAACACCATCATGGAGGCGGTCGACAAGCTGCGCGACACGGCCTCGAGCCACGAGCGGCTCTTCTTCGTCGAGGTGATGGGCAACACGGCCGGCTATCTGGCGCTCAACAGCGCCATCGCTACCGGCTCCGAGGCGGCCATCATCCCGGAGATGGAGACCGAGGTCGACCAGCTGGGCGAACTCATCAACCACGGCTTCCGCAAGAGCAAGAACTCGGCCATCGTCATCGTCGCCGAGAATCCCAAGACGGGCGGTGCGACGGCTCTGGCCGAGCGCGTCAAGCAGGAGTTCCCGCAGTACGACGCCCGCGTCACCATCCTGGGCCACATCCAGCGCGGCGGCTCGCCCTCGGCCATCGACCGCATCCTAGCCTCGCGCATGGGCGAAGCGGCCATCGAGGCCCTCATCGAGGGGCAGCGCAACGTGATGATTGGCATGCACAACAGCGAAATCGTCTACGTCCCCTTCTCGAAGGCCATCCAGCACAACAAGGGAATCAACCGCAACGACATCGAGCTGGTCAAGATTCTCTCGATTTGATTTTTCACCCGGAAACCTCTCACGCGACCCAATGACTATCAAAAGCGTAATCGGCATCGGCAACGCCCTGACGGACATGCTCGTCAACCTGAAGACCGACTCGGTCCTCGGACGGTTCAAACTGGCCAAAGGCTCGATGAGCCTGGTGGATACCTACCTGCAGACCGAAATCTCGAAATCGGTGGCGGGACTCCCCTACTCGCTCTCGCTCGGCGGCTCGGCCGGCAACACCATCCGTGCCATGGCCCGTCTGGGCTGCAAGGTGGGCTTCATCGGCAAGGTGGGCCCCGACACCACGGGTGACTTCTTCGAGCAGGCGCTCGAGAACCTGGGCGTCGAGCCCATCGTCTTCCGCGGCCTCGAGCGTTCGGGCAAGTGCGTCTCGCTCATCTCGGCCGACGGCGAGCGGACGATGGTCACCCATCTGGGCGCCGCCCTCGAGCTGCAGGCCGAGGAGATTGTCCCCACCATCTTCGACGGCTACGACTGCCTCTACGTCGAGGGCTACCTGGTCCAGGACCACAAGCTCATCGAGGGGGCCATCCGCACGGCCAAGCAGTGCGGGCTGAAGGTGGCCATCGACCTGGCGAGCTTCAACATCGTGCAGGAGAACCGCGAATTCCTGCGCCGTCTGGTCTCGGAGCAGGTCGACATCGTCTTTGCCAACGAGGACGAGGCGCGGGTCTTCACCGAGGAGGCCGAGCCGCTCAATGCGCTGCAGGCCATCTCGCAGATGTGCGAACTGGCGGTGGTGAAAATCGGCACCAAGGGAGCCCTCATCAAGCACGGCGACGAGGTGGTCCACGTCGGCATCATGGCCGCCGCCAAGCGGGTCGACACCACAGGCGCCGGTGACTTCTACGCCGCGGGATTCCTCGCAGGGCTCTGCGACGGGCTCTCGCTGCGCCAGTGCGGCACCATCGGCGCCATCACGGCCGGCAAGGTCATCGAGGTGGTGGGCACGACCTTCGGCGAGGAGGCGTGGGAGGAGATTTTCCGACTGGTCAACAAGGTCAAGCACGAGAAGTATCTCTTCTGATAACAACAGTCGTGCACCGCGGGGCTGAGCTTCCGACCGGGCGCGAAGGAGAACAAAGCGGGGCGGTACCCATCAGGTACCGCCCCGCTTTTATCTTCATCCGGACCGATAGGTCCGTCGCCGGCGCCGCTTCCCGTCGGACCGCCCGCACCGCCGCTTCCCATGGGCTGGCCGCCCGGACCGGTTTTCCCGGTCGCTCCCCGCCCCGGGCTGGCCGTACCGCTCGATTTTTTCCGTCCCCCGGGCCGCTCGATTTTTTCCGCCCCCCGGACCGGCCGTGCACCTCAACACCGCAGGCCCCGGCAGCAGCCGGATCAGTCGCGCGCCAGAAGCCCCCGCGTGATGCCCCATCGCATGCGCAGCAGCCACAGCGAGCGGCGCGGAGTAAGCGTACAGGCAAGCAGCAGCGAGGCGCACCACTTGCCCGCCTCAACCAGGAGCGCCTTCGCATAGCGCCCGTGCATCTTCGCCCGCTGGCGCTGGCTCTCGCCCACGTGGTAGCTCAGGCGCCGGAAGTAGTCGGACGTCAGCTTCGACGAGGGGATAATGTGCCACATCACCGCTTCGGGAACGTACCACAGGCGGATGCCGCCCGCGCGCAGCCGCTCGAAGAAATCGCTCTCCTCGCCGCCCACCAGCTTACCGCCCACGCGGCCCAGCGTGACGTCGAAGGCGCCGAAGCGCTCGACGATACGGCGGCGGATGGCCATGTTGCCGCCGCCGGGAATCCGCGACGCGGGGAATTCGCACACCGCATCGCCCAGGTCGAGCGGATTGGCAATCGGCCGCTCGGTGAGCGGCGAGAGCCAGTCGGGCCGTCCCGAAGGGTATTCGGGAATGATTTTCCCGCCGGCCGCCTCGGCCCCGGGCCATGCGTCGAAGAAGGCGATGTAGGCCCGCACGAAGCCCGCATTGATACGCTCGTCGTCGTCGATGACGGCAATCAGTTCGCCCGTCGACTCGGCGATGCCGCGGTTGCGGGCATGCGAAAGGCCCTGATTGCGTTCGGTAACCATGCGCAGGTTGAACTCCGCGTGGCGCGCCGCAAATTCGGCAAAGCGCGCCTCGGTGTCGTCCGTCGAGTTGTTGTTGACCACCACGCATTCCCATTCCCCGGCCGGCGCATCCTGCGCAACGACCGACTCGAGTACCCGCAGCATCTGTCCCGCGCGGTTGTAGGTGGCAATTATGAGGGAAAGTCGAATCATCGCGTAAATGTACGCAAAATCCGGCAAAATAGGTTATCTTTGCACAAAAGTATTATTTTGAAACTCATACCATGCAGAAACTCATCCAACGCATCCTTTTGCCGCTTCTTGCGCTGACGCTCGGCGTCACGACGCTCCACGCCCAGGAGGTAGGCTGGACGGGCTCGGTCGAGCCGCTCGGCGGAGCGGAGTACGAGCTCCGCTTCGAGGCCGCCATCCCCTCGGGCTTCCACATGTACGATATGGGTCCCTACGAAGGGGGCCCCAACCCCACGGTCATCACGCTGAGCCCCGAGGCAGGGGTCGAGCTGGTCGGCAGCGTCGAGCAGCGCACGAAACCCCACCGCTACTTCGACCAGATGTTCGGCATGGAAATCGGCACCTTCTCGGGCAAGGCCCTCTTCACGCAGCACGTGCGCCTCACCGCAGCGCAGGCCAAGGTGCGGGCCGCCATCGAGTGGATGATTTGCGACGACAAGAGCTGCATGCCCCCCTCGGATACGGAGCTGACGCTCGTGGTCGGCGCTGCCGACGCTCAGGGTGCTGCCGCCGAGGCGACGACCGCCCCGGCAGGCGATGAAAGCGTCGCAACCCCGGCCGCCGCAACAGAGCGCGTGAGCGACACGGCCGCAACCTCCGGGAGCGTCGCCGGTGCCTCTGAAACAACCGCCGGTGCCGAAACCGCCGCAGCTCCGGCCAAGGATGCCGCCGGCAGCGGCTCGCTCTGGTCGCTCATCATCGAGGCGATTCTCTGGGGCTTTGCCGCACTGCTCACCCCCTGTGTCTTCCCCATGGTGCCGATGACCGTCTCGTTCTTCATGAAGAGCTCCGGAAAGCCGGCACTCGGACGCTTCCGCGCCGGCATGTACGGCTTCTTCATCGTAGCGCTCTACACGCTGCCCATCGCCGCCATCATCGTCATCACGCGCCTTGTGGGTGGCGACGCCGTCACGGCCGACATCTTCAACTGGCTGGCAACGCACTGGCTGCCCAACCTCATCTTCTTCGCCGTCTTCATGCTCTTCGCCGCCTCGTTCTTCGGAGCCTTCGAAATCACGATGCCCTCGTGGATGGTCAACAAGAGCGACTCGAAGGCCGACTCGAAGGGGCTGGCAGGCATCTTCTTCATGGCGCTGACGCTCGTGCTGGTCTCCTTCTCGTGCACGGGCCCCATCGTCGGCTCGGTACTCATCAAATCGACCGCCGGCGAGTTCTGGAGCCCGATTGTCACCATGCTGGCCTTCTCGCTCGCCTTTGCACTCCCCTTCACCCTCTTCGCCTTCTTCCCCTCGATGCTCAAGAAGCTCCCCAAGAGCGGCGGCTGGCTCAACTCGGTGAAGGTCGTGCTGGGATTCGTCGAGGTGGCGCTCGGCTTCAAGTTCCTCTCCGTGGCCGACCAGACCTACCACTGGGGACTGCTCGACCGTGAGGTCTACCTGGCCATCTGGATTGTGGTCTTCGCCATGCTGGGCTTCTACCTGCTGGGCAAGCTGCGCTTCGCCCACGACGACGAAGTGCAGCACGTCGGCGTGGGACGGCTGGCGCTCGCCATCGCCGTCTTCACGTTCGTCGTCTACCTCATCCCCGGCATGTGGGGCGCCCCGCTCAAGGCGCTCTCGGGCTACCTGCCGCCGCTGACAACCCAGGACTTCGTCCTCGGACAGACGACCTCGGCAGGAGCTTCCGTATCGGTAACGGCGCCCCTCAGGACCGTCGACGGCAAGGCGCCCAAGTACAGCGACGTGCTCTATCTGCCCCACGGGCTCGAGGGATTCTTCGACCTGAAGGAGGCCGAGGCCTACGCCGCCCGCGCCGGCAAGCCGCTCTTCATCGACTTCACGGGCCACGGCTGCGTCAACTGCCGCGAGATGGAGGCCCGCGTCTGGTCCGACCCCCGCGTGCTGGAGCTGCTGCGCAACGACTACGTCATCTGCGCCCTCTACTCCGACGACAAGGTGGAGCTTCCCGAGAGCGAGTGGGTCACCACCGAATCGGGCAAGGTGCTGCGCAGCCTGGGCAAAATCAATGCGCACTATGCGCTGAAGACCTTCGGGGTCAACGCGCAGCCCTACTACGTGCTGCAGGGTCGCGACGGACGCATGCTGGTCGAGCCGCGCGGTTATGACCTCGATGTCGAGGCCTTCGTCGACTTCCTCCGCCGCGGTGTCGAAGCCTACCGGGCCGAGGAGCAGGGCCGATAGCATCCACAACGCCCCGCACCCGCTCCATACTTCACCCAACGCCACCACAAGAGCCTATGCCTCAAGGCAGAGGCTCTTTCTCTTGTACCTTTTCCCGGAGTGCGGATTATCCTCAAGGAGCTCCTCGTTTTCGGGTCAAAACTATTGTTATTCAAAAAACAATTTCTATATTTGTGAAAGGAGCTCCGAAAAGGACCAACCGGACGGCCCTCCGGAGCATCCATGAACCCAACCCTTTCACCCATCATCTAACCCTTAAAACCCCATCACATGAAAAGCATCTGGTTCCGGACGCTTGCGGCAACGGCTCTTCTGACGCTGTCGCTCGGCTGTTCGTCGGAGCAGGAGACTCCGCCCCCGCAGCCCGAATTTCCCGAAGTCAAGGTCGACATCACCGAAGTGACGGTCGGCTATCTGCGCACGACGGCCGAGCCCAACATCAAGGTCTCGCGCTACGCCCTGATTCTTGCCGCCCAGAACATCTGGGAGATGCAGCTCGAGACCCACGGCACCGAGGCCGCCACGGTCGAATACCTCATGGAGAACGACCCTGCGTGCATCTACACCGAGACGGTCGAGAGGCTGCTCATCCCGCTCAACGGTTCGCTCGACTTCGACTACTGGCTCGTCTGCGCCGTGATGGACGAGAGCGGCGCACTCTACTCCATCGAGAAGCTGCCCGTACGTTCGCCCTCCTATACCGAGAACGCCCCCGAGGCGACGATGACCATCGAGGTCGGCGAGCTCACCCCGACCACCGCCCGGCTGATACATACGCCCGACGCCAACACGGTCGGATACTACACCCTCATCTACACCCGGGAGCGCTACGAGGAGATGCTCAACACGGCCCGCACCGACCCCTCCATCGCGGAAATCTACCCCAACCCGGAGGATTACGTCGTCTACTTCCTGCGCTGGGAGGGATGGCGCTGGTTCGAGCGTGAGGACAACATCTGGCAGGAGCTCACACCCGGCACGGAGTACATGGCCGTCGGGGCTCCCTTCAACGTCAACGGCTTCGAGCAGGGTGCCGGCAGACTGGCCACGGCGTCGTTCACCACTCCGCAGCAGTAACACCGCACGGCGGCCGGCGGTCGGAACCTCGACCGGTCGGAACACGGCAAGACGCAAGCGGGCGGCCCTCCACGCATGGAGAGCCGCCCGTCAACGTTCCGAAAGGAGATTGGGGAGGGTCACTTGACCGCCTCGGGATGCTTCTCGCCGAAGGCCTCGCGGAGCTCCTGCTCCTTGCGCTCGCGTTCACGCTCCGTCGGGGCCTCGCCCTCGCGGACGATGTGGTGGATGTTGCGTTCAAAGTTGCGCTCGCAGGGGTCGCAGGGCTGCTGTTTGTTCTCTTGCTTGTTCATACGTTCGCTGTTTTGGTGGTTAACACCGTAGGCCGTGCAATTTCTGGGCCGAAGAGTTCGGAAGCTCCGCCCTGACCACTAAAACCGCACAACTCCACCCCACAGGGAGCGGCAGGGGCTGCCCTGCGGCGCCACACGTCCGCCCCTGCTGCCGGTCGGCAGCTCCGCAGCCGGGTTATTTCCCGCCTCCGAACATTGCGGCCTCGAGCTCGAGCACCCGCGTCGCATCGAAATAGATGACCGAGTCGGGGTAGAGCCTGTTGCCCTTTCCGAGCTCGAAGACATCGCAGCAGTCGACGAGCGACTGGCTTCCGAATGCATCCAGCTCGAGGTAGTGGCCCATGAAGAGATACTCGTCGGCGATTTTGGTCACGTGGAAGGGGTGCTCCTCGCTGCCGTAACCCGTTGCCGCTATCGTATCGAGCAGACGGATGGCCCGGGAGTAGTAGCCCTGACCCTCCTCGTGAGCGTGCGACTCGTCGCCCGCCTCACGCATGTTGGCTATGGCATAGGCCGCCCGGATGAGTGCCTTAATGTTGACGGGATTGACGGCGAGCACCTTCTCGGCCTGCGCCAGCGCTTCGGCATAGTTCTCCTCCGAATAGGCCTGGTCCATCGCATGCACCAGACGCTCCTCGCTGTCGTTGGTCAGCAGCGACTGCCCGAAGTAGGCGATGATTTGGTCGGGATAGGTCAGCGTCGTGTCGCGCTGCGGTGTGGAGATTCTCCGCACCAGTTCACGGAACCGCTCGGGCTCCTCCTTCACCAGGGTCTTGAGCTCTTTCCAGTCCACCGGATAAATCTGATACTGATACTGCGCCGTGGCGCACAGGCTGCACAGAAGTGCCAGCACCGACAAGATAGCGGCTTTGATGTTCATAAGGGGTATTTTTTGAAGGGAATCATCGTCCATCGGCCCTCTCCGCCGGACGGAATGCACCGCCGCAGCGGCTCCGGAGCCGCCTGCTGCCGGCGACGGAGCTCCGCGGAAACGAAGCCGGAAGCCGGACGGCGACATCCGGTTCGGGCGGGCCGGATGGTTAAATATACGAATAATCGGCTGCAAATGCAACCCGTGCAGACGGCAACCGGGCTTCGGAACGGACCAGCGGGGCAAAAAATCCGGAAACGGACGAACAATCCGGAGGAAACGGCAAAAAAAAGACGGACAACCCGTTTGAGTTGTCCGTCGTGGTAGCGGGAGGAGGACTCGAACCTCCGGCCTTTGGGTTATGAGCCCAACGAGCTACCAACTGCTCCATCCCGCGATATGTCTTTGAGTGTAGAGCTATCGCCTTTGCGACTGCAAAGATAAGGCAAAAATACGGCTTTGCCAAATATTTTTTAAATATTTTTCAGAAAAGCTCCGCGCAGCGCTATGAATCAGCCGCTTGCGGGGTGGAACTCCGCCGTCCCCGCACGGATTCTGCGGGTCCGAAACCAGCCACGAGAGTCCGAACCGCCCCCAAGCACCGAAAATTACATCGCGCTCCGGCACCCAGGGGCCCCGACACCCACGCTCCCCGGCATCCCGACGCCTCGGCTCCCTGGCCCCTGGCAGGGCGTCTCCGCCCGGCTGGCTGTCTCAGCACGGTCCCTCCCGGAACCTCGGCCACGCGTCGCCGACGGCTACTGCATGCTGGCAGCCACCACCTCGGCAAGGTCCTTCACCTCGTGACGCGTACCGCGTACCAGCGCCTTCTTGCAGAGCGGACAGGCGGTGACAATCACCTCGGCGCCCGTCGCCTCCAACTCGCCCGTGACCGAGCGTGCAATCTGCAGCTGCTGGCCGTCCGAGATGGCCAGATTGGCCACCGAGGAGCCGCAGCAAAGGGCATTTTCGCGCGTCTGGGCCGGTTCGAGCAGCTCGCCCACCGCCTCGATGACGGCACGCGGCTCGTCGTAGATGCCGCTGCCGCGCCCCAGTTCGCAGGGGTCGTGGTAGGTATAGCGCGTGGCACCGTGCTTGACCTGCAGGCGTCCGGCGCGCATCAGGCGGAGGATATACTCCGAATGGTGCAGCACCTCGATGCCGTCGAGCGCATAATCCTCGCGGAAGACCTTCAGACAAATCGGGCACGAGGTGACCAGCGTCGTGATGCCGTGCTTGCGGAAGAGCTCCGTATTGTACTGCATCATCTTGCGCGCCGAGTCGGTCTCGCCCGCCAGCTTGAGCGGACGGCCGCAGCAGACGCCGCCCTCGCGGTCGGCCCACCACACCTCCTCGCCCGCAGCGCGGAAGAGCTGCTCCATGGCCGTGAGCGTACGGGGCGTGAGCAGCGTCATGCAGCCGGCGAAGTAGCCCACCTTGCCCTCGCCCTGCGAGCGGTCAAGCCCCTTGAGGTAGCCGTAGCGCCGCTCGTCGGGCACGTTGCGCATCTTGTCGCGCGAGTTGAGCCGCAGCGTATTGAGGTCGATGTCCACGGGGCACTTCTCGACGCAGCGGCCGCACATGAGGCAGTTGTCGGCCGTGGCCAGCCGCAGCGTGTGGTAGCGGCGGTCACGCAGGAAGTAGACCGACTGCACGTCGTTGATGCCCAGCACGCTCTGCAGCTGGCAGGGGTCGATGCAGATGCCGCAGCGCGAGCAGGCCTCGACCTGGAAGTGGTCGTAGGAGGACTCCTTCTCGGTCGAACGGAGGCGGTAGCGGCGCAGGAAGATGAGCGGAATCTCGGTAAAGATGTGCATGTAGCGCGAGAAGGGGAGCGCCACGAAGAAGATGCCGAGGCACGAGGAGTAGAACCACCAGGCCACCGATTCGAGCGTCATGAGCGTGAGCATCTCGACGTGGGCGGCCAGCCAGCTGCCCAGACCGCCCGTGAGGAAGCCACCGCCGCCGTAGATGGCGCAGGTGACGCTCTCGGCCACCAGCCGGGCCGGGAAGATGAACCACAGCGCCGAGAGGGCCACGCGGTCACCCAGAACATGGTGCGTCGTGCGGCGCATGCCCATGGCCTTCGAGTAGAAGCGCTTGCCCCAGGCCAGCGCCACACCCGAGAGGACGAAGAGCAGCAGCAGGTCCATCACGAAGTCGAAGAAGGGCTTGTGCTCGAGCCCCGTGGCGAAGTACTTGAAAAAGACGTGGCCCTGCAGCGGCACCCAGCGCAGCCCGAGGTACGAGAGTGTCTCAAGCCACCCGACCGCAATGAGGAGGAACCACCCGAAGGCGAGCGACATGTGCATGTAGCCCAGCAGGGGGTTCACCCGGAAGATGCGCCGGTGGAGCAGCGACTCGCTCACCACCTCGCCCAGAGCTTCCAGCGTCCGGCGTGTGGGGATTCCCTTCAGAATGAGCATCTTGTCGGCACGCGGCAGTCGGTAGAGCCACGTACCCCACTTCCAGAGCAGCACGGCGAACATCAGCGCCGCGCCCACGATGAAGGGGATGCAGAATGGTGCGTAGAATGTCATATCCAAAAACTCTCCATGCCGCCCCCGCGCCGGGGTGCGGCTCCGTAGGGCGCTCCGCTCAGAAGTCGCCCAGTTTGCGTTTAATCAGCAGGACCACGCCCCGCGTATTGATGCCGCGCGGGCAGACCAGCCGGCATTTGCCGCAGAGCATGCACTTGTTCATCTCCTCGTAGGCGCCCTGGTACTCGCCGCGCCGCACGAGGGTGTGGACCTTGCGGAAATTGAACTGCGTCAGGTTGCCGGCCGTGCAGATGGCCGTGCAGGCCCCGCAGCCGATGCAGGTCTGCAGCTCGGGCATCTCGCGCAGAATCTCGTCGCTCTTGCGCAGGTTGTTGCGGTCGAGGTCGATGGCGCGGGGCTTCGAAATCGTATATCCGAAATTGATGGTTGCCATAAGCGTCAGGCTCTGAGGTATTCCATGGCGGCATCGGCTGCCACCGTGCCTTCGTTGAGGGTCTCGCCGATGTTCTTGGGGGCCGTGATGCAGCCCGCATAGAAGATGCCCTCGACGTTGCTGCGGGCGTTGCCCAGGAACATGTCGCGGGGCTCCATGAAGCCGCTCGGGGCGCGCTTCAGACCGGCCTGCTCGGCGAAGGGGGCGTTCGAGTCGTTGGCCCGCATGCCGATGAGCAGCACCAGCATGTCGACGCTCATGCGCAGCGGACGCCCCGTGAGCGTATCCTCGGCCTTGATTTGAATCCGGTTGTCGATGGTCGGGCTCGCCTCCGAGATGCGGCCGCGCACGAAGTGGATGTTGTAGCGCTGCTGCGCCTCGCGGTACATCTCCTCGTAGCCGGGGCCGAACATGCGGATATCCATGTAGAAGTTGAAGACGTCGGCCTCGGGGAAGAGGCGCTTCATCTCGATGGCCTGCTTGACGCCCGTGATGCAGCAGACGCGCGAGCAGTGCTGCTGGCACACCTTCTCGTCGCGCGAACCGACGCAGTGCAGGAAGGCAATCCGCTTCGGGCGCGAACCGTCGGCGCAGGCCACGCGCCCCTCGGCGAACATCCGCTCGAGGTCGGCCGAGGTGATGACGTTGTCGTAGATGCCGTAGCCGTACTCCTCCTTGACCGTGGCGTCAAAGAGCGTGAAGCCCGAGGCGACCACCACCGAGTCGCACGGCAGCGTGCGGCCGTCGGCGAGCGTGACGCTCTGCCGCGTAAAGCCGCTCACCTCGGTCGAGGTCATCACCTCGATGCCGCGCTCCTGAACGCGGCGGCGCAGCTCGGAGAGCACCTCCGAGGCGGGGGTGAAGGTGGGGAAAAGAACATACCAGCCGCGCAGCTTGCCGCCCAGCTCGGCCTCCTTCTCGATGATGAGGGGCTCGGCGCCCTGCTCCGAAAGACGGAGCGCCGCCTGCATGCCGGCCACGCCTCCTCCTATGACGATTACTCTTCTGTTCATGTATTGCGTTGTCGTGTCTTGTCTCTCTGTTCGTCTGCCGCCGACCGCCGGGGCAGCTCCCGCGGCAGTTGCGGTGGCAGTTGCGGCAGTCGCTCATTCCTTGCCTGAGCCCCGGAATCCGCCCGGCGGCCGAGGGTGCGCCCCGCTGTGCCCCGTTCGGCACGGAAAGGGCCCGGTCCGCGGCGCGGATTACTCGCGGATGTCGTAGACCGTGTCGCTCGGGCGGCAGTTGACCACCGCCGATTCGGGCTTGCCGATGAACTTGCCGTTGCGGCCCAGATACTTCGCCGCAGGGTCGTACTCGACCCCCATCTTGTCGAGCAGCGGCTCGACGTCGACCTGGTGCATCTGCATGCCCAGCTCCCAGGGGTCGTATCCCAGCACCAGACCGGCCATCTCCTCGTAGGTCAGCACAGGGATGCCGTGGCCGTTCTCGCCGTAGGTCGTGCCCTCCATCTCGGCAATGGCATACTGCCACTTGTCGAGGAACATGGCGCAGCCCGGACAGTTGGCCACAATGAAGTCGGGCTTGTAGGGGGCCATGCTCTCGAGCTTCTTGTGCGAGTTGGCAATCGAGTAACCGCGGTTGGCCTGCACCAGGTAGTTGCGGAAGCCGAAGCCGCAGCAGTGGCGCCGCTCGGGGTAGTCGACGCACTCGCCGCCCCACGCCTCGACCATGCCGGCCAGCACGTAGGGGAACTCCGAACCGCCGATGCCCGACTTGGGGAAAATCTTGGCGTAGTGGCAGCCGATGTGCTCAACCACGCGCAGCGGCTCGCCCGTCACGGCGTTGACGAGCCGACGCTTGGCACGGGCGGCAATCTCGTTGCGGAAGTGGAAGACGATGTCCGACGTGTGGGCCAGGCTCTTCGGCTTGCGGAACTCGCGCCCCGTGGCCTTGAGCAGATACTCGCGCGTGCGCTCCTCGGTTTCGGGAAACTCGTTCCAGGTGGCCAGCACCTCGGTGTAGACGCCGAAGGAGGTGATGCACGACGAAATGAAGTTCTCGTAGCCCGCCTCGGTCATCAGCGCGAACTGCCGCGCCACCACCGTCATGATGGTCTCCAGCGGCACGATGTCCGAGTGGTAGCCGATGCCCGTGCACGAGGAGTGCAGCGGGTCGTCGAGCACGTCGCGTCCCAAATCGTTGTGCAGGATGTCGAGAAAGGCCTTCTCGCTGCCCGGGAAGAAGTTCTGCCGGATGCAGCTGCGGGCGTAGTAGTAGCGGTCGTCCGCGATTTCCTTCTGGTACTCGTTCCAGCTTTTGCGTCGTATCGTCGTCATTGTCAGTCGTGTTCGTTGCTGTTGTAGCGGAAAACATCCATCATGTAGTTCTGGTCGGCACCCTCCTCATAGCCCATCTCTCGGGCCTTGCGGTCCGAGAAGCGCTCGATGCGGTCGAAGAACTCGCTGCCGCCGCTCACCTCGAAGATGCGGTGCAGCTCGTCGAGCGAGCCGGCGTCGAGGCGGCGCAGCGCACCGGCGCCGTGGCGCATGTAGACGGGCGTGAAGCGGCCGAAGACCTCCTTGTCGTTGTCGAAAATCCACTTCCAGACGGTACCCTGCTCGGGGTGCAGCTCGGGCTTGACCATCCGCGGCACGATGCAGTAGCCCGTGCGGAGGATGTTGTCGCCGATGATGCGCTTGAGGGCCAGCTGCTGGCGCCCCTTCTCGCTCTCGACGAAGAAGCCCAGCTTCTGCGAGAGGCTCCGCAGCGCCTGGATGACATAGCCCGGCGTATTGCCGCGCGGGCAGCGGGGGCGGCACGACATGCACTCGCCGCAGTACCAGATGGTATCGCTCTTGAGCAGCGCCTCGATGGCCTCGTCGTCGCGCGACTGGACGGTGGCGACAATCTGGCGCGGGTCGTAGTTGTAGAACTCGGCCGCCGGGCAGACACCCGTGCAGACGCCGCAGTTCATGCAGGCGTTGAGCCCCTCGCGGAAGCGCACGTCCTCGCAGAGCATATCGAAGTATTTTCCCATAATCGCGTCGGTTCGACTCCCTGCACCGCCCGACTGGCCGGGATTTCCGGCGCCGCACCGTCCGGGGGAGCGCCATGCACGGCGTTGACCGGAGCGGAAAGGGGGATGCAGGGGGAGATGTTTTCGAATGCAAAGGTAGGGATTCGCCCCCGGACGTGCGGTAGTATAAATACCTAATTTCGAAGCGGGGCGCGGGCCGTTCCGGAGGGACGCAGCCGGAGTTGTTCCGGAAGGGGCGCAGCTGCGGTCGGGACAAAAGAAGGCGGAGGGAGAGGCGGAAGGCAGAGGACGGGAGACGGGAAACGGGAAACGAGAAACGGGGAAGCAGGAGACGGGGAGCGGGAAAACAGGAAAACGGTTCCGGAGAGTCGGGCCGGAACGGATGGGACCGTCGGAGCCGGAACAACAAACCCCGAAGCGAAGAGCTTCGGGGAGAAAGTTGGATGGAGTGCCGCAGAGGGCCGCTGCACCCCTTGGAACGGATGCACCAGAGGCGGTCGGGAGAGCGGGTCGGGGAAGTCGGTCGGAAGAGTTGGCCGGGAGAGCCACCTCAGCCTCTACCGCCCTGCTGAACATACCCCCCCTACTGCCGTCCGGGGCGGCGGCGCTCCCAGCGTTCGAAGACGAAGGGATGGGGATACTCCCGCCCCGAGGGGTGGGCCTCCGACGAGGCGAGGTGCCACTCCGACGCATCCCACTCCGGGAAGGAGGTGTCGCCCTCGTAGGGGTGGCAGACCCGCGTCAGGTAGAGGCGGTCGGCCAGCGGCAGGGCCTGCTCGTAAATCTGGGCGCCGCCGATGATGAAGAGCTCCTCGTCGTCGGGAAAGAGGGCCAGCGCCTCGTCGAGCGAGCGGGCGACGCGGCAGCCGGGGAACTCCCCGCCGCTGCGCGAAAGCACCACGTTGGTGCGGTTGGGCAGCGGACGCCCGAGCGACTCGTAGGTCTTGCGTCCCATGATGACGGGGTGTCCCGTCGTGAGGGCCTTGAAGCGCTTCAGGTCCTCGGATATGTGCCACAGCAGGGCGTTGCGGTCGCCGATGGTGCCGTTTTCGGCCACAGCCACGATGATTGATACCATTTTTTCTTCGAATTGGGTTTCTGTTCCGCATTTCGGGTCCGGCACCGGGCCGGACCGCCTCCTTCGCCGGGGGTGCGCCGCGGAATGCGCCCCGGGGCCACTCCGCTCAGAACGACATCGGCGCCTTGATGGCGGGCCAGGGGTCGTAGCCCTCGAGCATGAAGTCCTCGTAGCGGAAGTCAAAGAGCGACTTCACGTCGGGGTTGAGCCGCATGGTCGGCAGCGGCCGCGGCGTGCGCGAGAGCTGCTCCTCGACCTGCTCCATGTGGTTCAGATAGAGGTGCGTGTCGCCCAGCGTATGGATGAACTCGCCGGGCTGCAGGCCGCACACCTGCGCCGTCATCATCGTCAGCAGGGCATACGAGGCGATGTTGAAGGGGACGCCGAGGAAGGTATCGGCGCTGCGCTGGTAGAGCTGGCACGAAAGCCGTCCCTCGGCCACGTAGAACTGGAAGAGAACGTGGCAGGGCGGCAGGGCCATCTGCTCGACCTCGGCCACGTTCCAGGCCGAGACCACGATGCGCCGCGATTCGGGATTGCGGCGTATCAGCTCCACGGCGCCGGCAATCTGGTCAATCACCCCGCCGTCGGGCCGGGGCCAGCTGCGCCACTGGTAGCCGTAGACGTGGTTCAGGTCGCCGTAGCAGTACCCTTCGAGGGGCGACGGCTCGCCCGCCGCCGCAAGGAACTCCTCGCGGCCGAGCGGCTCGGCACCCTGCCGGGCGCACAGCTCGCCGTAGTAGCGGTAGGCGTCGTTGTCCCAGATATGGACGCCGTTGCGGACCAGATAGCGGATGTTCGTGTCGCCCGAGAGAAACCAGAGCAGTTCGTGGATGACCCCCTTGAGGAAGACCCTCTTGGTGGTCAGCAGCGGAAAGTCCTCCGCAAGGTCGAAACGCATCTGGTGCCCGAAGACGCTCTGCGTCCCCGTGCCCGTACGGTCGCCCCGCACGACACCCTCCGTGCGGATGCGGCGCAGCAAATCGAGGTATTGTTTCATAGGTCGGGTGTGAAGTGTTCCAATCGAAGGTTGCCCGCCTCGTCGAGCCGGGCGTAGACCGGGCCGCGCTCCCAGCACCCCAGGTGCACCGTATGGAGCGACCCTTCGCGGTAGTCGCGCGCCACGTGCATGTGGCCGAAGACGAAGTGGTCGACCGCGTCCCGATTGCGGGCGGCGTAGCGGCGGGCGTACTCCACCAGCGGGTCGGTCAGCGAGACGGGGGGCGGTCCCTGACGGATGTGCTTGCGGCGCGAATGGGCGCTCCAGGCGTGGCCGAAGCGCATCGCCCAGTCGGGATGCACGCCCCACGAGAAGAGCCACCGCAGCAGACGCGAGCGGAAGACGGCGTTGAGCAGCCGGAGTGCGGGACGCTCGCCGATGTTCATGTTGTCGCCGTGGGCCAGGAAGAGGCGCTGCCCGCAGAGCGTCACGACGCGGGGCGCGGTGTAGACCTCCACGCCGCATTCGCGCGCAAGGTAGTCGCGCATCCACTGGTCGTGGTTGCCCGTGAAGAAGAGGACCCGGATGCCGCGGTCGGTCATCGCCGCCAACCGTCCGAGCGTACGGACGAAGCCCCGGGGCACCACCTCGCGGTACTCGAACCAGAAGTCGAAGATGTCGCCCAGCAGCACCACCGCCTCGGCATCGGCCGAAACGGCGTCAAGCCAGGCGACGAACTGCCGCTCGACCCGGCGGGCGACCTCGGGGCCGCCTCCGCCCAGATGGACATCGGATGTGAAGTAGACCATGCGAAGAGGTAGGTGTTGCGGCCTGACTGCGGCCGGAGCGGCAGCGCCCCGGCTGACCGGGGCGCAGGCTCTTACTGGAGAAGCTCGTCGATTTTCCGGGCCAGCGCCTCGCCGTCGAGGTCGCGGGCCACGATTTCGCCTTCACGGCTGATGAGGTAGCTCGACGGCAGACGCTGCACGTTGTAGAGCTTGAGCGCCGACGAGGCGCCGCCCTGCAGGTCGCTCACCGAAATCCACGGGAGCTGCTGCTCCTGCACGGCCGTAATCCAGAGCGGCTTCGAGGTGTCGATGGCCACCTGGTAGATTTCAAACGGAGCCTTCTGCCGGGCATACTTCGCGTAGAGCTCCTTCAGTTCGGCATTGCGCGCATTGGCGTTGCCCAGTTCGGCCGACCAGAAGTCGACGAGCACCACCTTGCCCTCGAGCGACGAGAGGCGCACCTTCTTGCCGTAGATGTCGCTCAGCTCCAGGTCGGGATAGCCCGTGACGGTAATCTGCGAGGCGAGATTGAGCCGCGCATCCATCCGGCCGATTTCGGCCAGCAGCACCGGCAGGTAGGGCGAATCGGGATAGCTCTTCTCGAGCGCCTCGGCCACCGTGCGGTAGTAGACCACGTCGCTGTCGCCGTTGAAGAGGTTGGCGTCGCCCGGCAGACGCTGGTAGAGCGCAAAGAGGGCCGCCAGCGACGACTTGTGCTCGATGATGAAGCGCAGCTGCTCGCGGCGGATGCGGTAATACTCCTCGGTGTAGGCCTTCACCAGCTCGTCGTGGCGCTCGCCCGCGGGCTGCTGGGCCACCTGCTGGGCAATGTCGTCGAGCCGCTGCACGCCGGCCACGTAGCTCTGGTAGAACTGGCGCAGCAGCTCCGATTCGGCCGAGCCCTCGACCGTATAGTTGCGGGCCACGCTGCCCACCGAGCTGAGCGTCAGGCGGTCGCCTGCGGCCAGCAGCAGCGGGATGCGCACGCCGTCGTAGACCACGTTGTAGAGCGACGGCGTGGCGGTCGCCTCGCGGACCTCGAAACGGTAGTTGCCCTCCTTGTCGAGCTGGGCCGAGTCGATGATGCGCTCCGAAAGCGGCGTCACCTGTTCGAGGTAGATGTTGCGGGCTTCGTTGCCCACGATGCGTCCCGAAATCCGCACCTTCGACGACTGGCAGGCGCAGAGCGTCGATGCTGCGGCCAGCGCCGCGAAAATAACTTTTCCGTTCATCTATTTTTTGCTTCTTGTTTACGAACCGTACCGCACGCCCGACGTACGACCGCAGCGGGTCGTCCGACGCGGACGCAGTCGGATATGTTTACAAAGATAGGCAATTCCGGATAAAAAACGACGAATCACTTCTGGAAATTGTGCCGCGCGCCGTTGTTTTTCGAGAAATTGCGCGCATGCTGCTGATTGCGGTTTTTCTGCTGCCGCTGCTGCGGACCGCCCTTCTGGGGACGTGCCGTAAAGTGCTGTTTGTAGTCGCTTCGGAGATTGTTCAGTGCAACTTCGTCGATTTCGATGCCACCACCGGACATCTGCTTGATGTCCTTTACAATCACCTCGTTGTTGGGGTGCTCCTGGTTGTATTCGAAGCTCTTGGCACGCATGTAGCGGGCCAGGTTGTCCACCGTGCGGGCCACGCTCTGACGGTCCTCGACCCCCTCCAGGCTCTGCAGCATCCGCTCGACATACTTGCCGTAGTGCTTGTAGGCGATGCGGCTCTGCGTGTAGGGCATGCGGTGCGGCATGACCGTGAGCTCCTGGCGCGAGGGACGCGGATAGGGAGAGTCCACATCCAGCTGAAAATCAGACATGATGAACAGGTGGTCCCAGAGCTTGTGCGTGAAATCGGCCGTATCGCGCAGCAGCGGGTTCAGATTGCCCATCACGGCGATGACGGCCCGCGCCTGGCGGTTGCGCTCGTAGCGGTCCTCAATCTCCATCAGGGAGTCTATCATTTCGTGGATGTGGCGGCCGTACTCGGGCAGAAAGAGCTTGCGCCGCATGTAGTTGTAATTCTTTTTCATAACGTAATGGTCGCCCGTGCGCTGTTCCGTTCGGTCCCCCGGCTGCACCGGAAGGTCCCGCGCAATGGTCTCGTTCAGAATGCTTTCACCCGCTCCGGCGTTCATCCGGACACAGAGCCCGAACTTGCTCAAACACCGCGGAAAGCAATAACTTTGCGACAAAAATAACAAAAAATCAATAAAAACAAGAGATGGTAAAGGTTTTAATTTTGGACCATTCAAAAAGCGTGCGAAACATCCTGCGCGAGCGGCTCGAATACGAGGGCTACTCGGCCGAGGCGGTCGACGACGAGGCGGCCGCCTCGCGTCTTTGCGAGCGAATACCCTTCGATGTCATCCTCTCCGACACCGGCTGCCGGGTTCCCGATGCGGGCATCCCCTTCATCGCCCTCTCGGGCGACGCCTCCATCGACTCGGCCGTCAAGGCCGTCCGCAGCGGCGCGCGCGACTTCGTGACCAAACCCATCGACATGAACCGCCTGCTGGAGTCCATCCGCCGCACGGTCGCCGAGCCCGATGCGGCCGGGAGTGCGCCGGCGACGGAGAGCCCGGCCGCCGCTCCGGCCCGCACGGCGGCACGGGCGCGCCGCGCACAGACGGCACAGCCCGAAATCATCGGGCAGTCGTCGCAAATCCGCCGGGTGCGGGAGCTGATTGAGAAGGTGGCCCCCTGCGAGGCACGCGTGCTGGTCACGGGCGAGAACGGCACGGGCAAGGAGCTCGTCGCCCGCTGGCTCCACGCACGGAGCCGCCGCGCGACGGCCCCCTTCGTCGAGGTGAACTGCGCGGCCATCCCCTCCGAACTGATTGAGAGCGAGCTCTTCGGCCACGAGCGGGGAGCCTTCACCTCGGCCGTCAAGCAGCGCAAGGGGAAGTTCGAGCTGGCCAACGGCGGCACGCTCTTCATGGACGAAATCGGCGACATGTCGCTCGCAGCGCAGGCCAAGGTGCTGCGGGCGCTGCAGGAGAACAAAATCTGCCGCATCGGCGGCGACAAGGATGTGGCGGTCGACGTGCGCGTCATCGCGGCGACGAACAAGGACCTGCGCGAGGAGATTCGCAAGGGGAACTTCCGCGAGGACCTCTACCACCGCATCGGGGTCATCGTCATCCGGGTTCCGCCGCTGCGCGAACACCCCGAAGACATCCCGGCGCTGGTCGACCACTTCATCCACACGGTCTGCGCCGAGGACGGCACCGCCCCCAAAGAGGTGACCCCCGAGGCGATGCAGTTGCTGCAGGAGATGCCCTGGACGGGCAACATCCGCGAGCTGCGCAACGTGGTCGAGCGGCTGCTGATTCTCTCGGGCGACCGCATCACACCGGCCGACGTCCATCTCTACTGCTGACGGCGCGTCCCGAGGGCGGCGGCAGCGGGAAGCGAACGCAGGAAGCGGAACACAGAGCGTAGAATGCGGCAACGAAATAAAAGAGGCGGCGGGAGAGAGGGTTTCGGCACCTCTCCCCCGCCGCTTCTCAAAGGCGGAACGTCGGGTCGGCTATGCGTCGAGCAGCGCGAGCAGCTCCTCCGGGCGGTCGATGATGCGCCAGGGGTTGCAGGCCTCCAGCTCGGCACGTCCGCGGAAGCCCCACGTCACCCCCACCGAACGGAGGCGGGCCGCAGCGGCGGTCTGCATGTCGACGGCCGAGTCGCCGACGTAGAGCACCCGCTCGCGGGCGACGCCCGTTGCCGCGAGAATCTCATCGACCACCGCCGGGTCGGGCTTCAGCGGCACGTCGGGGCGCTGTCCGAAGACGGGCGCGAAGGGGTGCTCGGGGAAGAAGAGGCGGATGAGCTTCTCGGTCCCCTCCTGGAACTTGTTCGAGGCGACGGCCATCCGGATGCCCCGGCGCGTCAGCTCGGCCACCACGGCGGGGATGCCGTCGTAGGGCTTGGTGTAGGTGTCGATGTGCTCCGTGTAGTAGCGCACGAAGTCGGCGCGTGCGAGCGCCACGTTCTCGGGCGTGCGCAGCTCTTCGGGCAGGGCGCGCTCCACCAGACGCAGGATGCCGTTGCCCACGAAGTGGCAGTACTCTTCGTAGGAGTGCTGCGGCAGCCCGCGCAGGGCCAGCATGGCATTGCAGCTGACGGCCAGGTCGCCGATTGTGTTGAGCAGCGTGCCGTCAAGGTCGAAAATCACCAGTTCGGTCTTCATTTCACGTGTTTGATTTTCCACCCCAGGGCCGCCACCAGGAGCGACATGAGGGGTGATGCGATGTTGAATATGCAATAGGGCAGATAGGCGAAGGTCGAGACGCCCAACACGGTGGCCTGCGTCATGCCGCACGAGTTCCACGGCACGAGCACCGAGCAGACCGTCGCCGAGTCCTCCACCGAGCGGCTCAGCAACCGCTCCTCGAGCCCCCGTTCGGCGTAGAGGTCGCGGAAGAGGCGCCCCGAGAGGATAATCGAGATGTACTGGTCGGCCGTGCAGAGGTTGAAGAAGAGCCCCGCGCCGACGGTCGAGGCGACGGCCGAGAAGGGGCGCCGCACCACGCGCAGGAAGAGCTGCGTCAGCGAGCGCAGCATGCCGCTGCCGGTCATCACGCCGCCGAAGCACATGGCGCAGATAATCAGCCACACGGTGTTGAGCATGCCGGCCATGCCGCGCGTGGCCACCAGCGCGTTGAGCTGCGCGTTGCCCGTGTCGATGGCCGTCGGACCGAAGCAGGTCATCAGCACCCCCTTGAAGCCCGAGAGGAAGTCCAGCGAGCCGACACCCGCCACCGAGGCCACCAGTCCGCGCTGTGTGAGCAGCATCGCCACGCAGGCGAAGACCACCGAGGCGAAGAGCGTCACGATGGCCGGCAGCTTGCGGACGATGAGCAGCCCCGTTGCCAGCGGCACCAGCAGCAGCCAGGGCGTGATGCGGAACGTCGAGCGGAGCGTCTCCGAATAGAGCTCGGCGTGGGTCGCGTCGCCGTGCGTGAGGGTCAGTCCTGCCACCGTGAAGACCGCAAGCGCCACGACGAACGAGGGCATGGTCGTATAGAGCATGTAGCGGATGTGGGTGAAAATCGGCACGCCGACCGTCGACGAGGCGAGCACCGTGGTGTCGGAGAGCAGCGAAATCTTGTCGCCGAAGTAGGCGCCCGAGATGATGGTGCCGGCCACCCATCCGTCGGGAAAGCCCATCGCCCGGCCGATGCCCATCAGCGCCACGCCGATGGTGGCAATCGTGGTCCACGAGCTGCCGGTCATCAGCGAGACGCCCGCGCAGATGAGGCACGAGGCGACCAGGAAGAACGACGGGTGGAGAATCTCCAGACCGTAATATATAAGGGTGGGGACCACGCCGCTGACCATCCACGTGCCGGCAATCGCACCGATGAGCAGCAGGATGATGATGGCCGAGGCCGAAGCCCGGATGTTGTCGATGATGGCCTCCTCGAGCACGCTCCAGCGGCAGCGGTAGACCCCGATGGAGAGCATCACGCAGACCGACGTGGCCGAGAACAGGGCAATCTGGCTGCCGCCGTTGATGGAGTCGCCGCCGAAGCAGCGGATGACCACGTAGAGCAGCACGGCGAGCACCGCAAGCGGCAGCGCCGAGAGCCAGGCCGAGGGCATTTTGGGGGTGGAATCGTTCATTTCGTCTCTTTCTCGTTAACCTGATTGAATCTCTGTAACCTTTAACCGGGCACAAAAGTAGTAAAAAAGCGGCAAAAGTCGGCGCATCGGCCCCGTCGAAGTCCCCCGTGCGTGCAGCCGCCCGGGGCCTTCCCATTACCGGGACGGACAACCGGGACAGATGACCAGAGCAGATGACCGGGGCGAACGACCGGGGCAAATGACCGGGGCAGACGACCGGAACGGATGACCGGAGCGAATGACCGGGGCGGATGACCGGGGCGGACGACCGAGGCGGACGACCGAGGCGGACGACCGAGGCAGATGCCGGAACGGACGACCGGGGCGCAGCCGGCGGTACCGAAATTTTTTACCGCCCCTCCGCCCCGCCCCGCGCAAGGTGCACAAGCGGCCGCAGCGGGCCTCTGCGGCCGTTTCCGGGGCCGGAGGCACCGGCTGCCGAGGGTGTCGATTCGCCCCGTCGGCGCGATTTTTTCGGCCGGATGCTTCCGTATTTCGTTTTTTCTGCTTAGTTTTGGAAAACAAACCTCCGGACAGCGCCCCGTGCGGACGCCCCGGGAACGCTGCAAAACGATGGTCGCCACGCTCCGCAAAATATTCCGCTTCTACTACGACGGATTCCGCGCCATGACGCTCGGACGCACCCTCTGGGCCATCATCCTCATCAAGCTCTTCATCATGTTCGCCATCCTGAAGGTCTTCTTCTTTCCCGACCTGCTGGCCGGCAAGAGCCCCGAGGAGCGCAGCAGCTACGTACTCGAACAACTCACACCCGAAAACTGAAACACTCTGCACACCATGTCGGACATTCTGCAAACAGTCGATTGGTCGCGCGCGCAATTCGCCCTGACGGCCATCTACCACTGGCTCTTCGTTCCGCTCACGCTCGGACTCGGCGTCATCATCGCCATCATGGAGAGCATCTACTACCGTACCGGCGACGACTTCTGGAAACGGACGACCCGTTTCTGGATGCGTCTGTTCGGCGTCAACTTCGCCATCGGCGTGGCCACGGGACTCATCCTCGAGTTCGAGTTCGGCACCAACTGGTCGAACTACTCCCACTTCGTGGGCGACATCTTCGGCGCCCCGCTGGCCATCGAGGGCATCATGGCCTTCTTCCTCGAGAGCACCTTCATCGCCGTGATGTACTTCGGCTGGGGGAAGGTCAGCCGCGGATTCCACCTCACGGCCACGTGGCTCACGGCCATCGGCGCCAACCTCTCGGCGTGGTGGATTCTGGTGGCCAACTCGTGGATGCAGTACCCCACGGGCTGCACCTTCAACCCCGAGACCGTGCGCAACGAGATGACCTCGTTCTGGGAGGTCGCCTTCTCGCCCGTGGCGGTCAACAAGTTCTCGCACACGGTCACCTCCTCCTTCACGCTGGCGGCCCTCTTCGTGGTGGGCGTAAGCGCCTGGTACCTGCTCAAGCGGCGTGAACGCCAGATGGCAACCCGGAGCATCGCCGTCGCCTCGCTCTTCGGCCTCGTCGCCTCGCTGGTGACCGCCTACTCGGGCGACCGCTCGGGCGCCATCGTCGCACGGCTGCAGCCGATGAAACTGGCCGCCATGGAGGCGCTCTACGACGGATGCGAGGGGGCCCCGCTGACGGCCGTCGGCATCCTGCGCCCCGAATCGCAGCGCACGTCGGACGACGATGCCTTCTACTTCAAGGTCGACATCCCGAAGATGCTCTCCATCATGAGCTTCCGCGATGCCGAGGCCTACGTGGCGGGCATCAACGACCTGCTCCGGGGCAATCCCGAGCAGGGAATCCTCCCGGCCGAGGAGAAAATCGCCCGCGGACGGGTGGCCATCGACGAACTGGCCCGCTTCCGCGACGCCCGCCAGAGCGGCGACCAGGAGACCGTGGACCAAATCACCCGCAAGTTCGACCCCTCGACGCCCGAGGGCCGCGAGTTCCTCGGCGAATACTTCGCCTACTTCGGCTACGGCTACCTCCAGTCGCCCGAGCAGCTCGTGCCCAACATTCCGCTGCTCTTCTACTCGTTCCGCGTGATGGTGGGCGCCGGATGCCTCTTCATCCTGATGCTGGCCCTCGTGTGGTGGTACAACCGCCGCGACAAGCTGGCCGAGAAGCGCTGGCTGCTCCGTCTGGCAATTCTCTGCATACCGCTCGCCTACCTCGCCTCGCAGGCCGGCTGGGTGGTTGCCGAGGTGGGACGCCAGCCCTGGGTCATCCAGGACCTGATGCCCGTGGGCGTCGGCGTATCGAAGCTCCCGGGAGAGTCGGTGGCCACCACCTTCTTCATCTTCCTGGCGCTCTTCACGGCGCTGCTCATCGCCGAGCTGAGCATCCTCTTCCGTCAAATCAAGGCGGGACCCGGCAAGGAGTAACCCTCCGCACACCCGCCCGACAGGCGCAGCGGCCGGACAACCACGCCTGCACGCTGCACCCCGGAGGGCGGAACCGAACAAACCAAACAACGACCCCGAAACATGTCATAAGGACAACACTATGGACACGCTGACCTTTCTGCAACACTACTGGTGGTTTATCATCTCCCTGCTGGGCGCCCTGCTGGTCTTCCTGCTCTTCGTGCAGGGCGGACAGGCGCTGCTCTACCGCCTCGGCCGCACCGAGGAGGAGCGCACGCTGCTGGTCAATACACTCGGACGCAAGTGGGAGTTCACCTTCACGACGCTCGTCACCTTCGGCGGCGCCTTCTTCGCCTCCTTCCCGCTCTTCTACTCCACGTCGTTCGGCGGAGCGACCTACGTATGGATGGCCATCCTGCTCGTCTTCGTCATCCAGGCCGTAGCCTACGAGTACCGCCGCAAGCCGGGCAACGTCTTCGGCGAGCGGACCTTCGAGGCCTTCCTGGTCATCAACGGCATCGCCGGCCCCTTCCTGCTGGGCGCCGCCGTCGGCACCCTCTTCACGGGAGCCGACTTCACGGTCGACCGCTTCAACATGGCCAATGCAAGCGGCGATGCCATCATCTCGCAGTGGGCCACCCCCTGGCACGGCCTCGAGGCGCTGGGCGACCACCGCAACATCCTGCTGGGTGTGGCCGTCGTCTTCCTCGCCGGCACGCTCGCCTGCCAGTACCTGCTCAATGCCGTCGGCGAGCAGCGCATCACCGAGCGGGCGCGCCGCATGATGCGGCCGCTGTCGCTGCTCTTCCTGGCGGCATTCCTCTCCTTCCTCGGGGCGCTGCTCGTCTCGACGGGCTGGAGCTACGATGCGTCGGGAGTCGTTGCGGCGGAGCCCTACAAGTACCTGCACAACCTCCTGCAGATGCCGCTGGTCAGCGTCGTGATGCTCATCGGCGTGGTGCTCGTGCTGGCAAGCATCCTGCTCGGCTGGCGCGGCTCGCGCAAGGCCATCTGGCTGGGAGGTAGCGGCACGGTGCTCACCGTGCTGGCGCTGCTGCTCTGCGCCGGGTGGAACAACACGGCCTACTACCCCTCGCTGGTCGACATGCAGTCGTCGCTGACGATTGCCAACTCGTCGTCGAGCGAGTTCACGCTGCGCGTGATGGCCTACGTCTCGCTGCTCATCCCCTTCGTGCTGGCCTATATCTGGTACGCATGGCGTTCGCTGAACCGACGTCCGGTCACCAGCGAGGAGCTGCGCGACGAGGAGCACTCCTACTGATACGTCTGGATACGTCGCCCCGAGAGGCGGCCATCTCCTCCCTTCGGCGGGCCCTTGCGGGTCCGCCGTTTTTTTGCGGCGCAGACACGGAACGGACACGGTGCGGACATGGTGCGCCGCGGCACGGGTGCGGCACGGGCGCGGCATGGTACAGGCGTGCGGCGCGGTACGGGCGCGCGGCACGGGGAGGAGAGACACGCACAAAAAAAGCCGGAATCCCGAACAGGGGATTCCGGCCTTTTTCATCCTCCGGCGGAGGTCCTCAGAAGGGCTACTCCTCCTTGTGACCGAAGGGGTACTGGTTGTCGTGCACGTCGTCGAAACGCATGCCCTTTTCGTAGGTCTTCATCGCACGGCGGCTCATACCCATCGACGAGAAACCGCCGTCGTGGTAGAGGTTCTGCATCGTCACCTTGCGCGTGAGGTCCGAGAAGAGCGTCAGCACGTAGTTGGCGCAATCCTCCGCCGTGGCGTTGCCCAGCGGCGACATGCTCTCGGCAAACGACATCAGGTCGCCCAGACCCAGCACGCCGCTGCCGGCCGTGGTCTGCGTGGGCGACTGCGAGACGGTGTTGATGCGCACGTGTTTCTCACGGCCGTAGATGTAGCCGAAGCTGCGGGCAATCGACTCGAGCAGCGCCTTGGCGTCGGCCATGTCGTTGTAGCCGTAGAGCGTACGCTGCGCAGCGATGTAGGAGAGGGCCACAATCGAACCCCACTCGTTGATGGCGTCCTTCTTGCGGGCCACCTGGATGGCCTTGTGGAACGAGATGGCCGAGATGTCGAGCGTCTTGGCCAGATAGTCGTAGTCCAGGTCGTCGTACGTGCGTCCCTTGCGGACGTTGGGCGACATGCCGATGGAGTGGAGCATGAAGTCGAACTTGCCGCCGAAGTGCTCCATGGTCTTGTCGATGAGATTCTCCAGGTCGGCCACGCTCGTCGCGTCGGCGGGAACCACAATCGTATTGCATTTCTCGGCCAGCTTGCCGATAGTACCCATGCGAATCGATACGGCAGTATTCGTAAGAACGATTTCGGCGCCCTCCTCCACGGCGCGTTCAGCCACTTTCCAAGCAATCGACTGCTCGTTGAGCGCGCCGAAAATCAAGCCTTTCTTACCTTTGAGTAATTGATATGCCATTGTTGTTTCGGTTAAGATTTCGGGGGCAAAGGTAACAAAATTTTCCGAACTCCTCCAAATGAACACTTTTAGGGGCTTCGGGGAGAGCGAACCGCGGCCGCAGAGGCGCTGAAGGGGCTCAGCGAGGCTGAAACGGAGGGCGGATTTTTCCGTGCCGGAATATTTTCGTACCTTTACGCCCCGGCCGGCCGAACGGTCCGTCCGCAGGGGGCACACGCAGGGCCGGAGGGCCTCCCGTTCGGAGGATGCGGAGCGTCGCCGGCCGCCCCCGAAACAAGCCGAAACAAAAACCAAAAAACGAACGAATACCCCATGAAAAGACTGCTGCTCCTTGCCGCGCTCGCGCTGACGGCGGCATCGTGCGGAGGGGAGAAACCCCGACCTGCCGACTACGTGAACCCCAACCTGGGTTCGGTCCACAGCCGCTGGTTCTTCTACACGCCGGCGGCCGAGCCCTTCGGACTGGCCAAGCTCGGCCCCACGACCAACGGCTCCTACACCAGCCCCAGCGGCTGGGAGGCCAACGGATACGAAGACATCCACACCTCGATTGAGGGCTTCCCCTGCCTGCACGAGTTCCAGGTGGCCGGCGTGCTGCTGATGCCCACCGTGGGCGAAATCCAAACTCTGCCGGGCACGCTCGAGCAGCCCGACAGCGGCTACCGCTCGCGCTTCGACAAGGCCGACGAGCTGGCCCGCCCGGGCTACTACCGCGTCCGGCTGAAGGATTACGGCGTGGAGGCCGAGCTGACGGCCACCACGCGCGTGGGCTTCCAGCGCTACACCTTCCCCGAGTCGGAGGCGTCGAACATCCTCTTCGACATCGGCAGCTGGCTGGGCGAGAGCGGCCCGGTGCGCGACGCCTGGCTGCGGATTGTCGACCCGCAGACGGTCGAGGGATACACCATCGCCGAGCCCACCTATGCCCAGAAATACCAGCCCGGCGCCACCATCGGCACCTACTTCCACGCCCGGCTGAGCAAGCCGGCCGCCTCGTGGAAGACCTTCTTCCGGGGCGGTGAGCCCGTCGAGGGCGACGAGGTGCGCGGTCCCGGCGCCGGAGCGGCCCTCACCTTCCGAACCGGCGAGGGCGAACGCATCGAGGTGAAGGTCGGCCTCTCGTACACCTCCGTCGAGAATGCCCGCCTCAACCTCGAGAGCGAGGCCTCGACGCTCGACTTCGACGGCGCGCGCCGCTCGGCCGAAGCCAAGTGGGACGAATACCTGGGCCGCATCGAGGTCGAGGGTGGCAGCGAGGAGGACCGCGTGAAGTTCTACACGGGGCTCTACCACGCGCTGCTGGGCCGCGGCTGCGCCAGCGACGTGAACGGCGCCTATCCGCGCAACGACGGCACGGTGGGTCAGATTCCGCTGGACGCCGAGGGGCGCCCGCTCCACAAGCTCTACAACACCGACGCCGTATGGGGCGCCTACTGGAACCTCGAACAGCTCTGGGCGCTCGCCTACCCCGAATACTACAGCGACTACATCCGCAGCCACCTGCGCGTCTACGAAGATGCCGGCTGGCTGGGCGACGGTCTGGCCTGCAGCAAGTATGTCTCGGGCGTGGGGACCAACATGGTGAGCATCCTCATGGCCGGAGCCTACCAGTGCGGCATCCGCGACTTCGACATCGAGAAGGGCTACGAGGCGGCGCTGAAGAACGAACTGCAGTGGGAGGGCCGCGTCGAAGGGGCCGGCAAGACCGACGTGGGTGCCTTCGTCCGCCGGGGCTACTCGCCCTACGTGCCGAGCAACAACGGCATCAACGACGAACTGCAGCTCGACGGCTCGCCCTTCGGCGCCTCGCACACGCTCGAATACAGCTTCAGCGCCTACGCCGTGGCACAGTGGGCCAAGGCGCTCGGCCGCGAGGAGGACTACCGCAAGCTGATGTGGCTCTCGCGCGGATGGGAGCGGCTCTACGACCCCTCGACGGGGCTGATTCGCCCCCGCACGACCGACGGCGAGTTCATCGACAACTTCAACCCGCTCGAATCGTGGCGCGGCTTCCAGGAGGGCAACGCCGTGCAGTACACCTTCTTCGTGCCGCACGACCCCGAGGGGCTCATCGCCAAGGTGGGCAGCGAAGCCTTCTGCAACCGGCTCGACTCGATTTTCACCGAGGCGCGCAAGAGCGTCTTCGGCGGCGGCAAGGTGGTCAACGCCTTCTCGGGACTCGAGAGCCCCTACAACCACGGCAACCAGCCGAGCCTCCACATCTCGTGGCTCTTCAACTTCGCCGGCAAACCCTACCTCACGCAGAAGTGGACGCGTCTGATTTGCGACGAGTTCTACGGCACGACGGGCGAGCACGGCTACGGCTACGGCCAGGACGAGGACCAGGGGCAGTTAGGCGCCTGGTACGTGATGGCCGCCATGGGCCTCTTCGACGTACAGGGAGGCACCTGCACCCGCCCCACCTTCCAGCTGGGCAGCCCGCAATTCGACCGCATCGTCATCCGCAGCGGCTCGGGCAAGCGCTTCACCATCAAGACCGAGGGCAACACCCCCGAGGCCTACTACATCCAGTCGGCCGAGCTCAACGGAGAGCCGCTCGACGCATGCTGGTTCTACCGCGACCGGATGACCGACGGCGGCACGCTGCGCCTGCACATGGGCACCGAGCCCAACCCGCAGTGGGGCGCCGCAACCGCACCCGCCTGCACGAAATAGCGGGGTGCGCCGTCGGTGAGCGCACCTCATGAGAAAGCCCCGGGACCTCTGTCCCGGGGCTTTCTCGTATCCGTCTGACGCCGCTCACCGGCGGCCGCGCGGCGAACGGCGGCGTGCCGCAGTCGCAGGCGCAGGCGCGGCATCCGCCGCCCCGCCGCCCATGCGGTAGGCCGAGGGGGTCTGCCCCGTATGGTTCTTGAAGTACTTGCCGAAGAAGGACTGGTTGGAGAAATTGAGGCAGTAGGCAATCTCCTGGATGCTCATCGTCGAGTAGCGCAGCATGTTCTTCGCCTCGAGAATCACGTAGTCGTCAATCCAGTTGATGGCCGTATGGCCGGTCGTCTGGCGGATGAGCGTGGTGAGGTACTTGGGCGAGAGGTTGAGCTGCGCGGCATAGAAGCCGACGCTCCGCTCGCGCATGTAGTGCTGGCGGAGCAGCGTCATGAAGCGCTGGAAGTACTCCTCGCGGCGGCTGCGCGGCGAGGGCGACAGCTCGCGCACCTGCTCCAGATGACGCGCAATGAGGCGGCACATCTTGTAGATGAGCACCCGAATCGCCGAACGGATAATCTCCGTCGAATAGAGGTCTCCCGCCTCGGGAACCCCCTCGTCCGATATCTCGGAGATGCTGCGCGCTACGCACTCCCACTCGCCCGGCTCGAGCTGCAGCAGCGGATAGCGCTCCAGCTGGAGAAAGAGGTTCGAAAGGAGCTTGATGTCGACATCGATGCGGCGGATGAACTCCTCCTCGCAGGCCGCCACGTAAATCTCGGCGTCGGGGGTCGATTCGACGTGGAGAATCGAACCCGGGAGATGAACGAAGAAGGAGTTCTCGCCCAGCTCGTAGCGGGTCAGGTTCGAGAGGAGCGAAATCGAACCTTTGGAACAGAAGACCACGGCAAAGGCGTCGATACGCACCGGATAGCGGAAGAGGTCCATCGGAACCTCGTCCCCCGTATTCACGCGCGACGTAATCAGGCAACCATCGTAATAGAAGTCACCGGGCCGTCGCCCGCACATCTCGAGCAGCGGCTCAAGCGAGAAGCTGCGGATTTCCTTTTCGTTCATTGCTATCTCCCTTTTTCCGGCAAATATAAGAATTTTGACGGTAATTTTTCGCCAAAAGGTACGAAATCGAACCTTTCGACGAATTACAACAACGCAAAGAACTTTCCGATTCGCCGGCAAAGAGGCAATTTTGCAGCAGGAAACCGAAGAAAACAGACAATACGATGAAACGAATCTACATGTTGGCCGCCCTGCTGCTTGCGACGGGGTGTGCATCGAAACAGGAGCGCCGCACCGTCGCCCCGATGCGGGTCGAGACGCTCGTCGTGGCGCCCTCGTCCGAGACGGAGAGCTCCCGCTACGTGGGCACCATCGAGGAGGAGCGCTCCGTGGCGCTGAGCTTCCCGCTTGCCGGGACGCTTGCCCGCATCGAGGTCGACGAAGGGGAATACGTCACGCGCGGCGCCGTGGTGGCCGAGCTGGACCCGACGTCGGCCCGTCAGAGCTACGCCGCCGCCGAGGCGACGTTCGAACAGGCGCGCGACGCCTGCGAACGTCTGCGGAAGCTCCACGAGGCCAACAGCCTGCCCGAAATCCAGTGGGTCGAGGCTCAGACCCGGCTGCAGCAGGCATCGTCGACCTTTGAGCTGGCCCGCAAGAATCTGGAGGACTGCACCCTCCGCGCACCCTTTGCGGGGGTGGTCGGCAAGCGGCAGGCCGAGGCGGGCGAGACCCTTCTGCCGGGTGTTCCCGTAGTGACGCTGCTGGATATCGCCTCCGTCAAGGTCCGCTTCGCCGTTCCCGAGCAGGAGATTGCCTCGCTCGACGCACGGCGGCGCATCGACGTGAGCGTTGCGGCACTCGGCGACCAGACGTTCCGGGCCGGCGCGCCGAGGCGCAGCATCGAGGCCAACCCCGCCGCCCACACCTACGAGGTGACAGCGCCGCTCGGCAACGCCGACCGCCGGCTGCTGCCCGGCATGGTCTGCCGCGTCACCACTTCGCCGGCCGATGCCGCCGAGGAGCTCGTCGTGCCGCTGCAGGCGGTCCGCGAGGCGGGCGACGGCAGCCGCTTCGTATGGAAGGTGGCCGGCGATTCGGTGCTCCGCACACCGGTCCGCACAGGCCGCTTTGCGGGCAACGCCGTGGTCATCGAGGAGGGGCTCTCGGCCGGTGACCGCATCGTGACCGAGGGGATGCAGAAGATAGGTGAAGGCAGCAAAATCGTATGGGAATGAAAGGTTCAAACAACTTCGTGGCATGGGCGATGCGCAACTTCCGCATCACCTTCCTGCTCGTCGGGTGCCTCTTCCTGTTCGGCATCTTCGGGCTTGTCCACATTCCGAAACAGGAGTTTCCGGAGTACACCATCCGCCAGGGTGTAGTGGTGGGCCTCTATCCGGGCGCCACCAGCGAAGAGGTCGAGGAGCAGCTGGCCCGCCCGCTCGAGCAGTTCCTGATGACCTACAAGGAGGTCAAGCGGGCGAAGACCACCTCCACCTCGCAGAACGGCATGTGCTACGTCATGGTCGAGCTGGAGGATGACGTCCACGACAAGGACGAGGTCTGGTCGAAAATCAAGCACGGCCTCAACACCCTCAAGGCACAACTGCCGCGGGGCGTGGTGGCGCTCGTGGCCAACGACGACTTCGGCGACACCTCGGCGCTGCTCATCACGCTCGAATCCGACACGCGCAGCTACCGCGAACTGAAGGAGTACCTCGACAAGCTGAGCGACCGGCTGCGCCGCATCGAGTCGGTCTCGAACCTCCGCCCCTACGGCCTCCAGTCGGAGCAGATATCCATCTACGTCGACCACGACCGGCTGGCCGCCTACGGCATCGGCGAGCAGGTGCTCACGGCGGCGCTCGCCTCGCAGGGGCTGACCCCCATGGGCGGCAGCGTCAGCAACCCGACGACCGAGACCCCTATCCACCTCGCCCCGACGCTGCGCAGCGAGGAGGAGATTGCCAACCAGGTCATCTGGAGCGACCCCCAGGGCAACGTGCTCCGCGTACGCGATGTGGCGCGCGTCGAGCGTGGATACGACGACCCCGACAGCTACATCCTCAACAACGGCCACCGCTGCGTGCTGCTCTCGATGGAGATGCGCGACGGGTTCAATATCGTGGAGTACGGGCGCGAGGTCGACCAGGTGCTCCACGCGTTCACCGAGGAGGTGCTTCCGTCGGACGTCCACGTGGCGCGCATCGCCGACCAGGCGAAGGTCGTCGGCGACTCCGTCTCGTCGTTCCTGCGCGACCTGTTCGTCGCCATGGCCATCATCATCGTGGTGATGATGTTCCTCTTCCCGTGGCGCTCGGCCGTCGTGGCAGCCATCACTATCCCCCTCTCGACCTTCATCTCCGTGGGGCTGATGTACGCCTGCGGCATCCCGCTCAACACGGTGACGCTCGCCGCGCTGATTGTCGTGCTGGGCATGATTGTCGACAACTCGATTGTGGTCATCGACGGCTACCTCGACTACCTCGGACGGGGCTATTCGCGCTGGTATTCGGCCGTCGAGAGCGCCCGCGAGTTCTTCCCCTCGCTGCTGCTGGCCACCCTCTGCATCTGCGTCATCTTCTACCCCATCCTCTTCACCATGAAGGGCATCATGGGCGACTTCATCACCTACTTCCCGTGGACGATTACCATCAACCTGATGGTATCGCTGCTGCTGGCCATGGTGGTGATTCCCTTCCTCGAGGTGCTCATCATCCCCCGTGCGCCCCGGCAAGACCCCTCGCACCGCAGCTTCACCGACCGCGTGCAGCGCTTCTACCGGCGCATTCTGGTGGGGACCTTCCGCCACGGATGGCTCACCATCTCGCTCGGCATCGCCTCGGTGGCGGTCGCCCTGCTGCTCGCCACCAAGCTGCGGCTGAGGATGTTCCCCTATGCCGACCGTGACCAGTTCGCCGTGGAAATCTACCTGCGCGACGGAACCCCGCTCGAACGGACGGCCGCCGTGGCCGACTCGGTCTACGAGGCGCTCCGCGTCGACCCGCGCGTACGCTCCGTCACCTCGTTCATCGGCTGCTCGTCGCCCCGCTTCCAGATGAGCTACGCGCCGCAGATTGCCGGCAAGAACTACGCCCAGTTTATCGTCAACACCACCTCCGTCGAGGATACCGAGGCGCTGCTCGACCAGTATGCCGATACCTGGGCCGACCGCTTCCCCGACGCCTACGTCAAGTTCAAGCAGCTGGACTACCAGAACGTCCCCTCGCTCGAGTTCCGCTTCTACGGCGACGACCTCGACTCGCTGCGCACGGCCGCCGACCGGCTGATGGCCCGCATGCGGGAGATGCCCGAGCTGGTTTGGGTCCACTCCGACTACGAGGAGCCCCGCGCTGTGGTCGACGTGCGGCTCGACCCCGTCACAGCGTCGCAGCTCGGCATCACGCGCACCACGGCGGCGCTCAACCTGGCGCTCGCTTCGGGCGACGTGACCGTCGGCTCGGTCTGGGAGGGCGACTACCAACTGCCCGTCGTGCTCAAGAACGACGAACGACAGGGCGAACGCTCGCTCTCCGACGTGGAGAACACATACATCAACTCGGCCGTCCCCTCGCTGAGCGTGCCGCTGCGCCAGATTGCCCAGGTCGAGCCCGCATGGAGCCAGAGCCGCATCGTACACCGTAACGGCATGCGCTGCATGTCGGTGGTGGCCGACGTGCGGCGCGGAGCCAATGCGCTGCAGATGCGCGCCGAGATTGACCGCACACTGCAGCAGGAAATCACCCTGCCGCAGGGGGTTACGACCGAGACGGGCGGCGAATACGAGTTCGACGCGGAGACGCTGCCCGACATCTTCTCGGGACTGGCCATCTCGCTGGTGATTATCTTCTTCTTCATCCTCATCAACTTCCGCAAGTTCGGCATCACGCTGGTGGTCATGCTCTCGATGAGTCTCTGCCTGTTCGGTGCGATGGTCGGACTCTGGCTCTCGAACTTCACCATCGGCCTGACCTCGGTGCTGGGCTTCATCACCCTGCTGGGCATGATTGTCCGCAACGTGATTCTGATGTACCAGCACGCCGAGGAGAAGCGCCTCTGCTGCCACTGGACGGGACGTCTTGCCGCCTACGACGCCGGCAAGCGCCGCATGGTGCCGATTTTCCTCACCACCGCCACCACAGCCGTGGGCGTGGTGCCGATGATGCTGGGCGGCAGCACCTTCTGGGCACCCGTCGGGGTGACGATTTTCGCCGGAGGCATCGGCTCGCTCATACTGGTGGTGACGATTCTGCCGGTTCTCTACTCCAAAATCTACAAATGACGATGAGACGCACACTTGCAACACTGCTTCTGCTGCTCTTCGGCGGAAGCCTTGCGGCCGGAGCCCAGACCCTCACGCTCGAGGAGTGCCGGGCCGCCGCCGTGGAACATAACCGCACGCTGGCCAACGCGCGGCTCGACCTCGAGGCCGCCACACAGAGCCGGCGCGAGGCCTTCACCAACTACTTCCCGCAGATTTCGGCTTCGGGCGGAGTCTTCCAGGCCCAGCACGGGCTCATCCAGGCCAGCCTCGACGTGACCATCCCCCAGATGGGAAGCATCCCGATGCCCCTGTCGCTGGTCAAGCGCGGCATCGTGGGGGGCATCTCGGCCGTACAGCCCCTCTTCGCCGGTCTGAAGATTGTCAACGGCAACCGCCTGGCCCGTCTGGGCGAGGAGGTGGGCGCCCTGCAGCTGCAGATGAGCGAGGCGGAGGTGCGCGAACGCACCGACACCTACTTCTGGCAGATTGTCTCGCTGCGCGAAAACCTCTCGACGCTCGATGCCGTCGAGCGGCAGCTCGACGAGATTCACCGCCAGGTCGAACTCTCGGTCGAGGCGGGGCTCGTCACCTCGAACGACCTGCTGCGCGTCGAATTGCGGCAGCAGGAGGTCGCCTCGAACCGGCTGAAGGTCGAAAACGGGCTGAAGGTCTCGAAGATGCTGCTGGCGCAGTACGTGGGTGCCGACTGGCGGCAGTTCGACATCGCCTGCACCGACACGGAGCCGGAGGCCCCGGCGGCGTGGTACGTCGACGTGGAGGAGGCGCTTGACCGGCGGGCCGAGTACCAGCTGGCCGAGAAGAATGTCGAGGCGCGGCGCTACGAGAAGCGCATGGAGCGCGGCAAGCGACTGCCGACCGTAGGCGTGGGGGCCGGGTACCTCTATTATAACGTCATGGACCAGAACGTCGACGACGGCGTGGTCTTCGCCCAGGTTTCGGTGCCGATTTCGGAGTGGTGGGGCGGTGCCCACGCCCTGAAGCGGGCCCGGCTGCGCGAGCAGCAGGCCGAGAACGACCGCATGGAGGCACGCGAGCTGCTCGCCGTCGAAATCGAGAAGACGTGGAGCGACCTGCAGGAGGCCTACGCCCAGATTGCGCTGGCCGAGCGCTCCATCGCCTCGGCCACCGAGAACCTGCGGCAGAACCGCGAGTTCTACCGTGCGGGCACCTCGTCGCTCACCGAGCTGCTCGACGCCGAGACGCTCTACACCCAGAGCCGCGACAAGCTGACCGAGGCCCGCGCCTCCTACCGCACGGCCGTCGCCCGCTATCTGCGTGTCACGGGACGCTGACCGTGGCGGCACATGCCTTCAGACGTCCCGCCGGAGACGATACCGGTCGGCACGACATACAAACGCCCCGGAGGAGTGAACCCCTCCGGGGCGTTTCCGTAGATGGAGGCGAGCGGCCTGTTGCGAAGCGAGTTTACGGCCCGCGGCTGGCGGCCGTCCGACAAGGAGCGGTTGGCGCCGTGGTTTTTGCCGCCGCAGCCCGCTCGGTCCCTATTATGAATTATGAAAAGTCGGCCCCCGATTTGATTCACCGGAGTTATCCGCTAACTTTCACCCCCGAATGCGGCACCGCGCCCGAATTTCGGACGGCAACAAATCTTTTTTTCAAAAAAATCGCACCTGCCGTATAGTTTTTCGGGCGGTTGTTTGTCTAACAGGTAAACGAAATGAAGATGGAGACAAAAGAACAACGATTCTCCCAACTGGTCAAGGAGCATGAACAGACCATCTATGCGGTCTGCTACATGTTCTCCCGCGATGCCGAAGATGTGGACGACCTGCATCAGGAGATACTTCTGCGGCTGTGGCAGGGATACGACGGTTTCGAGGGTCGCAGCGATATAAGGACATGGATTTACCGCGTGGCGCTGAACTACTGCATCAACTTCAGCAACAAGCGCAAGCGCGAGCGGACAAGAGGTACGACGGCGCGGGAGGCTGCCACCTCCGACGGCGACCTCGAAAAACGCATGCAGATGAAACAGCTCTATGAGCGCATCAACAAGTTGGGACTTGTCGACCGAAGCGTCATCCTGCTGTGGCTCGAAGGCCTGAGCTACGAGGAGATAGGCGCAATCCTAGGCATCTCGGTCAAGAATGTCTCCTTCAAGCTGGTACGCATCAAGGAGCGACTCAAAAAAAATGACTGACGACTAAACAACATGACTATGGAACGCAACATGGGACAAGAGCTCGAAGCTCTGAAAGCCGACTATAACGCCCTCAAGGCACAGATGCAGCAGCAGGAGCAGCTGAACGAACGTTTTTTCCAGGCGGCGCGCCGCCGTCCGGCGCAGGCCCTGAGCCGGGGGATTCGCAATCGTCTGATGCTCGATGTGCTGACCCTGCCCACCATCTGGGTCATCTGCATCGCCACCCACTGGCCGCCGCTCTTCGGCGTGCTGGTATCGCTGTGGACAATGATAGATTTCGCAGCCACACTCTGGATTAACCGCAAGCTGGGCATGGAGCATCTGCTCGACGGCGATACGCGGACGGTCACCCGCACCATCACCTCCTATCGCCGCTTCTACCGCCGGGCCCTGGCCATCAGCCTCCTTCCGTGCATCGCGATGATTACCTATATCTTCATCGAGCTTCTCGCGCGCGTCGGAGAGTCGGCAAACCGCAACCTGATTATCGCAATCGGCATTGCCTACACGCTCGCTGCCATCATCATCACCTGGCTGCAGTACCGCCGCCACACCAAGGCCTGCGACGAACTGCTCGACGAGTTCGAGGAGTAGCGCACGTCGGGCCGAAGCGGACAGGTCACCCGCCCCCTTTCCCGGGAAGAGGGCGGGCGTCCGGAGCCGTGCAAGACGCGGCCCCCGAAAAGGAACGCACGTCGGGCCGGCGCCATTTTCTCAAGGAAAGGAGGAGGCGGAACAGGCGGCGGCCCCTGCTACGCGACCGTATCCGGCGGGAAAAGTGCGCTGACGGGACGCCAAACCATCAGACGCACAGACAAAACAAAATGAGGATGTTACCCGTCGTAACATCCTCATTGTTTTGCGGAGAGAAGGGGATTCGAACCCCTGAAACCCTTTAGGGGTTTACTCGCTTTCCAGGCGGGCCAGTTCAACCACTCCTGCATCTCTCCAAAGGTCGTATGCCATCCTGCGATAGCGCCGACAAAGATAGAAAGATTCTCGGGAATAACCTATAATCGGAAGCCGTTTTATTGCAAAATCGCAAAAAATCGTATCTTTGGTGTCGTTTTTTCAACACCGGATTGTCCCAAACCACTTTTAACAATACCTTCTGTCATGAAACACACACGATTTTTCGGCATGTTTTCCCTCCTCGCAGCGCTTGCCGTACTCGGCGCAGGCTGCTCCTCGGACGACACGGGCAGCGACACGCCCCCCAGCATCGGCACCGGAACCGACGACGGTCTGATTTCGGAGCAGACCCGTCAGGAAATCGAGAGCTACTTTTCGGCCTGCCTCGCCGGCGACGAGGGCGACTATACCTCTCAGATTGCCATCAACGCCGCCAAAGTGAGCGGCAACACCGACCTGGTATGGGAGGCCTGGAAGAGCGCCAACAACAACTTCGACGAGGAGAAGCTCATCGACCTTACCTCGCTGGGCACCAAGCGCTCGGGAAGCTGGCTGCTGCCCGCATCGCTCGAAGCCAGCGCCACGATGAACTACTACTGGGGCTCGAAGAGCAACAAGCCGGCCGCCGGATATCCCCTCTTCCTCTACCTCCACGGCTCGGGCGACAAGAACACCGAGTGGGAGACGGGCTGGTCGCTCTGCCAGTCGTTCCAGGATTCGCCCTCGGTCTACTTCATTCCGCAGATTCCCAACGTGGGTGACTACTACCGCTGGTGGCAGAAGGCCAAGCAGTATGCCTGGGAGAAGCTGCTGCGTCTGGCCTTCGTCTCGGATATCATCAACCCCGACCGCATCTACTTCTTCGGCATCTCCGAGGGCGGCTACGGCAGCCAGCGCCTCGCGTCGTTCTACGCCGACTACCTGGCCGGCGCGGGACCGATGGCAGGCGGCGAGCCGCTGAAGAACGCCCCGGCCGAGAACTGCGCCAACACGGCCTTCTCGCTGCGCACGGGCGCCAACGACACCGGATTCTACCGCAACACGCTGACGGGCTACACCAAGGAGGCCTTCGATGAACTGGAGGCTGCTCACCCGGGATACTACACCCACAACATCGAGCTGATTCCCAATGCAAGCCACGCCATCGACTACACGCTCACCACGCCCTGGCTCAAGGAGTATGAGCGCAACTCCTACCCGCACTACTTCTGCTGGGAGGACTTCGAGATGGACGGACAGTACCGCACGGGCTTCTACAACCTCCGCGTGCTGGAGCGCTCGAACAGCGACTTCTCGACGCGCACCTGCTACGAGATGAACATCACGGGCAACAACATCACGCTGCAGGTCGACGAGGTGCGCTACACGACCACCGAGATTGACCCCAAGTGGGGCATCGAGATGCGCTTCGACAAGAGCAAGACCCCGGCCACGAAGGGCAAGGTGGTGCTCTACCTCTGCAACGAACTGGTCGACCTCTCGAAGAGCGTGACGCTGACGGTCAACGGCAAGAAGGTCTACTCGGGCGTTCCCGAAATCCGTCTGGAGAACATGGTGAACAGCTGCGCCGAGTTCTTCGACCCGCGCCGCATCTATCCGGCCGCCATCGAGGTGGACCTCTCGAAGCTCTGACGCATCCGAACGCCTCAACACCCCTCGGAGCGATGATACGCCAGGTTGAATTCACGCTGCGGCCGCGGCGGCGGGGCATGCACCTCGTCACCGACGAGATTGCCGCACAGCTCGGAGAGCTGCCCGAGACGGGGCTGCTGCACCTCTTTCTGCAGCACACCTCGGCGGCCCTGACGCTCAACGAGAATGCCGACCCCGACGTGCGGAGCGACCTCGACGCCGTGTTCGACCATCTGGTGCGCGAGCGCGAGCCCTACTACACCCATACGCTCGAGGGGGACGACGACATGCCGGCCCACGCCAAGTCGACGCTTGCGGGAGTGTCGCTCACGATTCCCGTCACGCGCCACCGGCTCAACCTCGGAACGTGGCAGGGCGTCTACCTCTGCGAATTCCGCAACGGGGCCCGCGGCCGCCACATCGTCGCAACGCTCATCGGCTGACCGGCCTCGGTTCCACACACGAAAAAGGGATGCAACCTGCGGGGTGCATCCCTTTTTTCATGCGCGGCGTTCATGCGCTGCCCGCCCAAACGGCGGCTGCCGGCCTACTTGCCGCCAAGCAGCAGCTGGTCGATGAGCCGGCGCAGCTCGGCACGCGGCATGGCGCCCTGCGCCAGCTGCGGCTTCCCGTCGCGGGGGATGAAGAGCAGCGTCGGAATGCTGCGCACGCCGAAGAGCGCCGCCAGCTCCTGCTGCTCGTCGACGTCGACCTTGTAGATGTCGACCCGGCCGGCATACTCCTCGCCGAGCTCCTCGATAATCGGGGCCAGCATCTTGCAGGGACCGCACCACGAGGCGTAGAAGTCAACCAGTGCGGGTTTGTCGCCCTCGAATTTCCAACTGCCGGGATTGCGTTCGAAATCGTAGATTTTCGTGCGGAAATCGTCCCCCGTCAAATGTGTTACTGCCATAGTTTTCCGTTCGTTTTGAGGATTGCCGGCCTGCGTTGCCGCAGCGGCCAGAAGCGAGCCGGCAACCATCGTGATTCGTATTAATGTTCCTAATTTCATAATTCGGGTTGTGTGCGAATTATAACGGTGTTCCGTTTCGTTTTATTGTGCGGCGGCCGAACGGGCGGCACCCCACAGGCAGAGGGTATGCAAAGAGCGTGCGAGGAGCAGCGCGACCGCCCACCGAAAGGCTCCGCATGCGCCCCCTTGCCGCCAACTCTGCCGACCCTTCGCCGGTAGCGCTCCAGTCCGGGACCTGAACCCGACCGGGCCCGAAACGGACCCGAACCTGAATCGACCCGGACCTGAACCCGACCAGCTACAACCCGACCGAACCCGAACCGGACAACAACGACGTGCTCCGGATGCCGCACTCCGCCGAAAAAGCGCTATCTTTGCCGGACCGGAGGCGTCGCACCGCCCAACGGGCGGCCGGCTCCGGCACAAGGACAACGACCGATGGAGGCTTTTCTGGATACACTCACACAACTGCTCGCCGACTGGGGCTACTGGGGGCTGCTGCTCTCAGCCTTCGTCGCCGGAAGCATCCTGCCCTTCAGCTCCGAAGCGGTGCTCATCATCCTCGTGCGGATGGGGCTCGACCCGCTCTGGTGTCTGGCCGCCGCGGCGGTGGGCAACACGCTGGGCGGCATGAGCTGCTACTGGATTGGTACGCTGGGGCGCAGCGAATGGATTGAGCGTCTGGGCGTGAGCGAAAAGCAGCTCGACAAGGCGCGCCGGATACTCGCGGGGCGCGGGGCGCTGATGGGCTTCTTCGGCTTCCTGCCCTACGTGGGCGAGGCGATTGCCATCGTGCTGGGACTCATGCATGCCAACCTCTGGCTCACGACCGGTTCGATGTTCGTGGGCAAGCTGCTGCGCTACGTCGTCATTCTGGCCTCGTTCCAGGGAGTCGCCTCCCTCTTCTGAGCGGCGGGCGGCAGTTCCTCGTCACATCCTCTTCACGCATTGAAGGAGGCAGGGTCAGTCCCTGCCTCCTTCAATCCATCCGATACCGGAGTGGGGGTCATGCGCCCCTCGCAGCCGAGGCTGCGCCGCGCGCGCTCCTCCCCTGCGGCCCGAACGTCAGAGCATCGTGCCGTCGGCTGCGATGCGGAGCTTCACCTCGCGGTCGCCGCGCTCGAGCTCCAGCTCGTAGTAGTCGCCCGTCGGAGCCTCGTAGTAGGCGATGTCGTCGAGCTCGTAGGAGGCGTACTCGGACTGCTGCCAGGCCTGAAGCACGGCGTCGGGGAGCTCGCTGCGGCGCACCTCGGTCTGGGTGTGGAGCCATGCGTTGGCGCTGTCGAAGACCACCTCGCGGGCCGTGCGGCCGTCGATGATGTCGACCTCGAGCATGCCGCGCTCACGCTCGGCCTCGAGGATGCGCGCCCCGGGATAACGCTGCTCGATGAAGGAGGTCACCTCGGCGGGAAGCTGCTGCGGCAGCAGGTTGTCGTTGTAATGGTCGCCGTCGTCGGCCACGGCATTGAGCAGCACGCCGTCCTCCGAGTAGTGGAGCTCCATCTCGGCCTCACGCTGCTCCACCTCGATGACGTAGAGCGTCTCGAGCCGGGTACGGGTCACCTTCTCCACCTCCTCGATGCGCCACGTTGCGTACTCGCTCGCCTCGAAGGAGGCCTTCACCGCCTCGGGAAGCGCCTGATAGGGAATATCGGTATCGGTCATGTGCCAGCCGCCGCTGTGGTCGAACCACGCCGAGTTGGCTACGCCGCTCTCGCGGAAGTCGGCCACCATGTAGCCGCTCCGGCCGCTCCAGCGTACGTCGGTCGCGTTGGGGTACATCGCGTGGAATGCCGTCTCTACCTGTGCCGGCACCTGCACCGCATCGTCTTTCTTGTCGCAGCCCACCAGCGCAACGGCCGAGGCAAGCGTCATCAAAATCCATCCAAGTTTCATAAGTGCAATCGTTTTTTGTTTTCGGTTGTTGATTTGTTGTTTGGTGTGTTACAGGGGTGGCATCAGTCGTCGATGCCGATAAGGCGGTAGTCGCGATCGAAGGTCAGGTCAAGACCTCCGTCGAGCTTCACCTCGCAGGTGCGGCGGTCGCGCTCAATCTGTATGATTTTCTGTCCGGGGTGGGACGAGGCCACGTAGTCGCGAATCGACGGGGGGATAATCCCGGCCGGGACCTCGGCGTACTTGCACGAGACCTCCCGCCACGAGCCGTCCCGCGCGAACTCCACCTTGCGGCCGTCGATGAAGACCACCTCGTAGGTGGTGTCCCACCACTCGGAGTCGACCTTCGCATAGGAGAGGCGCGTATCGGCGAAGTGGGCGGTGATGAATTGCCGCGCCGCGGCGGGGAGCTTCTCATAGGCAATGGGACGGTCGTCGCCCGCCAGAGCGGGGGTCGCTCCCGCGAGGAGGAGCACCAGAGCCAAAAGGGATGCCAGTTTTTTCATATCGTCGGAATCTGTTTTACGGAGTTTGTCACTGAATCACGATGCAAAGTTGGGAAGCAAACCTGAAATGAATTTGAAATTGCGAACAACCTGTCGTTTTTTTCGAAAAAAAAGTACAGAACGGCCAAAAAAATGCCCCGGCAACGGTTCATTCATCCGTTGCCGGGGCAAAGTTTCCGAAACAGGGGCCGCCGGCTACTGCGGGAAATCGACGGTAAAGGTGTGGCGCCCGCCGACGAAGGCGTAGGAGCAATGGAGCCCGTAGAGCCGGCAGACGGCATCGACAATCGAGAGGCCGAGCCCGGTCGAACCCTCCTTCTTCGTTCCCTGGTAGAAGCGTTCGAAGATGTGCTCGCCGTCGAGCGGTCCGCCCGTCGCCGTGTTGGCCACACGCAGGCTGCGGCGCGTGAGGGTAACCTCCACCTCGCCCCCCTCGCCGCCGTGGACGCAGGCGTTCTTGAGCAGGTTGTTCACCACGCTGGCCGCCAGCGAGGGGTTCATCCGGAAGTGCAGCGCACCCTCCTCGCGGAGCTCGATGCGGATGCGGCGCGCGGCATAGAGCTCGCCGAAATCGGCCGCCGCACGGCGCGCCAGAGCGTTGAAGTCGACCTGTTCGCACTCGGGGAACTGCCCGCCCTCGATTTTCGAGAGCAGCAGCAGCGAGCGGTTGAGCCGCACCAGATAGTCGAGCGTCTGCTGCACCTTGAAGATTTCGCCCATCTGCTCCTCGCTCAGCTCGGTCGTGTCGACCAGCATCTCGAGCCGGTTGCGGCAGACGGCCAGCGGCGTCTGCATCTCGTGCGAGGCGTTGCCGATGAACTGCTTCTGGCGGTCGAAGAGGTACTCGGCGCGCGCCGCATTGCGGATGGCCGCCTCGTTGAGCCGGCGGAACTCGGGAACACGCGTGTCGTTGTCCAGCGGTTCGTTGGCGCGGCCTACCGTATAGCTGTCGAGCCAACGCAACAGGGCGTACAGCGGGCGCAGAATCCGATGGAGCACCAGCACGTTGACCAGCAGAATGGTCAGCAGGAGCAGCAGGTAGAGCCACACCATGCACCAGAGAATCGTCTCCAGCAGGTCATCCTTCTCGAACGAGGGGGTGAGGACCGTCAGCTCGAAGAGCCGCCCGTCACGGTCCTCGAAGATGGTCCGCAGCACGCGGGCCGGCTCGCTCTCCTCCATCTCGGGGATGTAGATTTCCTCGTCGCTGTAGGCCACACTGGGGTGCGAGTCGGCATAGTCAGACGTCACCTCGCGCAGGTAGTAGCTGTTGTTGCTGCCCGAACTCGACGAGGGGAGCTCGCGGCCGGCAAGCGAACGCGTGATGAGCATCTCGGAGTAGAACTCCAGCGAATCGTCGACCTCGTCGTTGATTTCGTCGACCATCGCGAAGTAAAAGAGCGAGGCCCACGCCGCCAGCAGCAGCGTGAGCACCCACGAGATGTGGAGGATGATGCGGTTGATGAGCTTCATCGCGTGACGAGTTTATAGCCGAAGCCGTAGATGGACTTCAGTTCGATATCGGCCCCGGCGTCGGCCAGCTTGCGGCGCAGGTTCTTCATCTGGGCGTAGACGAAGTCGAAGTTGTCGCTCTGGTCGATGTGGTCGCCCCAGACCGCCTCGGCCAGCGTCGCCTTGTTGACCATGCGCCCCGGACGGCTCATGAAGTAGTGGAGGATGTCGTACTCCTTGCGCACCAGCTCCACCTCGCGGCCCGCCACCTCGACCCGCTGCCGGTCGGGGAAGAGGCGCACGTTGCCGGCGTCGAGGCTCTCCAGACCGTCGCGCTGGTGGCGGCGGATGACGCTCCGGATGCGGGCCGAGAGCTCGGCCAGGTGGAACGGCTTGGCCAGGTAGTCGTCGGCCCCGAGCTCGAGCCCCTCGACCTTGTCGTCGAGCGAATCGCGCGCCGAGATGATAATCACCCCCGCACTCTTGCGCAACTCCTTGAGCCGCTCGAGCAGCCGCAGGCCGCTGCCGCCCGGCAGCATGATGTCGAGCAGGATGCAGTCGTAGTCGTAGTCCTCCAGCTTGGCCAGCGCCGAGGCGTAGTCGGCAGCCTCCTCCACCACGTAACGCTCGCCGCGGAGCGTCCGCACCATAATCTCACGCAACGAGGGTTCATCCTCGACAATCAGCAGTTTCATCGTATTCCCAGTTTATTCTTCTGCAAAGATAGCGCTGAATTCCGAACGGGAACTGAAACGTCCCGCCGAAAACGACGCAGGAGCCCCGTTTCCGGAGCTCCTGCATTCAAATCGATTGGGTCGTGGCTCAGGCCTTCGAACCGTCGTAGGCCCACTTCACGTAGATGGCGCCCCAGGTGTATCCGCCGCCGAAGGCCGACAGGATGAGGTTGTCGCCCGGACGCAGCTCCTTCTCGTAGTCGTACAGACAGGTCGGAATCGTTGCGGCCGTGGTGTTGCCGTTGCGGTCGATGTTAATCATGCACTTGTCCTTGGTGATGCCCATGCGGCGCGCCGTGGCGTCGATGATGCGCAGGTTGGCCTGGTGAGGCACCAGGTAGCGGATGTCGTCGCCCGTCAGGTTGTAGCGCTCCATCATCTCAACCGAGACGTCGGCCATCTTCGAAACGGCAGCCTTGAAGACGGCGTGGCCGTCCCACGTAATCGTGTGCCAGTTGTTCTGCACCGTCTCAATCGAGGCCGGATAGCGCGAACCGCCCGCCTTCATGTAGAGCTGCAGCTCGCCCGAGCCGTCCGAGTGGAGAATCTCGTCGATGACGCCCAGCCCCTCCGTATTGGGCTCGAGCAGCACGGCACCCGCACCGTCACCGAAAATCGGGCAGGTCGAGCGGTCCGTATAGTCGACAATCGACGACATCTTGTCGGCGCCGACAACCACCACCTTCTTGCACGAGCCCGTCTCGATGAACTTGGCTCCGGTGGTCAGTGCGAAGAGGAAACCGCTGCACGCAGCCGACACGTCGTAGGCAAAGGCGTTCTTGCAGCCCGCCTGGTCGGCGATGAGGTTGCCCGTCGAGGGGAAGAACATGTCGGGGGTCACCGTGGCGCAAATCACCAGGTCGATGTCCATCGGGTCAACGCCGGTCTTGTCCAGCAGGTTGATGATGGCGCGCGCACCCATGTAGGAGGTGCCCACGCCCTCGCCCTTGAGGATGTGGCGCGTCTTGACGCCGATATGCGACATAATCCACTCGTCGGAGGTGTCGACCATCTTACTCAATTCTTCATTCGTCAGGATGTAATCCGGCAGGTACTGGCCGACACCCGTAATCGCAGCTGTTATCTTTGCCATCGATAATTTTCTTTAATGGTTAGTTGTTAAACGCACTCTTCAGCTTGCCCGTCAAATCCGCCTCGGCGCACCGTACGGTCGAGAGTATCATGTTCTTGATTGCCAACGGCGTCGAGCATCCGTGGCCGATGATGACCGGAGCGTTGACACCCAGCACGGGCGTGCCGCCCACCATCTCGTAGTTCATCGAGTTCCAGAAGGGGTTGTCCACACCCAGAGCCTTGTTGATTCGATAGAGCCCTTCGGCCATCTTCAGCACCGTATTGCCCACGAAACCGTCGCAGACAATCACGTCGGCAACCTTGCCCGTGAAGATGTACGAAGCCTCGATGTTGCCCACGAAGCGGAACTTGCCCGCCTCGCCCTCGGCCTTCATCAGCTCGTGGGTGGCCTTCGTCTGGGCGTTGCCCTTGGCCTCCTCCTCGCCGATGTTGAGCACCGCCACGCGCGGCGACTCGATGCCCAGCACGGCCTCGGCGTAAATCGAGCCAATGACGCCGTACTGCGCCAGCACTTCGGGTTTGCAGTCCACGTTGAGCCCCACGTCGAGCAGCAGCGTCGGACGGCCCGAGATGGTCGGAACGACCGACGAGATGGTCGGACGGATGACCCCTTCAATCGGCTTGACGGCATACATCGAGCCGACCATCATCGCGCCCGTGCTGCCTGCGCTGGCGAAGCCCTGAATCGCGCCCTTGGCCAGGTAGCCGAAGCCCACCGTGATGCTCGAATCGGTCTTCGTCTGGAAGGCCTTCGCCGGATGGTCGCCCATCTCGATAACCTCGGTGGTGGGTACGATGTCGAACTTCTCGGCCGGGCATCCCTCGGCCGCCAGGACGGCCAGAATCCGTTCGCGGTCGCCGAACAGCACGATGCGGCAATCCGCGCCGAGCTCTCCGAGGGCCATGACGGCTCCCTTGACCGCAGCCTCGGGGGCGAAATCGCCGCCCATGGCATCTACACCAATCTTTAACATAGTTCCCAAGATTTGGTTGAACTTCATTGTTTGCGGGAGCTCCCGACGCCCGGCGCCGCGTCTCCCCGAAGAATCCTCACAGGACGCAACGCGCACCACCGCGACCCGACTGCAAAAAACCGGTCCGCGACGGAGACACGCCCACCCCGTACCGTTCCGACGGGGCGTTTATCTTGCGAAAAAAGAGGGCATTGTCCGCAATGCACTCTTTTTCCGCCGCCTATTCAGCGGCCTTCTTCTCGATAGCCAGCTTTCCGCGATAGAAACCGCACTCGGGGCAAACCCGGTGGTAGAGCACGGCTGCACCGCAGTTCGAGCAGGTAACCACCGTAGGAACTACGGCCTTGTAGTGAGTTCTTCTCTTATCACGTCGCGTCGACGAGATTTTGTGTTTAGGATGTGCCATTTTACTGTATGAATTATAAGTTTAACGTATCCTTTTTCTTTTCTGCTTCTTTCACAGTTTCTTCTCTTCATCCCCGTCGGCCAGGGCCTCCTCGCACTCCTCCGCCTCGGATGTGAGCTCCTCGGCCAGAGCCTCCTCCTGCGCCTCCAACTCCTCGCGCTCCATGCGCTCCTTGAGCGAGGCCAGCTTGGCCCATTCGCCCTCGGGAGGCGCCTGCTGCTCGGCTTCGGCCTCCAGCGCGGCGAACTCCTCGCCCGAGACAATCCTGAAGCGGGCCATCATCTCGGGGTTGCACTTTCCTTCGGGATGCACCCGCTGGTAGGGCAGCGCAAGGACGATGCTCTCGTAGATGTACTGCGTAAGGTCCACCTCGCCCTCCGAGGGGGAGAGCCAGAGCACCTCGCCGTCGTACTCCTGCACCTCGTCCGAGAACTTCACGGCAAGGTGGCCGCGATAGTCGATTGGAATCTCGCAATCCTCCAGGCAACGGTCGCAGGCAACCACTACGCTTCCGGCAATGGCGATATCGAGGTCGAGCAGCTGCTCCAGGCGGGTCATCACGACCTCGACCCGGCAGTGTCCGTCCTTGATTTCGGAGTTTTCGTAGGCCGCAAAGAGCCCGCCGTCCACCTCGAAATGGAACGTGTATTGCCCCGGTTTCAACCCTTTGTAGGCAATCACGAACCTTTTCGTATCGTCCATTCGAACCTCCATCTGAGCGTATTTAGTGCGCAAAGTTACTAAAAATTCAGAGAATTGCAAAGATTTTGATGGAGTTTTGCATTGCGGGGCTGCCGACGCCGGGGGACGGATGCCGCCCGCAAAGGGGCGGCGGATGGAGCAAAACGGCCCGCCGTCCCTTTCCGGCAGCCTCGGCAGGGTTTCCGGTGGGACTCCGATAGAGCTCCGATGGGATTCCGGTGGGGCTCCGGTGGTCGGAGGGTGGAAGCAGGATGGGGCTTTGGCGCTCCCGGGCCGGAGTTTGGCGGGACAGCGGACGGCCGGAACGCTGGGACAGCGGACGGCCGGGAAGCCGGGAAGCCGGAACACCGGGCAAAAATCTTATGCGAGCAGGAATTTTTGCGTTTGCCTTTTCGTATCTTTGTTCCCGGAATAAGAACTGCAAGGATGGCAACGGAAAAAGGGTATCGAATCGAGGTGAGCAGCCCCTACGAGGAGTGGTGGCGCTACAACGTGGAACTCATGTGCGGCTGTTTCGGCCCGGCGGGCAACCGCATCGGATTCACGACGGCCGAGTCGCGCGTAGCCGACGTGGGGAGCAACCTCACGACGCCCCCCTCCGGCATAACGCCCGACCGCCGGGCGGTGCTCGAGGCCCCGGTCTGCGACCATCTGCTGCTCTACATCTACATCATCCCCCACACGCTGCCCGCAAGCAACGACATCGAGGCCACGAAGCCCTTTCCGCTCGACCTGCTCATCGAGTGCAACGGGAAGCGACTGCTGAAGGAGCGCCGCACCATCAATCAGTGGTCGGGAGCCTCCATCGAGCTGAAGGTCTCGGCCGCCGGAGTGGAGTAACCATACGGAGAGGGCATCGGCCCCTGCCGGGCTATAACGGGCCACGCCGGGTCTGTCGGTTCGGGGCTTTTGCGCCGCACGCTACCCTTCCGGGCAGAGCAAGCCCCCATTCGTCCGCTGCGCCCCGGCTAACCATTCCGTCCCGCCTCTCCACATTCAGCGCGGTGCCGTATCCAACGCATCCATCCCACCCATCCCAAAAACACCCTGCCCACACCTGCCGAAACGGACACAAAAAAGGAGACGCCGCATCGCAGCGACTCCGCTCACCATCGGCCCGAAAACTCGTCCGCACCGGCCGGAACGGGCACAAAAAAGGAGACGCCGCATCCGCCGCGCTCCACACATCCCATCCACAGCCAGGGAACTCCGCTCCTGCCAAACCCGTCTGCCCCCCTGCACCGGCACAAAAAAAGAAACCCGGCATCCGCCTCCCCTCTCCACCCACTCCCGCCAACGCCCTCCAACAACCTCCGAAGCCACCTATGCCCTTCCGCGCAGGCACAAAAAAAGGAGGCTCCGGTTCTCCGGAGCCTCCCGATTATCGAATCGGAGTTCGATTACTTGTTGTAGGCCTTCATGACCGAGATGAGGTCGAGCACCTTGTTCGAGTAACCCCACTCGTTGTCGTACCACGAAACGACCTTCACGAAGGTGTCGGTCAGAGCGATACCGGCAGCCTTGTCGAAAATCGAGGTGCGGGGGTCGCCCAGGAAGTCGGACGATACGACTGCATCCTCCGTGTAGCCCAGAACACCCTTCAGCTCGCCTTCCGAAGCCTCCTTCATGGCGGCGCAAATCTCCTCGTACTTGGCCGGCTTAGCCAGGTTGACCGTCAGGTCGACAACCGATACGTCGAGGGTCGGAACACGCATCGACATACCCGTCAGCTTGCCGTTCAGCGAAGGAATAACCTTACCTACGGCCTTGGCGGCACCCGTCGACGAGGGGATGATGTTGCCCGAAGCGGCACGACCGCCACGCCAGTCCTTCATCGAGGGACCGTCTACGGTCTTCTGCGTTGCCGTGGTCGAGTGAACGGTGGTCATAAGACCGTCCGTGATACCGAACTTATCGTTGAGCACCTTGGCGATGGGAGCCAGGCAGTTCGTGGTGCAGGAAGCGTTCGAAACAATCTTCTGGCCTGCGTACGTGTCGGTGTTCACACCGCATACGAACATCGGGGTAGCGTCCTTCGAGGGAGCCGACATTACGACGTACTTGGCACCGGCTGCAAGGTGAGCCTTGGCCTTCTCCTCGGTCAGGAACAGACCGGTCGACTCTACTACGTACTCGGCACCTACCTCGTTCCACTTCAGGTTTGCGGGGTCCTTCTCTGCGGTGACGCGGATGGCGTGGCCGTTGACAATCAGCAGGCTCTTCTCGACGTCAGCCTCGATGGTGCCCTTGAACTGGCCGTGCATCGTATCGTACTTGAGCATGTAAGCCAGGTAGTCTACCGGGCAGAGGTCGTTGATGCCGACAATCTCATACTTGTCGGTCTGCGTGCAGGCAGCACGGAAAACCATACGACCGATACGACCGAAGCCGTTGATACCAATCTTAATCTGAGACATAGTTTTTTGATTTATTGGTTAATAACTGAAAACATCCTTTATTTTCCGAGCGCAAAATTACACACTTTGGCAAAATTACGCAAATAAAAATCATTTTTTTTGGTCCCTCGGCCGGCGGCCGGTCGCCTGCGGGGAGCACCTCAACCGGCTATCGGCCGCACACGCGACCTCCGGCAGCCGGCAATCGGTCCCACAACCGCCCTCCGGCAACCGACAACCGGCTTCACTTGCACTCTCCGGCAGCCGGCTGTCACCCCGCAACGGCCGCTGCGGACCGTCCCGGCGGGGCCAGCGAGCGGACAGACGCCCGCGGGGAGCGCATCCACGCCTCAACGGGACGCACGCTCTCCCCCTCCCCGTTTCGCGGCCCGCCTCAGCGTGCCGCCTCCTTGGCCCGCTTGGCCATGGCCGAGGCGAAGACGAAGTCGTTGAGTTCGCGGTTGTCGGCCTGGAGAATCTCATCCTTGGTCCCCTCCCACCACTTGCGTCCTTCGTGGATGTATACAATTTTCTCGCCGATTTCCATCACCGAGTTCATGTCGTGCGTATTGATGATGGTGGTGATGTTGTATTCGCGCGTGATTTCGTGAATCAGGTTGTCGATGACAATCGAGGTCTGGGGGTCGAGGCCCGAGTTGGGCTCGTCGCAAAAGAGGTAGCGGGGGTTGAGCACGATGGCGCGGGCGATGGCCACGCGTTTGATCATGCCGCCCGAGAGCTCGGCCGGGTAGAGGCGGTTGGCATCCTCGAGCCGCACGCGCTGCAGGCAGAAGTTCACCCGCTCGAGCTTCTCGCGCTCGGACTGCTCGGTGAAGAGGTCGAGCGGCAGCTTGACGTTCTCCTCGACCGTCGAGGAGTCGAGCAGCGCCCCGCCCTGGAAAATCATGCCGATGTCCTTGCGGATGCGCTTGCGCTCGCGGAAGCCCAGCTGCGTGAAGTTCACGTCGTCGTACCACACGGAGCCCGAATCGACCTCGTGCAGCCCCACCAGGCTCTTGAGCAGCACGGTCTTGCCCGAGCCGCTGCGCCCGATGATGAGGTTGGTGCGGCCCGTCTCGAACTCGACCGTGATGTCGTCGAGCACCGTCCGGCCGTCGAACGTCTTGGTGATGTGGTCGGCGCGTATCATATCAGCAGAATCTGCGTAAGAATCAGGTTAAATATCATGATGACCACCGAGCTCACGACCACGGCGCGCGTCGAGGCGGCGCCCACCTCGAGCGAGTTGCCCTTGGCGTAGTAACCGTAGAAGGCCGAGACGGAGGTGATGATGTAGGCGAAGACGGCCGTCTTGATGAGCGAGTAGACAATCGAGTAGGGCTTGAAGTCGAGCAGCAGGCCCTCGATGTAGTCGTCGGGAATCATGATGCCCGTCGCCCAGGCAATCATCCATCCGCCCGCCACGCCGATACCGATGCTCAGAATCGTCAGGAAGGGGAAGAAGAGGACCGCCGCCACGATTTTGGGCAGGATGAGGTACGAGGCCGAGTTGACGCCCATGATTTCCAGCGCGTCAATCTGTTCGGTGATGCGCATCGTGCCGATTTCCGAAGCGATGCTCGACCCCACCTTGCCCGAGAGGATGAGCGCCACGACCGTCGACGAGAATTCGAGAATCATCGTCTCGCGCGTGGCATAGCCGATGAGCGACTGCGGAATGAAGGGCGAGTCGAGGTTGATGCACATCTGCAGCGTGATGACCGCGCCGATGAAGACCGAGATGATGGCCGTCAGACCGATGGAGTTCAACCCCAGCGCCTCCATTTCGTAGATGATGCGCCGGCGGTAGATGGCGGCCTTCTCCGGGCGGGAGAAGACCTTGCCCATCAGCTGGAAGTAGCGGCCTATATATTCGAAGAGCTGCAACAAGGGGCTATCGATTTTGAATGAATGAATCCGATGGCGCAAAGGTACGAAATTATCGGGCAAGTGCCCAACAAATCCGGCCGAAGATTTGCCTCGGGAGGCGCAATCGCCGCCGCACGGACCCAGCCGGCGGCTTCGCAACGGAGCGTTGCTCCAGTCCTCCGCCCCGCAGCAGGGCGGAGGTCAGCCCCGGCGCGCCGAAGCTTCGTACGCCGCCTACGCGACTGCCTATGCGCGCGGCCCCTTCGTCTCCTCGAACTCCACGTAGTCGCCCACGTCCTCGGAGACCCGCTTCTCGGGCGTTTCGCTCGTGCGGTAGACCTTCACCTCGCCCTCCTGCTGCCGGCTGCTCCCCTCGGTACGGGCTCCGCGCCCGCTGCCGTAACCGGCGCCGAAGCCGCCCGCACCGAACTGCTCCTCCATCTGACGCTGCACCCGGCGGATGCGCCATCTGAAGAGAAGCGACACCAGGAAGACAAGCACCAGAAAGCCCAGCACGAGGTAGAGCACAAAGAGGGCGATGCCCTTCAGAAGGGCGGGCGCCGTGAGTGCCAGCACCACGACAATGAGCGTGAAAATCGGGTTGCGCCGCACGAATTCGGCCAGCGCGTCTATGATTGCGGTCAGAAATCCCATCGTTTCGAAATATAAGTTCTTCAACCCTACAAAGGTAGGAAAATTATGCGTAATTCAATTAAATGTCGTAAATTTGGTGCCGGAAATCGGGCTGCGCCGCCCGCAGGCCGGCACCTCCGTACAAGCGGCCGTGCATCGGCTTCCTCAGGCGGCGGCCGCCGCCCCGCGGCCCGGACGCCCGAAACGACATCGCCGAAAACCCAAAAAACAACAGATACCCATGCTCAACAAACTCACTGCCATTTCGCCCATCGACGGCCGCTACCGTAATGTAACGGAAAAACTGGCCGATTATTTTTCGGAGCAGGCACTCATCCGGTACCGCATCCGCGTCGAGGTGGAGTACTTCATCGCGCTGTGCGAGCTTCCGCTGCCGCAGCTTGCGGAGATTGACCACACAAAGTTCGACGCGCTGCGCGCCCTCTACCGCGACTTCTCGCCGGCCGACGCCGAGCGCGTGAAGGAGATTGAGGCGGTCACCAACCACGACGTCAAGGCCGTCGAGTACATCCTCAAGGAGAAGATGGATGCGCTGGGTCTGGAGCGCTACAAGGAGTTCGTCCACTTCGGCCTCACCTCGCAGGACATCAACAATACGGCTATTCCCCTCTCGCTCAAGGAGGCGCTCGCCGGGGTCTACTACCCCGCCATCGAGGAGGTGCGCGACAAGCTCGCCGCCATGGCCCAGGAGTGGCACGCCGTGCCGATGCTGGCCCGCACCCACGGACAGCCCGCCTCGCCGACGACGCTGGGCAAGGAGTTCATGGTCTACGTCGAGCGGCTCGAGAAGCAGCTCGCCATGCTGCACGACATCGCCGTGCCGGCCAAGTTCGGCGGCGCGACGGGCAACTTCAACGCCCACCATGCGGCCTACCCCGACTACGACTGGGTCGCCTTCGCCAACCGCTTCGTGGGCGAGAAGCTCGGGCTGAGCCGCTCGCAGTACACCACCCAGATTGAGCACTACGACAACCTGGCGGCCATCTTCGACAATCTCAAGCGCATCGACACCATCCTGACGGACCTCTGCCGCGACATGTGGATGTATATCTCGGAGGAGTACTTCAAGCAGCAGATTAAGGCCGGCGAGGTGGGTTCGAGCGCCATGCCCCACAAGGTCAACCCCATCGACTTCGAGAACGCCGAGGGCAACTTCGGCATCGCCGGAGCCATCTACGCCCACCTCTCGGGCAAGCTCCCCGTCTCGCGTCTGCAGCGCGACCTGACCGACTCGACCGTGCTGCGCAACATCGGCGTGCCGATGGGCCACACCATCATCGCCCTGCGTTCGCTCATGAAGGGTCTCAACAAGGTCATCCTCAACCGCGAGGCGCTCGAGCGCGACCTGGAGAACAACTGGGCGGTCGTAGCCGAGGGCATCCAGACCATTCTGCGCCGCGAAGGCTACCCGAAGCCCTACGAGGCGCTCAAGGCCCTCACGCGCACCAACACCCACATCACGCGGGAGTCGATTGCCGCCTTCATCGACGCACTCGACGTGCGCGAGGAGGTCAAGCGCGAACTGCGTGCCCTCACACCGATGACCTACACGGGCGTATTCCATTAGCCCAGAGGCGCGGCCAGGAGCGGAGGGTTCCGCAATAGGCGCCGCAGACCGAATGATGAAGCGAAGAGCCGCCGACGGAACCGATTCCGCCGGCGGCTCTCTTTTGGCATGCGCTTTGCCCCTTACCGAAGCAACTGCGGAGCAGCAACCGCAGCGAGGTTTCTTCATTTATTTAAGTTTGGGTTAGTAGTTTTCAGAAGGGAAACCTTCGGGGACGGCAGGCAGTCGCGACGACTCCCTGCCGCCTTTTTTTATCGGGCGGCGGCTTGTCGGGCGGCGGCCCGCAGGAACCGGCCTCAACGGCGCATCGCCGCCGGACACGCGCCGGCTCCGGATACCCCCGCTCCGCCCGGAAACGGCAGCTGCCGGAAGACCGTCCCGAAAAAAGCACCCGGACACGAGGCCGGGAACACACCCGGCAAACCGGTCTGAAAAGCACAGCCGACAACACGGCCCCGGGAAAAGTCCTTCAGTCCATTGCTCCGCGGGGCGCATTCGTCGTCCACAAGGGCGCATTCGCACCCGCAGCCCCCTCCGCACCCGGAAAAGGCGGCGCACGCATCGGGTTTTGCACGCGATTTGCACCCACTCTTCACGACTGCGGCTTAAGCAACCGCAGCGAGGTTTCTTCATTTATTAAGTTTGGGTTAGTAGTTTTCAGAAGGGAAACCTTCGGGGACGGCAGGCAGTCGTGAAGACTCCCTGCCGCCTTTTTTCGTGCCGACAGGTGCCGACAGGTGCCGAACGGCCCTGGAGGCGGCTGGCGGGCCGAAACAGAAAAACCGCACCCGAAAAATTTGCTTTTTCATTGTAAAACAGCTACCTTGCTTTTGTTAACCAACAACCCAAAACCCAATTAACCCCTCATCACCATGAAAAAAATCCTCTTTTCGCTCCTGGGCAGAGCCCTGCTGCTGGTGTCGCTGACCGCATTGGCTTCGTGCAACGACGACAAGACCGAACCGTCGGGCGGAACCCCCTCCGTCGCCATCGGCGAAATCACCCCTCAGAGCGACCGGCTCACCTTCGCGCTCACGCTCCGCGATGCCGAGAAGGCCTTCTACCTCTGTCTTCCCGCAACCGAATCGGCACCTTCGGCCGAGACGCTCGCGGCTCAGGGCATCCCCGTGAGCCAGTCCCAGACGGTGACCGTCGACGGGCTCCTGCCTGAAACCGCCTATACCATCTCGGCCGTCGCCATGCAGGGCGACCGCCTCGGTTCGGTCGCCACAGCCTCGGCCACGACGGCGCCCTCCGACGCGGAGCCCGCCGTGAAGCTGACGCCCGGCGAGGCGACGACCACGAGCCTCTCCTTCTCGCTCGAGATGCAGGATTGCGCCCGCGCCGCCTACCTGCTCATCGCCAACCCCAAGCAGGGGCAGACGCCCGACGCCGAGGAGATTCTCCGGAGCGGCACGACGGTCGAGAGCGACGGCACGCACACGGTCAACGAGCTCACCCCCGCCACCACGTACCTCATTGCGGCCGTCGGCGAAAAGGATTCGAAACGCTCCGAGGTGGTCACCATCGAGATGACCACGGGGTTCGATGCCTCGGCTCCCGCCACCTTCGACCGTCAGGTAGCCGGCTTCTACTACGGCGTACCGGCCGGCTACAACTACGCCGAGTACTACGTCGTCCTCTCCGAAGGCGAGGCGACCGAACAGGAGGGCATCTACACCACTACCGGTGCAGGCCGTACGCTGAGCATCGACCTCTACTACTTCGAACCGCTCTCGGGCGACCCCGCAATCACGCAGGGCACCTACAAATATGCCACGAGCAAGAGCCTGCGCACCTTCGACCCCGAGAAGACCCGCGGCACCGTCAATGACGGCAAGGGCGGCATCCGCCAAATCGAGTTCAAGGAGGGTACGATTGACGTCCGCCTCTCGGGCAGCACCTACACCATCACCGCCTCGCTGGTCACCACCGACGGCGAGGAGTTCACGGGCAGCTACACCGGTCCGCTGACGCTCGAAAACCGCGAGGAGGAGCAGGAGCAGAACCTCCCGCCGCTCGAGAAGGAGCTCACCGGCATGTCGTTCGTGCGCGCCATCGCCAAGTACTACAACAACGACGAGACGACCGACCAGTGCACCGTCGAACTCTACGACGTCGAACCCGGCGGTTCGGACGGCTACTACTACCTGCTCGACGCCGGCCACAAGCTCTCGGTGGACTTCCTGGTCGCCACGGGTGACGACGCACAGATTGTCGAGGGAACCTACACCGTCGCCGACACCAACGCGGCGCTGACGCTCATACCGGGCTACGAGGAGAGCTTCCTGGACTCGACCATGCCGCTGGGTACCTATTGCGAAGAGTACTCCGAAGAGCGGGTCTCGACCTATGGCTTCGCCAGCTCGGGAACGGTCACCGTGACCCGCACGGGCGACACCTACAGTTTCGACGTCAAGCTCAAGACGAGCAAGGGCTACCGCATCGAGGGCACCTACGAGGGTGCGATTGAGATGTACGACAAGCGCTGACCCCGCGGCTGAAAGGCCGTAGCCGCCCCCGGAGGGGCACGCCGCCTCCGGTCGTAGCGCACGGCACGACAGCCTCCCGCCGGGTATAAACGCCGCACGGCGGCTCCGCAACAGGCGGGGCCGCCGTTTTTCCGTGCGGCCCGGTCATGCAGTCCGGGGCAGCGGCGGAAGAGAAGAGACAGGGGGTGCGGCATGCGTAACAGGAAGCGACAGCTGCATCGGGTCCGGAAATAATTCCGTACCTTTGCAACCGAAGACAACCAATACACGAAGACCATGGCAGACAACTATCTGGGCCGCAAGATGGAGGAGTACTTCGCACGGCAGAACGGCGGCACGGCCGCCCGCAGACCAGTGGTGACGCTCGGCCGCCTGCTGCTGAAGAACCGCAGCCACCGGGGCTATGACTCCGGCTTTCTGGTTCGCGAGGACCAGCTGCGCCGCATCATCGAGGTCAACACCCGCATCCCCTCGGCCCGCAACCAGCAGGTGCTGCGCTTCCGTCCCGTGCTGAGCGACGAGGCGCCGCGCGTGCTGCCGCACATCCGTCTGGGCGGTGCGCTGCCCGAACTCCACCTGCCGCTGCCCGGCACGGAGCCCAACGCCTTCATCATCTGCTGCTCGACGCAGGCCGAGAGCCGCTACGTCGACATCGACCTGGGCATCTCGGCCCAGAGCATGCTGCTGCAGGCCGTCGAGCTGGGGCTCAACGGCATCTGCATCGGGGCCTTCGACCGGGAGGCGATTCGCCGCGAGTTCGCTCTTGAGTGGGAGCCGCTGCTCATTCTGGCCATCGGGCGGGGCATCGAGCACATCGAGCTGACCCCCATCGACTCCGACGGCGACCGCCGCTACTACCGCCGCGACGGGGTGCACTACGTTCCCAAGCTCACGCTCGAGGCGCTGCTCATCGACCCGCACCGCACCGAGGCCGCCGAAGAGCACGAAGAGTAAGCGGCGTAGAAGAGAGCGAGGGACGAGCGATACCGAAGATGCTGGAGCCGCGGAAGGAGCAAAGCATGCAGCAGGCGGCAAGGGAAGATGGACGGAGTCGGCTGTCCGCAGCGGCGCGCACACGATAACACGATAACGGCAGCGGTGCGCCCGGAGCTCCGCCGTGGCACCCAAGAACATCAAGGCGAGACGCGCAAGATAACCGTAGCAACGCGCCCGGACGCCCGCCGTGGCGCACCCGGAGACCCGCCCGCCGCCTCGTTCCGCACCAACCGACCCGCACTGGCCGGCCCGGCCCAATCCGCCTCGTCCCGACCCGGCCCGCACCGACCGACCCAGCCGGCACCGACCACACCGACCCGCACCGACCACCTCGTCCCGCACCGTCCACCTCGACCGGCCCGACCCGCACTGACCACACCGACCCGCACTGACCACCTCGACCCGCACCGACCGCCTCGACCCGCACCGTCCACCTCGACCGGCCCGACCCGCACCAACCACACCGACCCGTACCGACCCGCACCGACCCGCACCGACCACCTCGTCCCGCACCGACCACCTCGTCCCGCACCGACCGACCCGACCCGAAAACAAAAAAAGACGTTTGAGAAATCTCAAACGTCTTCGTTCGTTGGTGGGAGCTGAGGGATTCGAACCCCCGACCCTCTGCTTGTAAGGCAGACGCTCTGAACCAGCTGAGCTAAGCTCCCGAAAGGCTTTCCACAAAGGGAAAGCGGCGAAATATGTGGACGACCTCATCACAAGGTCGATAAAAAAACCACCCTCATGCGACGGATGGTGTTTTTCGTGGGAGCTGAGGGATTCGAACCCCCGACCCTCTGCTTGTAAGGCAGACGCTCTGAACCAGCTGAGCTAAGCTCCCCTAAGAATGGCTTGGGACTGCAAAGGCATCTCTTTCCGAAGCGGAAGAACTCTCCCGGTATCTCCGTTTCGCCACCCATGCAGGCGTTTGTGAAAGAACCCTACGCAACCCTCGCGCATTGGCGCCTGAACAAGGACTTGAACCTAGGACCCCATGATTAACAGTCATGTGCTCTAACCAACTGAGCTATTCAGGCATTTCGAAACGTTGTTTCTTCGTTTCGGTGTGCAAATATAGAGCGAATTTTCTTTCCTGCAAAATTTTTTATGATTTTTTTTGCAAAAAACATATCTTTGCAAACGGACCAAAACGCCCGGAAATGGCACTCAGGAGATTTACACTGCTTATACTCTTTGCGTTATGCTCGGCGCTGGCCTCGGCTCAGTCGCAGCTTGCATTTTCGCCCGCCGAGTGGGACTTCGGCACCATCCGCGAGGCCGACGGACCGGTGAGCCACACCTTCACGGGGGAGAACACCGGCCGACAGCCGCTCGTCATCCTCGACGTGGTGACCTCGTGCGGCTGTACGGTGCCCGAATTCTCGCGCCAGCCGATTCTCCCCGGCGCCAAGGTCTCCGTTGGCGTACGCTTCGACCCGGCGAACCGTCCCGGCACCTTCTCGAAGGAGCTGAGCGTCTACTCGACCGAGCGCCGGAAGGTGGCCGTGCTCCGCATCCGGGGCACCGTGCTGCCGCGCGAACGGAGCGTCGAGGAGCGCTATCCGCTCGATGCCGGCAGCGGCATCCGCCTCAACACGGGGCTCTGCGCCTTCGCCTATGTCTATCAGGGGCGGCGCGTGGAGTCGACCGTCAGCATCGTCAACACCGCGCCGAAGAGCGTGACGCTCGAGCTGGTGCCCGAGGAGCGGAGCGGCCTGCTGAGCGTCGAGGCTCCGCAGCGGCTCGCCCCGGGCGAAGAGGGGGTAATCACCCTTGCATACACCATTCCGTCGGCGCAGCCCCGCTACGGCACGCTGCGCGACGTGCTGGGCATCCGCATCGACGGCCGCACCTCGCGCATCCCGCTCGTGGTGCATGGCATCGGCGTGGACCTGCCCCAAAAATATGCCCCGGGCAAGACCGGGCCGCGGGCGCAGCTCGAGAAGAACACGCTCAAGTTCGACGTCGTACGCCACGGCAGCGGCCCCGTGCGGCGGCCGGTCATGCTTACGAACGGAGGCGACGCCCCGCTCGTGGTGCGCTGCGTCGAGTCGGAGCAGGGCTTCACCTGGCAGCTCCGCCCCGGAGAGCGCATCGCCCCGGGCGAGAGCCTCCGCACGGAGGTCACCTTCGACCCCGCCGGAGCGGATTACGGCGTACGGGTGGGCCACCTCATGCTCATCACCAACGACCCTGTGCGGCCGATGCGCAAGCTGCGCGTGACGGCCATCATCCAGGAGTGACACAAACCCATACTTTATAGATAATGTATCCCATTCTTGAAAAGAGCGAACTGGCGGAGCACATCTTCCGCATGAAAATCCAGGCTCCGCGCATCGCACACGCGGCGCTGCCCGGACAGTTCGTCATTGTCCGCACCGACGAGTTCGGCGAACGCATCCCGCTTACCATCGCCGGCTACGATGCCGCCGAGGGGAGCGTCACCCTCGTGATTCAGGCCATCGGCGCCTCGACGCGCAAAATCTGCGAGCACAACGCCGGCGACTCGCTCGTCGACGTGGCCGGACCGCTGGGACGCCCCTCGGAGTTCGTCCACCTCTCCCCCGAGGAGCTGCGCGGACGACGCTACCTCTTCGTGGCGGGCGGCGTCGGCACGGCGCCGGTCTACCCCCAGGTCAAGTGGCTGCACGAGCACGGCGCCCTGACCGACGTCATCATCGGCGCCAAGACGGCGCGGATGCTCATCTACACGGAGGCCATGCGCTCCGTGGCGACGAACCTCTTCATCGCCACCGACGACGGCTCGGAGGGCTTCCACGGCATGGTCACCCAGCAGTTGGAGGAGCTCATCGAGAAGCAGGGACGCCAATACGACGAGTGCGTGGCCATCGGGCCGATGATTATGATGAAGTTCGTCGCCCTGGCCACCCGCAAATACAACCTGAAGACCACCGTGTCGCTCAACACGCTGATGGTCGACGGCACGGGCATGTGCGGCGCCTGCCGCGTGACGGTGGGCGGACACACGCGCTTCACCTGCGTCGACGGGCCCGAGTTCGACGGCCACGAGGTGGACTTCGACGAGGCCATGCGCCGTCAGGGCATGTACCGCAGCGAGGAGGCGCGCGCCGCCGCCATCCTCGCCGAGCGCGAAGCGGGCCACAAGTGCCGCATCGGACTCGACAAGTAGTGCGCCGCAACGTCTAAAGAGAGAACCACATGGCCAACAACCGAATACCCCGCGTACCCGTACGCGAACAGGACCCGCAGGTGCGGGCCACCAATTTCGACGAGGTCTGCTACGGCTACAACGCCGAGGAGGCGATGCTCGAGGCGTCGCGCTGCCTGCACTGCCGCAATCCGCGCTGCGTGACGGCCTGCCCCGTCAACATCGACATTCCCGACTTCATCGCCGCGCTGCACGCCGGCGAATTCCGCCGTGCGGCCGACATCATCGCCCGCGACAGCTCGCTGCCCTCCATCTGCGGCCGCGTATGCCCTCAGGAGACGCAGTGCGAGGGCTCCTGCATCCTGGGCATCAAGTCCGAGCCGGTAGCCATCGGCAAACTCGAGCGCTTCGTCGGCGACTGGAAGCTTGACCACGCCGACGAGGAGCCGCTCCGCACGCCGCAGCGCAACGGCCACCGCGTGGCCGTCATCGGCAGCGGCCCGGCAGGCCTGGCCTGCGCCAGCGACCTGGCCAAGGCGGGCTACGAGGTGAAAATCTTCGAGGCGCTCCACAAGGCGGGCGGCGTGCTGGTGTACGGCATTCCGGAGTTCCGTCTGCCGAAGGAGCGCATCGTGGCGCGCGAAATCGCCGAGGTGAAGCGCCTGGGCGTCGAAATCGAGACCGACGTGATTATGGGCCGCACGCTCACCATCGACTCGCTGCTCGGCGAGGAGGGCTACGACGCCGTCTTCATCGGCTCGGGGGCCGGCCTGCCCCGCTTCATGGGCATTCCGGGCGAGAATCTCAACGGCGTGGTCTCGGCCAACGAGTTCCTCACGCGCACCAATCTGATGAAGGCCTACAGCGAGCAGTACGACACGCCGATTTACGTGGGCAGGCGCGTGGTGGTCGTGGGCGGCGGCAACGTGGCGATGGATGCCGTGCGCACGGCCAAACGTCTGGGCGCCGAGGCGACCATCGTCTACCGCCGTTCGGAGAAGGAGCTGCCGGCCCGCAGCGAGGAGGTGCACCACGCCCGCGAGGAGGGCATCCTCTTCCGCATGCTGACCAACCCGGTCGAGGTGCTTGCCGACGAGAAGGGCTGGGTGCGCGGCGTGCGCTGCGTGGAGATGGAGCTGGGCGAGCCCGACGAGAGCGGACGCCGCTCGCCGGTCGTGAAGCCCGGGTCGGAGTTCGACATTGCGTGCGACGTGGTGGTCATGGCGCTGGGCACCTCGCCCAACCCGCTGCTGGCCGCCACCACCGCCGGGCTGGAGACCACGCGCCGGGGCTGCATCGCGGCCGACGAGCAGGGTGCCACCTCGCGCGAAGGGGTCTTTGCCGGAGGTGATGCCGTGACGGGCGCCGCCACGGTCATCCTCGCCATGGGCGCCGGACGCAAGGCGGCGAAGGCTATCGACGCATACATCAGGGGCCGCGAGGCAAAACAGGAGCCGGCAACCCAAACGGCACGGCAATGAAACGGATGAAACGGATGCTTGCCGCAACGGGCCTGCTGCTCCTCACGACGGCATGCGGCTCGGGAACCACCACCCGTCTTTCGGGCACCATCGCCGAGGTCGGCGACCGCCGCATCGTCGTTCAGCCGGCGACGGGCGAAGAGCCGCGCACCTTCACGACCGACCTTGACGCCGCGGATGCCGCACGGGCGCTGCTCCCCGGAGCCCCCGTTGCCGTAGAGTATCACGGCAGCTACTGCGACGGCATCGAGGCCACGCGCATCGAGACCGACACCACCTACATGGAGGCTGTCGGACGGTGGACCGTGCCCGACCCGATTGCCCCCGATTCGGTGATGGGCATCGAACTGCAGTGCGGAGGAGAAGCCCGCTCGCTCCGCATGGCGACGCTTAGCTACCGCGGCTGGACGCTCACCGGCGAGCGGGGCCGGATTCTGCTTCTGGGCGAGAGCATCGGCAACGGGCAGACAATCCCCTTCTCCGAAAAGGGGCTCATCGCCCGCAGTGCCGACGGACGGCTCACGCTCGTGGTCGATGGGAGCAACCTGCGCTACGTCAAGGAGGAGTAACCCTCCCGGCGGCAGCCACGAAAAAACGCCTTCCGGTCTGGCCGGAAGGCGTTTTTCTGTATCAGGATTGCGGCAGCTTCGCTCGCGGTACAAGCTCAGCCGCCGGTGTCATCATTGAGAGGGGAGAGCAGCCACCGGAGGCTCGGTTGCGTTTGTTTGCAGGACGGCCCCGCCTACTCGCCGGTGCGGTCCAGCATCGTGTCGACCCGCCGGGCAATCATCTGCGGCGTGATGGCCCGCAGGCAGCGGTAGTCACCCCACTTGCAGGGCTTCTTGCCGAAGACCGAGCAGGGACGGCAGGCGAGATTGGCCTGCAGCACCCCTTCGGGCGGGGTGCCGTAGCCGAGGAACCCGAGCGAGGGGTGCGTGGCGCCCCAGACCGAGACCACGGGCGTGGCGGTGAGCGCCGCCAGGTGCATGACCAGCGAATCCATCGAGACAACGCAGTCGAGGTTGGCAATCAGGTCGCGCTCCTCGGCCAGACGCACCCGGCCCCAGAGCGCCGTGACGTTAGGATAGGCCCGCTCCATCTCGGCGGCGAACTCCGCCTCGGCGCCTCCGCCGCTGTGGATGAAGAGCCGCTCGCAGCGCGCCGCAAGCAGCCCCACCGCCTCGCGGGCCAAATCCTCGGGATATGTCTTGCCGCGCTGTGCCGAGAAGGGGGCGAAGCCGAGCCATACGCCCCGCTTTTCGCCCATGGGGTTGGGACGCGGCTGCCGCACGGCGGGCGTCGGGTCCGGGAAGTCGAAGCCCAGGCGCCGAATCACGTCGCAGTAGCGCAGAACGGTGTGGCGAAGCGGCGCGGCGCAGCTCTCGCCGCCGCTCTTCATGCGCATCCATTTGGCCAGGCGCCCCTTGCGGATGTGGGCCACGCGCACGCCGTGCAGCCACATCGAGAGGCGGAAGGCCTTCGAACGCAGCACGCCGTGGACATCGGCCACGGCATCGACCCCCAGGCTCCGCGCACGGGCGGCCAGGCGCCACATGCCCCGCAGCGAGTGCTCGGCCCCCTTGGTGTCGACATCCAGGAAGTCGACGTCGAGCCCCTCGAAGAAGGGGCGGAAGAGGGGCCGCGTCGCCACGGTCACCTTCACGTCGGGACAGGCCGACTGGAAGGCCCGCAGCGCATGGGGCAGCATCGCCACGTCGCCCATGGCCGAGGTGCGCAGCACCAGCAGGTGGCCCGGCCGCTCACTTCTTGCCATAGAGCACGGGGTTGAGCGCCGGGTCGTTGTACATCTTCATCTGCTTGTAGGTCTTCATGTACTTGCGGCCCGCCTCGATATCCTCCAGCAGCTCCTCGATGGCCTTCGAGAGGTCCTTCTGCTGCGTGAGCAGCACGTCGAGCTTGCGGCGGCACGCCTCGCGGTGCGCCTCGTCGACATCCGTGCGCTCGGTCTCGCGCTCCATGTGGTAAATCTTCAGCGCCAGAATCGAGAGGCGGTCGATGGCCCACGCCGGCGTCTCGGTGTTGAGCCGTGCGTCGGGCAGCAGCTTGACGTCGCGGTACTTCTCCAGGAAATAGGAGTCAATGTACTCCACCATGTCGGTGCGCTCCTGGTTCGAGCGGTCGATGCGGCGCTTGAGCGCCAGCGCCTCCACCGGGTCGATGTCCGGGTTGCGGATGATGTCCTCGAGGTGCCACTGCACCGTGTCAATCCAGTTTTTGTGGTAGAGCAGATGGTCGAGCGTCGCAGGCTCGTAGGGGTTCGAAATCGGATGGTCCACATCGTCGTGGAGGTGGTAGTCGGCAATGGCCCGGTTGAAAATCCGGTTGGCGTTCTCGGTAAACATAACGGTTGGTTGCGTATTGTTGGGTTTGAATTGTTAATTTCGGCGGAAAGTCCTATCTTTGTCTTCAAAGTTTAACAAAGATAATGAATATTTCCAGAAAAGCAATACTTGCGCTCATCATCCTCCTTGCGGCTGCACCCCTTGCGGCCCAGCAGCGCGCCACGCGCCAGACGCTCGAGGAGTATGTCGACCGCTACAAGAGCATCGCCGTCGAACACATGGAGCGTTACGGAATCCCCGCCAGCATCACCATGGCGCAGGGCATCCTCGAATCCGACTCGGGCAACAGCTGGCTCTCGCTCCACTCGAACAACCACTTCGGCATCAAGTGCAAGCGCGACTGGAAGGGCGAAAAGGTCTACTACGACGACGATGCCAAGGGCGAATGCTTCCGCGCCTACCCCTCGGTCGAGGCGTCGTACCGCGACCACGCCGAATTCCTCGACACGCAGCCCCGCTACGACTCGCTCTTCGCCTATGCGCACGACGACTACCGCAGCTGGGCGCGGGGGCTCAAGGCCGCGGGCTACGCCACGGCGCCCGACTATGCGCAGCGGCTCATCCGCATCATCGAGGAGAACGAGCTCTACCTGCTCGACCGCACCGACGGTCTGCGGCTCTACGCCTCGCGCCACGGTGGCGCGAGCGACCCCGAGACCTGGTTCGCCGAGCAGAGCAGCGTCGAGCAGGTGGCCGAAGCGGTCACCGGCGGCATCGACCCCGACAACTACCGCGTGACCATCAACGCCCACAACGGCTACAACGTCTACGTCAATAACGGCGTGCACTACGTGCTGGCCAAGGAGAACGACACCTACGAGCATATCGGCAAACAGTTCCGGCTCTCGGCACGCAATCTGCGCAAGTTCAACGACGTGAAGCGGGGCGACCAGCCCATGACGGGCGAGGTGGTCTACATCGGCCGCAAGAAGCGGCGCTGGGAGGGCAACGCCCAGATGCACATCGCCCGCGAAGGCGAGACGGTCTACGCCGTGAGCCAGTCCTACGCCATCCGGATGCGCTCCATCGAGAAGCTCAACCGCATCTCGGCCGACACGCCCCTCGAAAAGGGACAGCAAATCAGAATCCGTTAAAAAAACGACATACGACCTATGGAAACCACACCCCTCCGTGCGAAGATACTCGAAACCGTCGTCGGTAAATCGAATCTCAAACAGAAGGTCTTCGACAACACCTTTGCGGCATTCAACCTGCTCAAGGACACGCTCTTCGAGCTGGCAGCCGAGATGGACGACGAACTGGACGGCAAGCTGGACCGCCGCACGCGGCTCGAATACCGCGACCGCGGCAAGTTCGAGGCGCAGCTGCAGATTGCCAGCGACCTGCTGATTTTCCAGATGCACTCCGACGTCTTCACCTTCGACGACAACCACCTCATCTGGCAGAACGCCTACGTGCAGGAGCACCGCGAGAATGCCTACTGCGGCGTCATCAACATTTACAACTTCCTGTCGGACTCCTTCAAGTTCAACCGCAACGCCGACGAAGGCTACCTCATCGGGCGCATCTTCATCAACCGCGAGAACTGCTACTTCGTCGAGGGCAAGCAGCAGTCGTCGCTGCGCGCCACGAACTTCGGCAAGGGCGAAATCAGCCGCGAGGCGCTGCTGGACATCCTCGAGGCGGCCATCTACTATGTGCTCAACTTCGACCTGCTGCTGCCTCCCTACGAGGACAACAAACGGGTGACCGTCGACCAGTTCAACACCAAGCTCGACAACTCGAAGTTCGTGACGGGCAAGCGCCTGGGCTACGACTTCAACGTCGACGACATCTGATGGCGGAGGGCCTGAGAGGCCTCCGCAGACCCGGACACGAGAAACATCGAACGAACACCACCACAACCATCTTGAAGAGACAACTCCTCCTGCTGGGCACCCTGCTGCTGCTTGCGGCCGGCGCCCGGGCACAAGACTACGAGGCCATCGCCCGGCTCAAGGCGATGAACGAGCGGGTGAACGGCCTCCGCTCGACGGCCGACGGCGAGCACTACACCGTCATCGAGGGCGACAACATCATGCGCTACGCCTATGCCGAGGCGACGCCGGGAGAGGCGCTGCTCCCCGCCTCGTCCGAGCGGTTCACCATCACCGACTACGAACTCTCGGCCGACGAGCGCAGCATCCTCATCGCTTCGGGACAGACGCCCATCTACCGCCACTCCTACACGTCGAGCTACCTGCTCGCCGCCGACGGACGCATCCGCCCCGTGCTGAGCGACGCCACGCGGCCGCGCGACGCCTCCTTCTCGCCCGACGGGCAGTCGATTGCCTACTCGTCCGAGAACGACCTCTACGTCCACGACCTCACAAGCGGCCGCACGCGCCGCATCACCGACGACGGCCGCTGGAACGAGGTCATCAACGGCACGACCGACTGGGTCTACGAGGAGGAGTTCGGCTTCACGAAGGCCTACGCCTTCTCGCCCGACAGCCGCCGCATCGCCTACCTGCGCTTCGACGAGAGCCGCGTACCGCTCATGGAGATGATGCGCTACGACGGCCGGCTCTACAACGAGGCCTACACCTTCAAGTATCCCAAGGCCGGCGAGCGCAACTCCGAGGTCGAGCTGTGGCTCTGCGACCTTACAACCGGGGCCAAGCGGCGCATCGACACGGGCGCCGAGCGCGACCAGTACATCCCGCGCATCGGCTGGACGCCGGGCGGCAAGCTCTGGTTCATGCGGCTCAACCGGCAGCAGAACACCTTCGAGGTGATTCTCTGCGAGGAGAACGGCGCACAGCGCACCATCTACGAGGAGCGTTCCGAGCAGTATGTCGAGCGCGTCGACGACCGCACGGTGACCTTCATCGACAAGGACCGCTTCCTGGTGCGCCAGGAGAGCCACACGGGCTACATGCACCTCTACCTCTACAGCATCCGCCGGGGTCCCCTCGCCCAGGTGACCCGGGGGGCGTGGGAGGTGACCGAGCTGGTGGGCGTTGCCGACGGCTGCGTCTACTACCTCTCGAGCGAGGGGTCGCCGCTGCGCCGCAACCTCTACCGCGTGGCGCTCGACGGCAGCCGCAAGGAGCGTCTGACCCACGGCGAGGGATACTACACGATTGACCCCAGCGCCGGCATGAAGTACTACATCGCCACCTTCTCCAACGCCACGACCCCCAACCGCGTCGAGGTCTGCGCGTCGGACGGCACGACGGTCCGCACGCTTGCCACAAGCGCGCAGCTCGCCCACGAGCTGCAGGCGACGCAGCGCCCCGCGAAGGAGTTCTTCACCTTCGTTACGGAGCGGGGCGACACGCTCAACGCCTACATGGTCAAGCCGCGCGACTTCGACCCCGCGAAGCGCTACCCCGTGCTGCTGACCCAGTACTCGGGCCCCGGCTCGCAGCAGGTGCTCGACCGCTGGTCGCTCGACTGGGAGGATGCGCTGGTCGAAGCCGGCTACATCGTCGCCTGCACCGACGGACGCGGCACGGGATGCCGCGGCGAGGCCTTCAGAAAGCGTACCTACGGCCGGCTGGGCGCCCTCGAGGTCGAGGACCAGCTCTCGTTCGCCCGCTATCTGGGAGGGCTTGCATACATCGACCCGGCACGCATCGGCATCTACGGCTGGTCCTACGGCGGATTCATGGCGCTGGGCTGCGCGCTGAAGGGCCACGGGCTCTTCCGGATGGCCATTGCCGTGGCTCCGGTCACCTCGTGGCGCTACTACGACACCATCTATACGGAAATCTACAACGGACTGCCCCAGTTCAACGCCCGGGGCTACGACGACAACTCGCCGCTCAACTTCGCACGGATGCTCGACGACAAGCGGACGCGGCTGCTCATCATCCACGGCACGGCCGACGACAACGTCCACTTCCAGAACTCGATGGAGATGGCGCGGGCGCTCAACCGGGCCGGCAAGCGCTACGACATGATGGTCTATCCCGACCAGAACCACTCGATGCTGCCCGACGATACGCACAACGTCCGTCAGAAGATGGTCGACTACACGCTCAAGCACCTTTGACGATGGAGGAGGCGCAGCTGCTCTACGTGACGACGCCCGTGGCGGAGCTCGGCATCACGGCCACGCCGCGGGCCGTGACCTCGGTCTTCTTCCGAGCGCAGCCCCCGACAGCCGCCAGCGGAGCACGTGAGGTGACGCGCGGCGAGGCGCAGAGGCTGCTGCGCGAGGCGGCCGACCAGCTGGAGGAGTACTTCGCCGGGCTGAGGCGACGCTTCACCCTGCCGCTCGAACTGCGGGGAACCCCCTTTCAGCGCGCCGTCTGGGAGGCCGTCGGACGGATTCCCTACGGCGAGGTACGCAGCTACGCCCGAATCGCCGCCGAAATCGGCCGGCCGGGAGCCTGCCGCGCAGTCGGGATGGCCAACCACCGCAATCCGGCCGTACTCCTCATCCCCTGCCACCGCGTGGTCGGCAGCGACGGTTCGCTGACGGGCTATGCGGGCGGCGTGGAGGCCAAACGCCTCCTGCTGGAGCTGGAGCGGAACTACAAGTGCGATACGGAGCCGGAGGCGGTTTCGTCGAATGTGTCGAAAGAGACTCTTTTCTGAAACTTACTCCCCGTCAAACAGATTCAGGGCCGTATGCAGCGTACGGTCATACCCCTCCATGCAGTCACAGGCATAGAGCGGAACGATACGGTCGGGCACGACACCCTGCGCATGGTGCGGCTCGCCCTCCATGCCGCGCATGCGCATGCCGGTCATCGAGAAGGGGAAGAGCGGGAGGGCGAACTGCGTCATGTCGCCCGTGGTTCCGGCGGTCGTCTGACCGACAATCCCGCCCAGACGGTAATGGCGCACCATCAGAAGGATGGTCTCGCCCCAGCTGACCGTAGAGGCATCGCAGAGGAAGAGGGCGGGAAGCGCCACATGCGGCGCCCGCGCCCGAAGCAACTCCGTGCCGATGCGCCACGAGATGCCCTGCCGGAAGGGGTAGCGATGGACGGGCACCTCCGTCGCCGGAGCAGCCGCATCCACGGCAATCAGATGGGCCAGAACAGCCTCGAAGCGCACCGACGGAAGGCCGCGCAGGTCGAAGCAGAGCCCGCGCAGGTCGGGCGTCAGCGCCTCGAGGAAGCGCTTCTCGTCCAACTCGGGTGAAGTGGCATCGACGTAGAGAATTCCATTCCCGCAGCGTACGAGCGGCTTTCGGCCGTGCACTCCCGTCGGAGCCTCCTGAAGCTGCGCCGGAAGCGTATCCAGACGCACCACACCGGCCGGGTCACTGCTGCCGAGAAGGAACTGAGTGCCGTATACAGGCGCGGCGAAGAGCTCGCGCTCCGCCAACCGGTCGCGGTGCCCGTCCGTCGCGGCGCACGTCACCGCCCGGCAGCGCTCCATGCGCTCCATGGCGGGCCGGCCGTCGATGGTGTGCAGCATGCGCCAGGGCTGCGCCGAGTCGGTTTCCAAACGAACAAGCAGCGTATCGTTCACCAGCCGAGCCTCGGCCGCAGCATAGAATTCGGGCAGATAGGTAGACTGAAGGCCGGAGAGCGCCATGTCTCGCCGCACGAAGAGGTGGCCGTCCTTCACCGGATGGAAGAGGCGGCACAGCAGCTCGCGCCACTCGAGAATCGTCTCGAAACGCTCCACGCGCTCCATCGAGAGCGCCTCCTGCAGGAAGGGCTCCAGACGGCGCTCCCAGTCGAGCGAATCCTCCTCGTAGTAGGGATAAAAGTGGCGGATGATGTTCCAGCGGACCGTCACGTCGGCCACACGCACCGCCGGGTCCGAGAGCAGCCCAAAGACGAAGCTGCGCCGGCGGGAGAGGCCCGACTCGGCACTCCGGTGGCTGTCCCAGCTGCGCCTGGCCTCGGAGAGCAGACGGCGCGTCGCCGCCGCATCGAAAGCCTCGCGGGGCAGGGCATGCTGGATGTGGAGGACGCGCCCTCCGAAGAGCCGGTAGGCGTAGTAGCGCCGGGCCACGGGCGCCGCGACAGAGTCCCGGCCCACGCGAACGAGCCTTTTATAATAAGGTATGTAATCGGCAAGAGCCGGAATGAAGAGCCGCGCGATGAAGGGAATATGAAGCTCCCCGGAGCCACTGTAGAGATAATAGGAGGCGGGAGCATCCGCTGCGTGCGCCGCCGATGCGGCGTCCGAAGCCAACGTATCCGCCAATACGGCCTCCGAGGCTGCATCCTCGGGCGCCGGGGTGGGGACGTCCGAGAAAAAGAGGGTCGGGGCAAGCGGTCGGAATACCTGCTCCAAAGGCTGCGACCCGGCCCTTGAGGCGAGCAGTGCGCAGACCTTCATCCAGTCGCTCTCCGACCAACGCTGCGTATAGGGATTGGGCGAGAAGTAGCGGACGATGCCGTACGCACGGGCGAACTCGGCATACCGGGAGACATCCCCGGCACGTACGACGCCGACACAGGCAACCAGACTGCACGCCAGCAGAAGAAATTTTTTCATCATAAGCCGATTGGTCAAAAGGGACTGCAGCGGATGCCTTGCGACAGAAGCCCGACCGTCCGCATCCCCATCCGAAATACAAATATAATGTTTTTAACCAAAGAGCAAGTGTGTCCGAACCTCCACGCCTCTTCCTACGGCCCGTTCAGGTCCAGAATCTTCTCCGGAAGTTCGTCCATATCCGGTCATACTCCGTCTCCGCCTATCAGGCAGTTCGGCCGTTCGCAGGCGGGGACAAAATAAGGTCAGACCCGCGAGGTCCGACCTTACCATCCGCATGGAGCGGTAAAAACTCCGGTCCGAAATCCCGGACGGACAGGACAACGGCCATCAGTATCTGAAACCGATGGAGAGAAAGGCATGGCCGCAATTGGAGATACCCTTCGTGCTCGAATCGATATACCGGTAGCCCAGTTCGACAATCGGCGAAAATCTCCCCGACCGGATATACCAGGCCAACGATAGGTCATAGGAGGTACGCTTCCAGTCAGGTGAGCCCACACTGCTCAACGCCTTCGCCCGCACGTCAAGCGCATGGATACTTTCCAGACCGTTCAGCAACTTCACGCCCAGACCGCCGCCCAGACTGACCCCATTGTAATAACTCTTGATATCGGCATGCCTATAGAGGGCGACATTGTCTTCCGCCGAGACAAAGAGATATGAAATGGAGACGAACTCTACATGAACCTTGAACGAAAAGTCAATGGGCGTAAACCCCTTGCTCTCGGTTCCCGCCCCCGCCATAAACTCGAAGTGTGTGCGGTCCATGAAGGTCTGCGCACGTAACCCGACGGCGGTAAACACAAGCAAAAGCATCGTTAGGAAAGCAGCTCTCTTCATAATCTCCGTGTGCTAAATGTTAAATAGGTCAAACTGGTATAAAATAAATCTCGAACAATGCGTGAGCAGATGACATTTGTGCAGTCTCGCTTATTTATAACAAATATAATATTTTACAGGAAAACAAATATGTAAAGGAAATTAAAGAAGCCGCCGCCTATCAAGGAGGGGGTTGGGGTGGGTGGCTGCATCGTTGGCGGCAGGCCGCCGCTTCAAGGGCAACTCCGGCCTAAACGCATGAGCGTGGCACCGCGTCGCTTCGTCGCCCGCATTGGCTACTCAGCATCCTCCCCACACAAGGTTCTGCGACCTCCTTCCGCCGGCGCAGCCTTCCGCTCTTCCGTCCGCACACACGCATGCCTGCCAACACACCTGCTACCCGATAGCACGCTACGTTTAGAAAACGCTCCCGAGGCAGAGGCAGTTGCCGAGATGCAGCCCCACCAGCTCCGGGTCCCGGCACCGCGCGCCGTTCGCCGCCAGGCACAAAAAAAGGTCAGACCTTGTGAGTCTGACCTTGAAGAGGCGGCTACCTACTCTCCCACGGGAGAACCGCAGTACCATCGGCGTAAGTGAGCTTA